>NZ_JBFUFO010000025.1:0-264091 GCF_056403395.1 Variovorax sp. P2_H12 | reverse complement strand
GATCCTTGATCGGCAAGCCGGACTCGGCCTGCTTGATGAAACCGATGATCTGCTCCTCGGTGTATCTGCTCTTTCTCATGTCCGTCATTCTCCAAGTTGACGGACTTCGCTGCCACTACGCTGGTACGGCTGGGAGGGGGCAGGTCATGTTCGGCCTGGAGCCCGCCGCTTCGCCCGGACTGCGCACGCGGTCGACACCCGCATCGGCGATGCATGGCCTTGCGCGAGGCAGCGCGTGGCTGATAAGCCGGATGTCCGCTGGCTGCACTGACGACTCGCAGCGGCAGCGTCGCTATGCTCCGGATTCGGTTTCCCGGATGGCCTCGTGCCTGCGTCAAAGGAATTGGGGACAGTCCCGGCATCGAGGAACCTCCCATGACGGGAGGGCGCCGAAGCAACCTCTACCAGCGCCGGATGACTGTCAAATTGCAGCATGAGCCGATGCAAGATTCTTGTCTGTGCGCCACCGAACGGCCCGTTTGTGCGATAGCGGACATGGTTTTCGGTTCAAGTGCCTACAATGGCAAGAGGGGTGTGCACACGAGCATGCCCCAGGTCATCCTCAAAGCCAATATGCGGAGGAAACGATGGCCCTTCAGCCCGAACCGAGAGGAAACTGCCTGCTCGGCGCATTGCCCGATGCCGAATGGCAGCGCTGGCTGCCTCAGCTGGAGGCGGTCGAGATGCCGCTGGGTCAGGTGCTGTATGAGTCGGGCACCACGTTGAGCCACGTGTACTTTCCGACAACCGCCATCGTCTCCTTGTTGTACGTCATGGAGAACGGAGCTTCGGCGGAGATCGCCGTGGTCGGCAACGAAGGCATCGTTGGCATCTCGCTGTTCATGGGCGGAGAGTCCACCCCCAGCCGTGCGGTCGTGCAAAGCGCCGGCCATGGCTTCCGGCTCAAGGCACAGGTGATCAAGGAGGAGTTCAACCGGGCGCCCGTCCTTCACCTGCTGTTGCGCTACACCCAGGCGTTGATCACGCAGATGGCGCAAACGGCGGTCTGCAACCGGCACCACTCGCTGGATCAGCAACTGTGCCGCTGGCTGCTACTGAGCCTGGACCGGCTGCAGGGGAATGAACTCGTGATGACGCAGGAACTGATCGCCAACATGCTCGGTGTGCGCCGCGAAGGCGTCACCGAAGGGGCACTCAAGCTTCAGAAGGTCGGTCTGATCAGCTATGCGCGTGGCCACATCTCCGTGTTGGATCGGCAAGGGCTGGAGCGGCGCTCCTGCGAGTGCTATGCAGTGGTCAAGAAGGAGTACGACAGGCTCCTTCCGCGCAAGACCGCCATCTAGACGGGGAAAGCGGCGTGGGTCGCGCATCGGGCGCGATGTGCGTTGCCGTACAGACAGCGCCCCGGCGCCGCCTTACAAAAGGGCGTAAGGATTTCATGCCAAAGCCCGACCTGCGACCAGCCTGTGGTGGTATGCAGGCTCTGTCGCACCGTCAATCGCGACGAGGCCAAATTCTGCGCTGGTTGTGGCGGCAAGCTCCCGGCGTTCTACGCGGCCGCCTCGGAGTCGACTCCTGATCGATCGGTCCGGGAATCAAAGTGGACGGAACACTCGGGGAATTGGACGGTCCTGGCCGGCGGGCTGAGCGCCACCATCGCGGAAGACAACGGCCACTTCCGCAGCGACGTCGACCTGAGCGAGCGTCGAGATGCGCTCTCGGGGTTGGGAATCATCTGGGCGGATCTTCCTGCAGATGAAACCCTGTCGATCTTCGCCCAGGTCTGGGGTGCCTCGGCGCCGCGTGCGACGACGCGCGGGCAGCATGGTTCGCGGCCGACATCAACGCGCAGGAAGGCGCCAGGCAATGGCTGCGAGCGGAAGTCGCACAGAACATCGCTCTCTTCGACGCGTGCGTGTCGGAATGGTGTCTACTGCGCACGGCACAGGAGCAGATGAGGACGCCCCAGTCGGCGTAGGCGTCTTGGACTCCGACCCGACGAACAGGAGGCGGAGACATGCATCGACCGGAAGAAATCGCAACCAAGCTGCTGGGTTCGCGCTACGACGCCCTCGACGAGCGAACGAAGCGCATCGCGCGACACGTCGCTGAGCGAACGCATGTTTCGCGCAATGTCGCGCAAGATGCTGATGGCGGACAGTCATTCGGCCAACGCGCGGCAGACGCGGTCGCTTCCTTCGGCGGCTCCTGGACCTTCGTCGGGCTCTTCGGCGCGACCATGCTGCTGTGGGTCGCGCTCAATGCCTTGCTCCTGGCAACCCGCAGCACGACCTTCGACCCCTACCCGTTCATCTTGCTCAACCTGTTTCTTTCGATGCTGGCGGCGGTGCAGGCGCCAATCATCCTGATGTCGCAGAACCGGCAATCCGAAAAGGACCGGATCCATGCAGAGCACGACTACGAAGTCAACCTCAAGGCCGAACTGGAGATCATGCTGCTGCACGACAAGATCGATCAATTGCGCGAGCGGCAATGGGAAGAGTTGCTGGAGATCCAGAAGCAGCAACTCGCGCTATTGACGGGGTTGATCGAGAAGAAGACGCTGTCGCCGTAGCTTGCGACAAGCCTTAGCGGGAACCTGTCGGGTTCACCATCTTCGAAGCGTCCGCCACCTGCTGAGACATCTGGGCCTGTGCTTCAGCGGCCATCCCCATGAGGGCTTCGGCGTGTTCTCGCGCGAAGGTCGAATAGTTTTCCGTGAGACTTCGGATCAGGTCGGCCTGGGCCTCGGACGCGGGCGCACCTCCGAAAGTCTTCTGTGCCAGCTCGAGAGCTCGAGGTACTTCTGTACGCTGGTGTTGACCAGGTCGACCATTTCCTGCAACTGCGAAAAGCGCGTGATGAGTTCCGCATTCGCGGTGGAAAGATTGACGAAGGGTTTGGTGAAGTTTTGCATGGCGGCCTTTCTTCGGCTGGTGCCGTTCAAACATCATTCATAGAACGCTGTCGCTTTCAAGTCTGTGCGCTGGCAGACAGTCGCACCGGACATTTGCGCGCAGAGTGGCTCGTACCACTCACACGGAGCATCTCTTGGCCGCGATCGAGAACCACCTCATCGAACTGCTCCCGCGCAATGACCGCCGGCGGCTGCTGGACGTCTGCGAACCGATCCATCTGATCCTGGCCGAAGTGATCCACGAGCCGGGCGCTCCAACCCTTCACGTCTACTTTCCCGTCGACGGCTTCATCTCGCTGGTTGCGCAGATCGACGAGCATCCCGGACTGGAAGTGGGCATGGTGGGTCGCGAAGGGATGTTGGGCTCGAACCTCGCCCTCGGCGTGGAGATTGCGCCCTTGCGCGCGCTGGTGCAGGGCGCAGGCGCGGCCTGGCGCATCACTGCTGCCGACTTCCAGCGCGAACTGGCACGCAACGCGCCACTGCAGCGAGTGCTGGATCGCTACATCCAGGTCTCGATGTCGCAGCTGGCCGCGTCGGCTGCCTGCCTGCGTTTTCACCAGATCGGCCCGCGCCTCGCGCGTTGGCTCCTGATGAGCCAGGACCGCGCCCATGCCGACAGTTTCCACGTCACGCATGAGTTTCTCGCCTACATGCTGGGCGTGCGCCGTGTCGGCATCACCGAGGCCGCCGGTTCGCTGCAGCGCAGTGGGTTGATCGAGTACAACCGCGGAACCCTCAACGTGCTCGATCGTCCAGGACTCGAAGCAACGGCGTGCGCCTGCTATGCCGCGGACAGGAAAAGCTACGCGGGATTGCTTTGAACCGATGCGGGGCATCCGGCGGCCGATGCTTGTGTCTGTGCGCTGCCGTACCGACGAGTGGCGGTGCCCGGCGTAGAAGGGAACATTGGGCTCAGTCCCTGTTCAAGCAAGGCACCATGGAACACGACCACGACTCAACACGCTCCTCCTATCAAGGCTGGGAGATACGCAGCCACCTCACAAGCGTTGCCTACGACGGCACCGTGGCCGCCGGGGCAGTGCTGTACTTCGACGAGGTATGCCAGTGCCACATCATCTCGTGCAGGCAATTTGCCAACGGCGGCGATGCCATCCATGCCATTGAAACCAAGGCGTCAATCTGGATCGACGACCGCGAGAACCATCCCAGGACCTCCTATGTCGAACACTCCCTTCTTTCATGAGGCCTCGGGCGCCGTGCATTTCTGGGTGGCCATCGATGACAAATTCGTTGGTGCGAGCATCGGCAAGGAAACGTTGCACTACTGCTATCGGTCGACCGCCATTGACGACGAGCCGCTGGCGACCTACCACCTTCACGCGCAGGAACTCAATGCAGCTGTGCGCAGGCGCGTATCGGGCGGCTCCGTCGAACCGGTGATGCTGCGCGACTACGACCTGCACGAGGCAGTGGGAAAAGGCATCGAATAGGCCCGCGGGGCGCAATCCCGGCGCCTACAGCAGGCTTCGCAGCTTCACGAAGGCCAGAGGCCTTCCAGCCGAGTAGCCTCTCCTTGTATCGCTGCATCAGACAGCAACTCCTGAATTCGTTCATCGGCATAGCCAAACTCGCGCAAGAGTTCCACTGTGTTCTCTCCGAGCCCGCGAAGACCTCGGGCTGGCCGATGGCCTCGAAGAAGCTGCGCCAGTGCTTGTCGTTGTAGACCAGCACGCAGATGTGGCCGTCGCTGGTCTCATAGGGCCGCCGGTCGCGCGCGAGGCTTGCGAGGTCAAGCTCCTGCGCGCTGTCGGTGGGGTCATCCCGCGAAGGATTGCAGTGATCGGCTCGTCGCGCGGTTCGCTCTGGCCATCGACGTGGCCGCGCCGGAGTGCCGCTGATGCTGGTCATTTTCTGGCCCCTGATGTGGATGTGTCTGATGGACCCGTTCGCATTGCCCGACCTGCCGGAAGACGACGAATGAAGGCCTTCTTCGCCGCCTTCGACATGCTGCCCGGGGCGCTGTGGGCGCTGCTGCTGACCGGCGCGCTGGCCAGTCAAGGAAGTGCAATGGAGCAAGGCTCCAGTTGAAGCCGCCGAGGCCCGCGCGGACCTCTCCGACTACAAGGCGACGGCTGCCGAGAGTGCGCGGCTGGCCGATCGCGCGGCGCGCCATGAAGAGGCGCGGCGCACCGCTGAACAAGGGAGAGGCTCTCGATGAAGCTGCAAAAGAAACGCTCACTGCCCAACCGGACTTTGCTATTGCTCGCGTTACTGATATTCCCCGTCAATCTCCCCGGGAAATCTCCCCGAGACTGCCTGAAGTTTAAGCAGCGGCTCGCAGGCGTTGACGTGCATGTGTCACCCCCTCTTGTATAAGGACCCAGCCTGCAGCCTTATCCAACTCGAACATAACGTCGTAGCCCTCCAGCTTCTTGGTCTCAACCCTGTCGAGTCGGGTCCATCCGATGTCGTAGCCGGCCTTCTTCGCCTCGTTCTCGAACCCCGACGACTGCGGCCATGTGATCTCAACGAGCTTGTCTTCATCCTTCCAGGCGAAGTGTTCTTTGATGTCCTTGGCCACGTCGTAAATGAACCCAAGCGCGTCGATCATGGTGCGTTCCTCGTTGCTGTGGACTAGAGCAGGCCGGCCTGCGGCGCGTGCTGCAGCGGCTCAGGCGTGGCCACCAGCAGCTCGGCGGGGTACTGCTGCATGAACGCCATCGATTCGTCGGCGGGCGCCGCCAGCCACAAGTCGTATATCGCCTCCGGCAGGATCACGACCATGCGCTTGTCCTTGCCGGCGCGGTGAAAGTTCTTCATCAGCGCGTGCGTGGTCGCGTCGATCGTGAGGATCGTGAAGCTGAAAACGACCTCGCCGGTGCCGGCGTCGACCCACCGGTCCCACAAGCCCGCCAGGCCCATCGGATCCCCGTCAACGCGCTCGATGCGGGTCTCGATCGCCTTCCCCGTTCGCCAGTCGGGCTCGTAGATACAGTCGGCCGGGATCACGCAGTGCTGGCGCCGCCAGGGGATTGCGTAGGAGAACTCCTCCGCCGCTGTTTCCGACCTGGCCTTCAGCGTGTCGCGCTTGATATCGCGCTTGCGCGAGCGCGCAGGCAGCAGCCCGAACTCCCCAATGAGGCACTCCCGCTCAAGGCCTCCGGCGTTGTCGGGGCCTGCCGGATTGATGACGAACGGAGCTTGGTTGTGCTTGTAGATGTGGCCGCCGTTCGGTGCCACCCAATTCGGCGGCAGGATGACGTCGAACTGCCTCTGGAGACGTTCGCGCGCCTTAATCGTCTGGTAGTGGTTCCACATCCTCAGATGCTATCGGCTTCAGCCACTCGACGGTAGCCCGGGCTGGGGCCATGGCTCGCAGGCGATCGTCGCGCCACAGGTCGGCAGCTACCTCGTCGAGCAAACCACCGACTGGCGGGCGTTAGCGTGGTTCGACGGGTCGGGCGCCGCATCATGGGTGTTCTCCGGTCTGACTTACCGCCCGGAATGTGCTGGCGCCTGTGTCGGGGCCTGCTTGCGACCGACCCACCGACAGCACTGCACCATGACATCGTTTCGCCGCCACACTGAACGTCACCGCACTGACCGCATCGGCTGGCTGCGCGCCGCCGTGCTGGGCGCCAACGATGGCATCGTCTCGACCGCCAGTCTCGCAATCGGCGTCGCGGCTGCCGGTCCGAGCCACGGCAACATTCTGGTGACCGGCGTCGCGGGGCTGGTGGCCGGGGCCATGTCGACCGGGCGATCCATTTTGGAGTGCTCGGCGCGGGCGGCGGTCTTCGCCCTCGCACTGGACAGGCTCGAATCGATGATCTTGCGCAGCGCGCTGATGCGCTCCTGGTCGGGGTGGCCCGTCAGCGCGCTCTTGTCGTTGCGGATCATCTCCGCGGCCTAGTGGAAGACGTCCTGGCCGAAGCCGATGGAGCGATGGCGCACGCCGATCAGGTTGCCGCTGAAGTTGATCCCGCTTGTTCCAGCGGTTCACGACGGTCAGCTATGAGGATGCCCAGTGCCGCCAGGACAAGCGCGACACCAAGCAACAGGGCATGGCGTCATGCATAGCAAAAGACTGTATGCTTATCCAGCATGCGGGTCAGGATGAAGCGGCGCTACCGGGGCGGCAAAAAGTTGAGCGATCGGGAGTTCGCCGATCAGGAGTGGGCGCGCGGCATGCTGGTGCTCGACCACAAGATGGGGCGGACCCGCCTCGGGCTCTACGTGTCAGTCCCGGGCCAGAGGCAGCCAGCGTTTGGCATCTTGTGGGCACCGACCTTGGTAGCTTGCGCCTCCGACACGATCAGCTTCTCGGGGATCGAGCATGAGCATGGGAAGTTCGTGCACCAGACTTGGTACGGCGAATCGCGCGCCGGATAGCATGACGCCACAGGAGCCCCACCATGACCGAGCAGGAGGAATGAGCATGACGGAGCCAGGAAATCTCGAAGATGAAGAGCTGCTCAACCGAGCCCATCAGCTTCGCTTGCTGGCGCTGCGCGGCCACTCGGAGGCACGGGGATCTGCTCACGTTCACGAAGTCGAGGTTCGGCGCCGCTTCGGATCGGCCACGACATTGAACGCCCCGCTGGAGCCGGCGCCGGCGCGCCGCCGTCCGTTCTGGCGCTTCTGGTGAACCCACTTGCCTCCCGTCCGCGGGTCTACCTCGCCGGGCCCGATGTATTCGCCCAGATGCTGATTTGCACCTGGAATCATCGGCGCGGGCGTGTCGCGCGCTCGGCATGGAGGTGCTAATCCCCCGCTTGGACGGGCTTTTTCATGCCCGCGCGGTGCTGCTCAGCCGCGAGCGTCGCACGCCCTCGATCGTCGCCAAGTCGCACAAGCCCTTCAGCCGCACCCAGCATGAGCAGATGCACTTGGTCGAGCGAGAGCTGTACGTCAACATCGTCCCCACCGCCAGGGTTTCGACTGCCCACCGTGAACTTCAAGAAGAGGTTTCCGCCCATTTCGTAGAGTCGATCGAGTGCGGTCCTTGGTGCTGGCCGACGCCTTTCGCGACCAACCAACCGGTGTCATTGGGGACGAGCGAAAGTGCCGTGTCGAAAACTCCTGCTTAAGAACGGATCGTAGCGCGGGCCCCGCGTCCAGCCGGTGCGCGCAGGCGGCAATCCAGAGGTCTGCAGGCGTACAGTCACGCATCAGCATGTCGTTTCGATGCGCGTCTCGGCGACTGATGGCGAAGTTACCCCGCCCTTCGGGTATGTCACCAACCTTTACCGGAGGGTGCCCATGAGCGAAAGATCCAAAATCGACGAAGCGCGCTTTGCGCAAGCCGTGCAGATCGTTGCCGCAGCCGTGTCCGCCAATTCGCTGAGCAGCGATCGGAGCTTTGATGCGGCCACTCACCAAGACGTCGTTCGAGTGGCGCTGATTCGCGCGTACCAGACGCTTGGGGATGCGCGTGACGAGATTGAGGGTCATGTGCGCAGTCCGGATTGAGCGAGGACAATGCAGCATGGCAGATTTACAGCCCAAGCTATCCAACCTGATCGACGAATGCGACCGATCGGGCGTTGCTCCTGACGTTCAGGCCATAAGGGGGATGGACGGGAAGGCAGTCGTTCGGATCGACGCGCGCAACTGCTCGATATGCGGCTGGGTGCTGCCCAGAGACATCACAGGCTACTGTGGCCCCTGCCCCGTTTGCGACCGCCGCGTGCACGGTAGCACTCACGACCACTGATCAGCGCCTCCCGCCGAGACGCCCTGTCGCCGTAGCCCTACCAGCGCCGCCTTCACCCCGCGCTGGTGTTGAGCCCGCTGCTAGCGCGCGCGCCGCCGCCCGAGGACCAGAGCTTGCCAAGTTCGCCGTAGAGGCTGGTGGCAGCCGACAGCGCCAGCGTCGCGCCCGCGGCCAGCTACGTGCTGGTGCCGCCGGTGCGGGTGGCGATGTCGGTGAAGGCGGTCTCTGAGTGGCTGAAGCTCTTGAGCAGTTTGAAGTCGCAGGCGGATATACAAATGGGGCCATATCGCGCGCCGAGCAACGAACCTCGCTGAGCGCGCACACTGGTCGCTGTCAGTCTTGCCGCGAAAGGTCCATATGCCCCCGGGCGGGGGAGATGCGCATGTCTCTTTTCTTGGAAGCCGCCGAAGCCTTGGTTGCCGACTATCTAAACGGACGCAGCGTGCCGGAGGCTGCTCACAAAGCCGCAGTGCAAGCGGCCCGAACGCGGCTACTCAATGGACAGGTGCCCATCCTTGACGAGACGCTGTGCAGCTATATTGACAGCGAGGTGAATGAACCGATTGCGAAGAGCTACGAAGATCCGGCGTCTGAATAGCCCCAGTTTTGCTTGGCCATCGTGGGCATCCTTGTCGGTTCGTTTCTGGCGCGCGTCGAAGCGCTGTTCTCGTGCGGTGCTGGCCAGGCGACGGGCCTCCGCGTCGCCCAGCTTCTGTGCGTCCCAATCAGCGCGCACTGAAGCCTTGCCGGCGCGGCGCACGAACACACCGACGAAGGCAAGCGCCGCGGCGACGGCCATTGCTGTTGAAAGGCGTTGCGGGCTGCGTGATCTCTGGAGTCCAGCAGTGCCCGCCGCGAAATCCGCGTTCCCGCCCAACCGACGCCAAGACTGAGGCGTCCGGTGGATGGCGCTCACGACACCAATGGCGCAGCCCCCCCGGAAGGCACCGGGCGTTCCGGCTGCCTGATGCCGGTCATCATCCGCGGTAGACCGGAATGCAGCGGTTGCTGCCCTTCGCACGGCGACGGCCAACGACTCAGATCGGCCATGAGCTGACAGTCGCCAGCGACCGCTTTCCGGCTTTCCGGAATGGCATCGGCGGGTCGAAGCGGCGTGCACCCGTTGGCCCAAGGGCGCCGTCGGCCGATTGCCAAGCGTTGAACGTCTCCCAGCGGGGGCCGGGCTGGCACCGAAGTGGTGGTCAAAGTGCGCAACGGAGCGTTTCTGATGTTTCCAGACTTGCTGAAGCACTCGGTCGATGCCAACATGAGCGAGGAAGAACGAATCAGCGTCAGCTTCAACCTGATGTTCTCTTCGTTCACGCAGCAGTTGAGCAAACCGCTCGGGTGACACCAAACGGAGACCCTGATGGACGCTGCCGACAAGCTCGAAGCGGTCCTGCGCTATCACGAACGCACCAAGCACCAGTTCCACCGCTATGCGCGCTCCACCGGCGCCCTGGATTGGGTGAACCAACCCAACCCGCTCCGCCGTTACGAGGGGGCGCCGCTCACACAGTTGCCCATCCTTGGCGCGGACGAAGAGCCGCTGTCGCCTCGCTACGAAGCTATGTATCGGCGGGGCGCGGTGCCGAGCGCGCCGCTCACGGTCCGCTCACTGTCGCGGTTGTTCGAGTACGCGCTGGCGCTGTCGGCCTGGAAGCAGGCGGGTGGCACGCGCTGGGCACTGCGCAGCAACCCTTCGAGCGGCAACCTGCATCCCACCGAGGGCTACCTGCTGATCGGCGTGTTTCCCGGGCTGGCGCTCACGCCCGGCCTGTACCACTACGCGCCGAGAGAACACGGCCTTGAACGGCGCGCGAATGGCTCCGCCGAATGGTTCGCGCAGTTGATGCGGGAGTTTCCCCCACAGGCCTTTCTGGTCGGTTTCTCGTCCATCCACTGGCGCGAAGCGTGGAAGTACGGCGAACGCGCGTTCCGCTATTGTCAGCACGACGCGGGCCATGCCATCGGCACGCTTCGCATCGCCGCCGCGACTTTGGGATGGAGCGCTGTCGTGTTGCACGGCCTAGCCGATGAAACCATCGAAGCCTTGCTGGGGCTGAACCGCGCCGAGGACTTCGCAGGCGCCGAGCGCGAACAACCGGAACTCGTCATGCTCATCTGGCCGAACGACTCGGCAGGGCCGTGGTGTGCAGGCGCGCAGCGCGCGGTGCCGCTCGGCCTGGATCCGCTGGTGGTGGGCCAGCTCACGAAGCAAGTCTGGCGCGGAACTGCGAACCGGCTCAGCCGCGACGACCCCGTCGCCTGGACCGTCATCGACGAGGTGGCGCTCGCCTCACGTCAAGAGATCGGCGAGCGGTACGGCTTGGACCTGTTCGACACGCCTGCCCCGGCGGATCGAAGCGCAGCACTCCCAGACGGGCCACCGGCCGGCCGCATCATCCGCCAACGGCGCAGCCTCCTGGCCTGCGATGGCCGGACCTCGATCACGGCCGAGCGCTTCCACGACATGCTCGCGCGCGTCATGCCGCGCGTGGAACTGGAGGTGAACCGGCGGCCGATGCCCTGGGATGCCATTGCCTGGGAGCCGCGCATCCACCTGGCCTTGTTTGTTCATCGGGTGGACGGACTCGAGCCAGGGCTGTACGTACTTGTCCGCGACCCGGCCAAGCTGGACAAGCTGAAGCGCGCCATGCATGAGCACTTCGACTGGTCCGAGCCTCCCGGGTGCCCGGCGGACCTTCCCCTTCGCAGGCTGGAATGCGGCGATGCGAGGCAGCTTGCGACGCAAGTGAGCTGCTTTCAGGAAATCGCGGGCGATGGGGTCTTTTCGCTCGGCATGATCGCCGAGTATCGAGACGCCTTGTTCACGCACGGGCCCTGGTTCTATCGCCAGCTCTTTTGGGAAGCCGGGGTGATCGGGCAGGTGTTGTATTTGGAGGCCGAAGCGGCGGGCATAGGCGCCACGGGCATCGGCTGTTTCTTCGACGATCCGGTGCACCGGGTGTTCGGTTTCAGCAACCTGGAGTTCCAGTCGCTCTATCACTTCACGATCGGCGGCCCGGTGGCGGACAGCCGACTTACCACGCTGGCGCCCTATGGTGTGCATGATGAAGACGAGTTGAAGCGTCGTGCAGACCGCGGGTGACGCAACGAGCGCGGAGGTCGCGGGGCAAGCACTGCCCGGCGGGTGGCCCGTCTGGTTGGACGAAGCATTGGCCTGCGATCGCCGCACGTAGAGCGACGACGATCGAATGGTGACTTGCGAAGAAACCCGCTACGAGGCGGGTTTCAGGGCAATGCGGGAGGAAGGGGCGAACCCCTTGGAGCAAAGCTCCCGTGGCAGGATGAGCCACTGAGTCCACCGTTGCATCACGAACGTATGATCGTCCCCCGCACAGGAAGTTCCGGGCCAATTCACCGTCGGTGTGGGCTGGGGTTTCAGGCCGAGGCGCACTTGTCGAAAATGTAGGTCACGCACTTGAAGCCCGCCGCAATGCGCCGGATTGAAGTGGTCGTCTGCATCCAAGGCAATCGAAAGGCCATGCCAGGGTTGGCGGCGCGGTTGTCATGGCCGGGAAACGCGCTGCGCAGGCGTACAGTCGCGCATCAGCATGTCGAATCGGTGCGCACTCGGCTACTGATGGCGGCGTTACCCCGTCCATCGCGGTATGCACCAATCATCTTCCCCGGAGGCTGCCCATGAGCGAAAGATCCGCAATCGACGAAGCACGCTTTGCGCAAGCGGTGCAACTCGTTGTCGCAGCCGTATCAGCCACTTCGCTGAGCAGCGATCGGAGCTTTGATGCGCAAACTCACCAGGACGTCCTTCGAGTAGCGCTGATTCGCGCGTACCAGACGCTTGGGGACGCGCGTGACGAAATTGAGGGTCATGTGCGCAGTCCGGATTGACCTGGTCCAGTGCGTAGTTTCCCAGCCGGGCAAGCACTCGAATCAGCGTCGGCGAATGCGCCAATCTCATTGCTGCCGAGCGGTTGCCTCACGAAAGACCAGCAGCGCGACTCTGGCTCTCGCGAAGTGCGCCTTTTCGTACGCCTATTTCCGGCTGAGGAGAAATTAGGGGTATGCAATGAAGAGTACCCTGTCCCCACGTTCACAGCTTTCGCTCGCAATCGCGCGGCGGCCTAAGGTTCGTTCAGAGGAATCTTTGCCATGTCTCCCCCGCAACTGCTTGCCCGTTCCCAAATCGACTTCATCGGCGGCGACTTCGATGCGCTAGCAACCCACATGCGACATTGCGCGCTCGCACAAGGGCGATGGTTTGCAATGGGGCGCCATCTGCAGCGGGTGCGTTCAGTCGCCGCCGGCCGCATCGTGACGATGGTCTGCGTGGCCGTGGTGCTCGCCATCGGACTGTTCGCGATCGTTTGAGCGCTGTCGCGGTCGTCGACCGACTCGACACGCTCAGCCAATACGCACGCGAACTCCTCCTCCGTCCCCACGAACCGGTCGAACCACCGATCCGCGCCGAGCTCTTCGGCACACAACGCTTCGAGCAGCACGGCCACAGCCTGGCCCGCGCGCAGGTGGTGCAGCGTGGGAGCGCCCGCGGCGACACCACGCCTTTTTTTCCGCGGGTCGACAAGAACCTCAAGTCACTGCGCCGCGCCTTCGACTACATCGCGCTGATTTCGCAGAGCGGGCGCTATGTGACACCAGCGGCCGAATGGCTGCTCGACAACTTCCACCTCGTCGAAGCGCAGCTTCAACAGATTCGCGAGGGCGTGCCCCGCAGCTATTACGCGCGCCTGCCCAAGCTCGCCGCGGCGCCGTTGGCCGGCCTACCGCGCGTCTACGGCATTGCATGGGCCTACGTGGCCCATACCGACAGCGTGCTGAACGAGGAACTGTTCACCGCCTTTCTCAACGCCTATCAGGACATTGACGAACTCACGCTGGGCGAACTGTGGGCACTGCCGACCACGCTGCGCGTGGTGCTGCTGGAAAACCTGCGTCGCGTCGCCGAAAGCATCGCCGAGAACAGGGTGGCGAGCGAAGTCGCACACGCGGCGTGGGATACGGCCGAGTCGCTTTCCGCGCAAGAACTGGACGTGCTCTACCGTGCGCTCCAAAGCCGCGGCATGCAGGAAAGCTACCTCACCCAACTGTGGCAACGCCTTCCGCTCGAGCACGGCGACGACACCCCCGCTCTCGTGAAATGGACCGAGCAGCACTGCCCGAACGGCCCCGCGCTGATCGCCAACGCGCAGAGCGCGCAGGCCGCCGCCAATCTCACCGTCGGCGACATCATCACCACGCTGCGCATGATTGGTCAGGTCGAGTGGGCCGACCTGATCGAGCCGGTCAGCCGGTCGCTGCGCGTGCTGCGCGAGCTGCCGAGCTTCAGACGCGAAAGTGAAATCACGCGCCAGCAGATCACGCACGCGATGGAGCAGGTCGCACGTGCCAGCCGCCGGTCCGAGCGCGAAGTCGCTCAGGTAGTGGTGCGGCTGGCCTTCGACGTCGCCGCCGACCCGCACGAGCCGGACGAACCGGACGACGACGAGGATCGCTGGTCGCTAGCAGAACGAACGGCAGGCTACTATCTCTTTGGCGAAGGCCGCCCGGCGTTGATCGCCGCCCTGGCGCCTGCGCGCGGCAACGGCAAGGCTCCCTTTGCGCTGCGACGGATCGCCCATCGCAGCTGGCGCCTCCCGCTCTACCTGCTGACGATCGTCGCCGGCACCGCGCTGTTGCTGGCCACGGCGGTACATGGGTTGAACCGCATCGGCTGGCCGGACGCGGCATGGACTTCGATCGTTGCGCTGGTGCTGCTCGCATGGCCGCTCTCCGAAGCCGTGATTGCGCTGGTGCACCGTATCGTGGCCGAATCGACTCGCGTACGCGCGCTGCCACGACTGGATTTCGCGGCCGGCGTTCCGCAAGCGCATCGGGTGCTGGTGGTCGTTCCGTCGATGCTGGGTTCGCTGGAGGCGAATGCCCAGCTCGCCCATCGCCTCGAACTGCACTGGCTAGCGAACCGCGAGGATCACGCGCAGTTCGCGCTGTTAACGGACTGGGCTGACGCGCCGCAGGCCTCGATGCCGCACGATGCGGCTTTGCTGGACGACGCGACGCGGCGCATCGCAGCGCTCAACGAAACGTACCCTCCACCGGCGGATGCTCCCCCGCGCTTCGCGCTGCTGCATCGTCCACGGACCTGGTCCGATACCGAGCAGCGCTGGATGGGCTGGGAGCGCAAGCGGGGCAAGCTCGAGATGCTGCTTCGCCTGCTGGCTGTCGGCGATGCAAGCGGCTTCGTGCCGATGGCCGGGGGAATGCAACTTGCAGCGCGCATCCCGTACGTGATGACGCTCGACAGCGACACCGGCCTGCCTCCAGGCACCCTGCGTGAACTGGTCGCAGTGGCGGCCCATCCGCTGAATGCGCCGCAGATCTCCGAAGCCGGTCATCGCGTGGTGGCCGGCTTCGGCATCTTCCAGCCACGCATCGTCACACCCTTTCCGCAGCGGCAGGAGCGCTCGCTGTTTCACTGGATGTTCGCGGGTCAATGCGGACTCGACCCCTACAGCAACAGCGCTTCCGACCTCTACCAGGACGTCTTCGGCATCGGCTCCTTCACCGGCAAGGGCCTGCTCAACGTGCAGGCCGTCCATGCCACGCTGGACCGGCGGGTGCCTGACGGCGCCGTGCTGAGCCATGATCTGTTCGAAGGCACGGTGGCCCGCTGCGCCGTGGTGAGCGACCTGGTCCTGATCGAAGACCACCCGCACCACCCCGGCGTCGCCGCCTCGCGCGTCCACCGCTGGACGCGCGGTGACTGGCAACTGGTCCCGCTGATGCTGCGCGCGCGACACTTCGGCATCGATGCGCTCGGGCTGTGGAAGATGGGCGACAACCTGCGACGGGCCATGGTCGTTCCGGCATCGACCGCACTTCTCGCGTGGGTCGCCTTCACCGATTCGTTCCCGTTGAACTGGGGACTCGCAGCCGTCGGCGCGGCGCTTGTCCTCGGGCCGCTGCTGGGGGCACTCGCGGGGCTGGTGCCGACGCGGCGCTCGATCGAACTGCCCCACTTCTTCGACGTCGGAGCCACCGAGCTGATGCGCGCCACGGTCAGCGCCACGTGGCAATTCGTGCAGCTGGCGGCGCAGACTCGGCTGCTGCTCGACGCGTCCGCCCGCGCCGCATGGCGGCTCGCGGTGAGCCGCCGGCATCTGCTCGAATGGACGACCGCGGCCCAGGCGCAGACACAGGCGCGCTACGACCTCCCTGCGTTCCTGCGCGGCGCGGCACTCACGAGCGCCGTCTGCATCACATTCTCCGTGGCGTCGTTGTGGAGCCCGCATCCGCGGCTGGGCGCCGTTCTCTTCGTACTGTGGGCGCTCGCCCCTGTCGCCGCATGGTGGAGCAGCCGCACGCCAGGGGAAACCGAAGGCGAATTGACCGCCGAGCAGCGCGACTATCTCGAAGCGTTGGCACACGACACGTGGCGCTTCTTCGAGCAGGTGGTCGGGCCCGAGGACAACCATCTGCCACCCGACAACCTGCAGCTCGAGCCCGAGCCCACCATCGCGCACCGCACTTCGCCGACCAACATCGGCATGTACCTGCTGGCAAGCTGCTGCGCGCGCGAGTTCGGGTGGATCGACACGAAGGCGCTCGCCGCCCGGCTCGCAGCGACGCTCGACACCATCGATCGCCTCGACAAGCACGAGGGCCATCTCTACAACTGGTACGACACGCAAACGCTGCGGATGCTGCCGCCGGCCTACGTGTCCAGCGTGGACAGCGGCAATCTCGCGGGCCACCTGATTGCCGTCGCGCAGGCCTGCCGCAGCTTTGCCAGCGACAACGCCGATGGCGCCGGACTGGAGGCGCTCGCGCAGCGCTGCGAGACCCTGTGTGCCGGCATGGATTTCCGGGGGCTCTACGACACCAAGCGTCATCTCTTTCACATCGGTCTGCGGGTGGAAGAGAACGCGCTCGATTCGAGCTACTACGACCTGCTCGCCTCCGAATCGCGCCTTTTGAGCTTCCTTGCCATCGCCAAGGGCGACGTGCCGCGGCGCCACTGGATGGCGCTCGGCCGGCCCTTCTTTTCGGTGGGTGTGAAGCCGGGCCTCAAGTCGTGGTCGGGCTCAATGTTCGAATACCTGATGCCGGCGCTCGTGATGGCGGAGCCGGTCGGCGGCTTGCTGCAGGTCGCGAACCTCGCCGCGATCGGCGAGCAGCAGGCCTTCGGCTCGGTGCAGAACCTGCCATGGGGCGTCTCCGAATCGGCGTATTTCGCGCAGGACCATTCCCTTGCCTACCAATACTCGCCCTTCGGGGTGCCGCGTCTTGCGCTGCGTCGCACGCCGCCGACCGACCGCGTGGTCGCGCCTTATGCCACAGCGATGGCCGCACTGCTTCGGCCAGCCGATGCGGTGTCGAACCTGCGCTTGCTCGAGTCGCTCGGTGCACGCGGCGAGTTCGGCTTCTTCGACGCGATCGATTTCACCGTCTCGCGCCAGCCCGCCGAGCAGCCCTTCACCGTCGTGCGCAATGTCATGGCGCACCACCACGGCATGTCACTCGTGGCTTTGTGCAACGCCGTGCGTGACAATGCGCCGCGCCGCTGGTTCGGCAGCGCGCCGCTGGTGCAGGCGCACGAATCGCTGATGCATGAGCGCACGCCGCGGCAGATCATCGGCAGCGCCGATCCGCGCCCGCCGCCCGAGCCCGCGACCGGCGAAGCGCCGCCGATTTTCCAGCCGCGCGTGGTCGATCCGATGGCACCCGGCTTTCAGCCCACGCACTTGCTGTCGAACGGGCAGTACACGGTGGCGCTGCGCGCCAATGGCGCCGGCGTGAGCCGCTGGCGCTCGTTCAACGTGAGCCGCTGGCGGGACGATCCGCTGCGCGACGGCTACGGCACCTTCTTCTACGTGCGCGACGCGCACAGCCCCGCGCTCACCTCGCTGACCGCCCTTCCTGCGCCCGGCGAACACTGGCGCTACCGCGCGCGCTTCCTGGCCGATCAGGTTCAGTTCGACGCGAACGGACCCGGTCTTCAGGCGCGCATCACGGTGCTCATCAGCCCGGAGGACGACACCGAGCTGCGTACAGTCTCGCTGCACAACACGGGCAGCGAGACGCGCACGCTGGATCTCATTTCCTACTTCGAACCGGTGCTGTCCAACCCCAAGGCCGATGAGGCGCATCCGGCCTTCGCCAACCTGTGCGTAGAAAGCCGCTGGGAGCCGGGCTGGCGTGCGCTGCTGATGTCGCGCAGGCCCAGGCTGCACGGCGACCCGGTGGTTGCTTCCGCGCACTTCGTCGCATCGGTCGATGCGCAGGTGCTGTCTGTCGACTGCATGACCGACCGACGCGCTTTCGTCGGGCGCAATCGCACACTCGCGGCGCCGGCGATCGATCTGCAGCCGCTGGCGTCTGACGGCAGGCCGATCAATGGCCTCGATCCGATCGCGTGCCTGCGCGTGCGTCTTTCCATCGCACCGGGCGCCACCGCGCGCGTGACCTTCGCGACCGCCGCCGACGACAACGTGGAAGCATTGATGCCCGGCATCGACCGCTACCTGCAGCCGATGCACGTGGAACGCGCTACACGCATGGCCGCCACGCTGGCGCAGGTGCGCTTGCGCGATCTCAGCATCGACCCCGCCAAGAACATTGCGCTGCAGGACCTTACGACCATCCTGACTTACACCACGCCTCGCGTCATGCGCGATCGGAGCCTGATCGACCTGCGGCAGATCTGGCGTTTCGGGATCTCGGGAGACAAGCCGATTGTGCTGGTCACCATCCATTCCATTGCTGGAAAAGGCCTGGTCGACATGCTGCTTCGCGCCCAACCCTGGTGGGGCTTCGGCGGCGTGGCGTGCGACCTGGTGGTGCTCAACGGCGAGCCGCATTCCTACCTGATGCCACTGCAAAGGGAGATCGAAGCGCTGCGCAATCGCGTCGCCCAGCAGACGCAGAACAGCTTTCCGCGAAACGATACGGCGGGCTTCTACCTGCTGCGTGATGTCGAAGTGGCGCCTTCGGAGAAGGCGGCGCTGTCGAGCCTGGCGCGCGTTGTCTTCACCGCCGACGGACGATCGCTCGAATCGCAGGTGACGGCGCTACGCGAAGCAGCCGTGAGACCGAGCGAGGGGGGCGTGGGGTCGCGCGTTGCAGTCTCGACGCTCTCGGCGCCCCCGCACGCAACCCACGTCGAGAATGCGTCGCTCGCTCCGAAAGGCGACTTCGATGCCGAATGCGGCGAGTTCCGGTTCTAGGTCGATTTGAGCCGCCGCACGGCGAGGCCATGGATCAACGTGATCGCCAATGCGTCGTTCGGCTTCCAGATTTCCGAATCGGGGGCCGGCTACACCTGGGCGGTCAACAGCCGACTCCACCAGATCACGCCATGGTCCAACGATCCGGTCTGCGACCCGGCCTTCGAACACTACCTGCTGCAGGATCTCGACTCGCGCGAGCTGCTGCCGCTGACGCCCACCGGCCGAGGTACCTCCGCGGCCACGCACCGCGTACGCCACGGCCAGGGCTACACGGTCTTCGAATGCCTGCATCGCGATGTGCGCCTGGAGACCACTTTCTTCGCCGACCGCGATGAGCGAATGAAGCTGGTGCACGTCAATGTTCGTAACGAAGGGTTCGCCCCACGCCGGATGGGCGCCCTCGCGATGGTCGAATGGCAGCTTGGAGCGGCTCGCGGGGAACGTCGAACCGTGCACACATGGAAGGCCGAGGAACTGCCGGCGGTGTTCGCCGAGCAACTCGAATCGAGCGCCGGCTTCGGCGGCAGTACCGGGTTCGTGCAGCTTGCAGGACTGAGCGGCGCGGCGCAATGGACCTGCGACCGCAGCGAATTCTTCGCCGGGCGAGGCACGGTCGAACTGCCCGAGACCCTGGGCGCGCGCGGCGGCAGCGGCCTCGACGCCTGCGCCGCGATTGCCGGCGAGAGTTGTGGCTGCCCTATGCTGCTGCGCACTACATCGATGTCACGGCGGACCGCTCGGTGCTCGAAGAGGCTGTGCCCTTCATCGAAGGCCCAGAAATCCCACTCGGTGCCGAGGACGCCTACTACGCCCCGCAGGTCGGCACCCGCCTCGCGACCGTCTACGAGCATGGCGCGCGCGCGATCGATCGCAGTCTCGTGATCGGCGTGCACGGCCTGCCGCTGATGGGAACGGGGGACTGGAACGACGGCATGAACCGCGTAGGTCACGAAGGCCGCGGCGAGTCGGTATGGCTGGCCTGGTTCCTCTGCAGTGTGGTCGAGCGCTTCGCGCCCTTTGCCGAGGCACGCGGCGAAGGCGATCGCGCACAGCGCTGGCAAGCGGCCCGGCAGGGCTGGATCGCCGCCTTGCACGCGTCAGGGTGGGACGGCGCCTGGTTCCGGCGGGCCTTCTTCGACAACGGCGCGCCCTTGGGTTCAACGCTCAGCGAGGAGTGCCGCATTGATCTGATCGCGCAGGCTTGGGCTGTGATCTCAGGGGCCTCGGACAAAGAACACACGTCACGGGCGCTCTCCTCGATGAAGGAGCTCCTGTACGACGCACCTCAAGGCTTGACGCGGCGGCTGCATCCGCCCCTGGCGCATTCGACGAACAATCCCGGTTACATCCAGGCCTATCCCCCCGGCGTACGCGAGAACGGCGGACAGTACTCGCACGGGGCCGTGTGGGCGCTCATCGCGCAGGCGCTGACTGGCGATGTCGAAGGCGCTTGGCAGACTTTCGAGGGACTGAGCCCCGCGCATCGCGCCCGGCATCCGGAACAAGGACCGGTGTATGAACTGGAGCCCTATGTGATGGCAGGCGACGTGCATGGCGAGGCCCCATATGCGGGCCGTGGCGGGTGGAGCTGGTACACCGGGTCCGCGGCATGGATGCATCGGGCTGCGGTCGAGATCCTGCTGGGGTTGACGGTGCACGAGGACCGGCTTTCGCTCACGCCCAGGGTGCCGGTGGGTTGGCCGGGTTTCGAGATGACGCTGAGGTTGGCGGGACGCGGGTTCGTGCTGCGGTGGGGCGATGTGGGATCGGGCGAGGCGACGCACCGCATCGCAATCGGCGAATGGATCCAATGGGGGGCGTTGCCGGACGGGGCGGTAGTGCGCGTGGGTTGAGTGCGGCGAGTTCTTGAGGCGGCCTGCCCCTCAGCCTCCATGCCGTGGCGAACAGACGATGCGTCTCATTGGCGTCACCAGAGTGTGCCGGCTGACTAGGTTTATCGCTCGACTTCATGCCGGTCGGCGAACACGTGCCGGCAACGTGGCCATGGACTCGCTGGATGCGTTGCAGGGCACCCCGCTGCCGCTGGCGTGGGCATCGTCCAGGCGACGAATCGGCGGCGCGCGTCTTGCTCGCGGGCGGCCGGCTGCGATGCGTTCTGACGGACTTCGTCGCGGACGGACCGCCGCCGATCTTGCTGGTCGCCATTGGCCGGCGGCAGGTGCAGCCGAAGGGTGCGTGCGTGCCTTTGGCGATTTCGTCGCTGGCCTGCTGGCCTGAGCGTTCGCGTTGCCCGGCGAGCTGGGTCGCCGGCGTCTATCGACCCTGTCCGCCGCGCACGTCCGCTATGCGGCGCCGACTTTGACCTGCCGAATGTCGCTCTTGGGCCCATCAGAGACATCCACGGTTCGCAAGCGAACGGCTGCAATCAGTCTGTTCCTGACCTTCGGCCGCGAATCTGGATGTCAGGTCATGGCCGGCACCGCCATTCCGAGGTAGTTCCAGGAAGCTGCCGTTCGGCTAGGCCACATGGCAGCCCCTAGGAAGGCGGGCATATCGACCGATCGCTTCGCCGAGTTCTGCGATCGACGGCACGCCCCATTGATTGCCGCCCGCTTCAAATCTCTGTTTGCTCGGAGATCTCCAATGTGTCGTCCACCTCGTCCAGGGCTACGGCAGCGATTACCGGCATCACCGACATCAGATCGGGCTTGCCGGCGAAGATGATGATGCGGCGAAGGTGGCTCACGTGCACCTAGTAGTCGGCCGGCGCGGTGAATCAACGGTCCTTGAGTCAGGCCGCGGACGCAGGTCCTGAGTGAATGCGTCATGCGACTCCTTAGGTAGCGACGGCGACATGAGGGGCGGAAGGCTCGCGTCCTGGCCAGCGCCGTTCTGGCCGCGTGCGCCACGGCCACCGGCATGGTCCCAATCAGTGACGGACTCCAAGTGCCATCGTCCTGGCGGCATGCTGACGTACAACGGCGGCGAAGTGAAGGCTGAGCTTTACCGGAGGCCGCTTTCTGCTCGAAGAAAGAGCAAGGGCGTGCTTCCCGTCAGCTCCTCATCGCAGAACAGCGGCGTGGCCAGCTACGCCAGCGCCGAGACCCAGTTCAGGTGCGGCGGACCCGTATCGAGCTGACCAGGAGCACTGTGCCACCGTGAACTGCTGGCGACGAGCGTCCCGCGCCTTACGGGCAGTCGTCAACGACACGTCGGGGTAGCTTCCTAGGGCGAGCTGCTTTTCAGCCCCAACGATCCGATACTTCCAAAACCAGCGACGCGAGCCAGCAGGACTTACTTGAAGGTAAAGGCCGCCCGCATCACTGAACCGGGCCTGCTTGCGCTCAGGAGGGCAGATAGCGTTGCGGCACTGAGCATCGGTGATGCATGGGGTACAACTCCAGGGAACAGGGGGTGCAAGTGGGCCGCATCACTCGGGCAAGGGGGTACAAAACCCCAAATTCCTCGCTAAACCGCTGCCTGCAACGCCGTTTGTACCCCCGGAATTCACTGGCAGTCAATGTCGGTCGTTGTACGCCATTGCCCTGTAAGCGGCCGATTCTCCAATGAAAAAGGCCGCTAGCTGTATGCAGCTAGCGGCCTTTGTCTTTACTTATGGTCGGTGTGAAAGGATTCGAACCTTCGACCCCTTGCACCCCATGCAAGTGCGCTACCAGGCTGCGCCACACACCGAAGCTCTCGATTATAGCCGCTCGAAATCAGTGATTCGAGCCGAGCAGCTCGCGAATTTCGGTGAGTTCGCGCCGCAGGTGGAGCAGTTGCGACAGATCGACCGTACGGCGGACCGGTTCGTGCGTCTCCAGGTCGTCCTGCACCGCGGCGTCGAACTCCTCCTGGTCGATCTCGATCGCCTCCATGCCCTCGAGCGGGACCTCGCCGGACTTGCGGCGTTCGCGCTCGGACTGGACGAGCTCCTGCAGCTTGTTGCGCGCGCCGCTGATCGTGAAGCCCTGGTCGTAGAGCAGGTCGCGGATGCGGCGAATCATGAGCACCTCGTGGTGCTGGTAGTAACGTCGGTTGCCGCGCCGCTTCATCGGGCGCAGTTGCGTGAACTCCTGCTCCCAGTAGCGCAGCACGTGCGGCTTGACGCCGCACAACTCCCCCACCTCACCAATTGTGAAGTAGCGTTTGACGGGAATCGGCGGGAGGGTTTTCTCCATTGAAATCAAGACAGTGCGAGCGAAACCTCATAGGTTACTCCACCGGCGCTCCGAGTACCAATGTTATTCGGAGCCCAGGCTCCATTCGACCTCTCGCGGGGCCGTATCGTCGATGCTTCCGTGGATCTGTTCTTTCAGCTTGGCGCTCGCGTGAAAGGTCGCGACGCGCCGCTCGCCGATCGGAATCGCCTCGCCGGTGCGCGGATTGCGGCCCGGTCGCGGCGCCTTGACGCGGATCTGGAAGTTGCCGAAGCCCGAGATCTTGACGTCCGTGCCTTCGATCAGGCTGTTGACGATCAGGTCGAAAAAAGCCTCGACCATGTCCTTGGACTCGCGCTTGTTCAGGCCGATCTGCTCGAACAGCAGGTCGGCCAGGTGCGCCTTGGTGAGCGCCGGCGTTTCGAGGGCCTCGAGCGTGAAGTCCATGGCGTTCATACCCGCAGACGGGCGCCGAGACCGGCGCCGAGTTGATCGATGATCTTGCGCACCGCCGCTTCGACCAGTTCGTCGGTCAGCGCGCTGTCGCTGTTGAAGCTGAGCCGCACCGCCATGCTCTTCTCGCCGGCCGCGAGGCCGCCGGCGGCCACCGTGCCGTCGCGGGCGACTGCCGGACGATAGATGTCGAACAGCGCGAGTTCGCGCAGCAGGCTGGCGTCGGAAGCAGCGCGGATGGCACCCATCAGCGCATCGTGCGTGACCGACTCGGCCACCACCACCGCAATGTCGCGCTCGACCGGCTGGTGCTTGGGCACCGGCTGCGCCACCGGCAGCGGGCGGGCGATGACCGCGTCGAGCTCCAGTTCGAACAGCAGCGGGGCCTGCGCGAAGTCCCATTTCTGGCGCCAGCGCGGATGCAGTTCCCCGACCACGCCGATCGCACGGCCGTCGAGCAGCACGCGCGCCGCGCGCCCCGGGTGCAACGCCGGATGTTCGACGGTTTCGAAGGTCGGCACGCGCGGTGCAAGCAGGGCCTCGACATCGCCCTTGATGTCGAAGAAGTCGACGCGTTCGGCCTTGCCTTCCCAGCGCCCGTCTTCGGCATCGCCCCAGGCCAGTCCGGCCACCCGCATCGGCTGGTGGATGCCCTTGACCGTGCTGTCGGTGGTCGTGACCGCGGCGTCGCGCAGGAACACGCGGCCGAGCTCGAACACGCGCACCTGGGTCGCCTTGCGGTCGAGGTTGAACTTGAGCACCTGCAGCAGCGAGCCGACGAGCGAGGAGCGCATCACGCTCATCTGGCTCGCGATCGGGTTCAGCAACTTGATCGGATCGGCGTTGCCGGCGAGTTCCTGCTCCCAGTGGGCCTCGACGAAGCTGAAGTTGATGGTCTCCTGGTAACCCAGCGCGGCCAGCCGCTGGCGCACCGCGAAGCGGCTGCGCTCGGCCTCGGGCCGCAGGCGCGCGGTGATCGGCGCCATCGGCGGCGTGGTCGGCAGGTTCTGGTAGCCGACAAGGCGTGCCACCTCCTCGATCAGGTCTTCCTCGATCAGCAGGTCGAAGCGGTACGGCGGCGGCGTGACGATCAGCGTACCGTCGCCCTCCTCCACCGGCAGCGACAGGCGGCGCAGTGCAGCGGCGCAGTCGGCCTGCGTGAGCGGCATGCCGATCACGCGCGCCGCACGGGCCACGCGCAAGGTCACGGGCTTGCGCTCGGGCAAGCGCAAGCGCTGGTCATCCATCGCGCCAGCCCGGCCGCCGCAGATCTCGATCACCAGCTGCGTGATGCGTTCGATGATCTCGACGGTGCGGCTCGGGTCCACGCCCCGCTCGAAACGATGCCCGGCATCGGTCGAAAAATTGAAGCGGCGCGAACGGCCCTGGATGCTCTCGGCCCACCAGAACGCGGCCTCGATGTAGATGTTGCGCGTGTCGTCGGACACCGCCGTGGCGTCGCCGCCCATGATGCCGGCCAGCGACTCGATCTCGCGGTCGTCGGCGATCACGCCGACCTTCCCATCGACCGTGACCGTGTTGCCGTTGAGCAGCTTCAGCTGCTCGCCCGGCCGGCCCCAGCGCACCGTGAGGCCGCCATGGATCTTGTCGAGATCAAAGATGTGGGTCGGCTGGCCATACTCGAACATCACGTAGTTCGAGATGTCGACCAGCGGCGTGACGCTGCGCTGGCCGCAGCGGGCCAGCCGATCGACCATCCAGGCCGGCGTCGCGGCCTTCGTGTCGACGCCGCGCACGATGCGGCCCGAAAAGCGGCCGCACAGCTCGGGCGCCTCGACCTTCACGGGCAGCTTGTCGTCGAACGCGGGCTTGACCGGCGCGATCTCCGGCTTCTTGAGCGGCGCACCGGTGAGTGCCGAGAGTTCGCGCGCGATGCCGTAGACGCTCAGGCCATGCGCCAGGTTCGGCGTCAGCTTGAGGGTCAGCAGCGAGTCGTCGAGCTTCAGCACCTCGCGGACGTCGGCACCCACGGGTGCATCGGCGGCGAGCTCGAGCAGGCCGCCGTGGTCTTCGCTGAGCTTGAGCTCGCGCGCCGAGCACAGCATGCCCTGGCTTTCGACGCCGCGCAGCTGGCCCAGCTTGATCAAGAAGGGCTTGCCGTCTTCGCCGGGCGGCAGCTCGGCACCGACCAGCGCCAGCGGCACCTTGATGCCGACGCGCGCGTTCGGCGCACCGCACACGATGTTGAGCAAGGCACCCTGCCCGGCATCGACCTGGCACACGCGCAGGCGATCGGCATTCGGGTGCTGGGCGGCTTCCTTGATCTCGCCGACCACGACCTTGCTGAACGGCGGCGCCACCGGCCGGCGCTCCTCGACCTCGAAGCCGCCCATCGTGAGCGTCTCGGCCAGGGCTTCGCTGCTGAGCTGCGGGTCGCAGAATTCGCGCAACCAGGACTCGGGGAATTGCATCTCGTCGATCTCGTCGTTGTCGTTTATTGAAACTGGCTGAGGAAGCGCAGGTCGCCGTCGAAGAACAGGCGCAGGTCGTTGACGCCGTAGCGCAGCATCGTGAGCCGATCCGGGCCCATGCCGAAGGCGAAGCCGATGTAGCGCTCGGGGTCCAGCCCCATGTTGCGCACCACATTGGGATGCACCTGCCCCGAGCCCGCGACCTCGAGCCAGCGGCCGGCCAGCGGTCCGCTCTGGAACTGGATGTCGATCTCGGCGCTCGGCTCGGTGAACGGGAAGAAGCTCGGCCTGAAGCGCAGCACCAGGTCGTCGCTTTCGAAGAAGGTGCGGCAGAAGTCGGTGAAGACGACCTTCAAGTCCTTGAAGCTCACGTTCTCGCCCAGCCACAGGCCTTCGCACTGGTGAAACATCGGCGAGTGCGTGGCGTCGCTGTCGACGCGGTAGGTCCGGCCCGGCGCAATCACGCGGATCTCGGGCGCCTTGACCGTCCCGGTGGTGTCGGCTGCCGCGGCCTCGAATTGCGCGGCGTACTTCTTCACGTGCTGGTTCGCGTAGCGGACCTGCATCGGGCTGGTGTGCGGGCGCAGGTTGTAGGGCACGCCGTCCTCGCCGTCGATGTCGACGTAGAAGGTGTCCTGCATCGAACGCGCCGGATGGTTCGGCGGGTTGTTGAGCGAGGTGAAGCTGTGCCAGTCGCTCTCGATCTCGGGGCCGTCGGCGACGTCGAAGCCCATGCTCGAGAAGATCGCCTCGATGCGCTCCAGCGTGCGGCTCACCGGATGCAGTCCGCCGGCCACTCGGCGGCGGCCCGGCAGCGTGACGTCGAGTGCCTCGGCCCGCAGCTGCACGGCCAGTTCCTCGTCGGCGAGTTGCTGGCGGCGCTCGGTGAGCGCAGCCTCGATGGCCTGTTTGGCGACATTGATCTGGGCGCCGCGCGACTTCTTCTCGTCGACGCTGAGCGCCGCCATGCCCTTCATCAGCTCGGTGATGCGGCCCGACTTGCCGAGAAACAGCGCCTTCGCGTTCTCGAGTTCGGCCGGGGCTTTCGCTGTGGCGAAGGCGGCGCGTGCGGTGTCGACCAGGGAGTCCAACTCGTTCATGGAGAAAATCTTCGAGATGAAAAAGGAAACGGGGCTGGAGCCACGATGAAAAAAGGGCTGGAGCCCTTTCAAGCGCCAGCCCTTGACGTGGGCGCAGGCCGCCGTCCGGAGACGGGCCGCCTGCTGTGCAGGATCAAGCAGCCAGCTTGGCCTTGACCTGCTCCACGATGCCGGCAAAAGCGGCCTTGTCGTGCACGGCGATATCGGCAAGCATCTTGCGGTCGATCTCGATTCCGGCCTTGCGGATGCCGTTGGCGAACTGGCTGTAGGTCAGGCCCAGTTCACGCGAGGCGGCGTTGATACGCGCGATCCACAGTTGACGGAACACGCGCTTCTTGGTGCGGCGGTCACGGTAGGCGTATTGGCCTGCCTTCATCACCGCCTGCTTGGCGATGCGGAAGACATTGCCGCGGCGACCGCGGAAACCCTTGGCGAGTGCGAGAACCTTCTTGTGGCGGGCGCGAGCCGTTACACCACGTTTGACGCGAGGCATGTGTGTACTCCTTGTTCGTCTGGGTTAAATGCCGCTGCCGGGCAACATGGCGGCCATCGAAACCATGTTGGTTTCGTGAACTGCCGTGGCACCGCGCAGGTGGCGCTTGTTCTTGGTGGTCTTCTTGGTCAGGATGTGACGCTTGAAGGCTTGACCGCGCTTGACGGTGCCACCGGGACGAACGCGGAAACGTTTTTTCGCGCTGCTCTTGGTCTTCATTTTGGGCATGTGAATGCTCCTTTAGTTTGTGCTCGTGAGGCGCCGCGGAAATTCCACGGGCTTGTTGGCCCCGAGACACTTCTTTATCCCGCCCCTGCCCGCCCCTTTCGAGAGCGCTCAGGGGCGAAATCCCTGCAAAAATTTTCGACTCGCGTCGACTCAAGCCGTTGCGGGCGCCGCAGCCGGCGTCGCCGCTGCTGCGTCGGCAGCCGGCTTGGCCGCTCCGCCTGGCTTCTTGCGGCCCGGTGCGATCATCATGATCATCTGCCGGCCTTCGAGCTTCGGGAACTGCTCCACGAGGATCAGGTCGCCGAGTTCGTCGCGAATCCGCTGCAACAGCGCCAGACCGAGTTCCTGGTGGGTGATTTCACGACCGCGGAACCGCAGCGTGATCTTGCACTTGTCACCTTCTTCCAGGAAGCGCCGGATGTTGCGCATCTTGATGTTGTAGTCACCATCATCAGTACCGGGGCGGAACTTGATTTCCTTGACCTCGATGACCTTCTGCTTCGACTTCGCCTCGGCCGCCTTCTTCTGCTCGTGGTACTTGAACTTGCCGTACTCGATCAGCCGGCAGACGGGCGGATTGGCCGCCGCGACAACTTCGACCAGGTCGACGTCTTGTTCACCGGCCAGGCGCAAGGCCTCGGCAAGACTCACAACACCCAATGGCTCGTTCTCGGGCCCGATCAGGCGGACTTCCGGGGCCATGATTTCCCGGTTCAGGCGGTGTTGGCGTTCCTCGCGGTGGCGGCGGTCGCGAAATGCAGTAGCGATGGTCAGAATCCTTCAAACAACTTGCTACAAAATCTGTAGCGAACGCCGGGGAGTCCACGCCCACAAGCAGCCCGATCGACTGAATCGGCCTTTGAATCCATTCAAATTCAAAGCTTGTGTTGGATGTCGTGAGCGATCTTTTGGGAGAACGCCTCCACCGACATGGCACCGAGGTCAACATTGCCCCGGGCGCGCACTGCGACGGCACCTGCTTCCTTTTCCTTGTCGCCTACGACGAGGATGAAAGGAAGCTTCTGCAACGAATGCTTCCGTATTTTATACGTAATCTTCTCGTTGTGCAGGTCGAGCGAAACTCTAAGCCCTTGATCCTGCAGCGTTTTGGCAACTTCCGCGGCGTAATCGGCCTGATTTTCGCTGATATTGAGCACCACCACCTGCACCGGAGCGAGCCAAGCAGGCAGCGCGCCGGCATGGTGTTCGATCAGCATCCCGATGAAGCGCTCGAGGCTGCCGACGATCGCGCGATGCAGCATCACCGGGTAGGCGCGGCCGCTCGTTTCCGTCACGTATTCGCCGCCCAGCCGCTCGGCGGTGTTGAAGTCGACCTGGATCGTGCCGCACTGCCACTGGCGGCCGATCGCGTCGCGCAGCGTGTACTCGATCTTCGGGCCGTAGAAGGCACCCTCGCCCGGCGTGATGATGAAGTCCACGCCCGAACGGCGCAGCGCCTCCATGACCGCGTGCTCGGCCTTGTCCCACAGCTCGTCGGAGCCGACCCGGTTGTCCGGCCGCGTTGCCACCTTGTAGAGGATGTCCGTGAAGCCGAAGTCGGCGTAGACCTTCTGCAGCTGTGCCGTGTAGGCCACGCACTCGTCGAGGATCTGGTCTTCAGTGCAGAACACATGGCCGTCGTCCTGCGTGAAGCCGCGCACGCGCATGATGCCGTGCAGCGCACCGCTCGGCTCGTTGCGGTGGCACTGGCCGAATTCGCCATAGCGCAACGGCAGGTCGCGGTAGCTGCGCAGGTCGGACTTGAAGATCAGCACGTGGCCCGGGCAGTTCATCGGCTTGAGCGCGTACTCGCGCTTCTCCGACTCCGTCGTGAACATGTTCTCGCGGTAGTTCTGCCAGTGGCCCGTCTTCTCCCACAGGCTCTTGTCGAGGATCTGCGGACCCTTGACCTCCTGGTAGCCCGTGTCGCGGTAGATGCGCCGCATGTACTGCTCGACCTGCTGCCAGATCGACCAGCCCTTCGGGTGCCAGAACACCAGGCCCGGCGCGGCCTCATCCATGTGGAACAGGTCGAGTTCCTTGCCGAGCCGGCGGTGGTCGCGCTTCTCGGCCTCCTCGATGCGGCGGACGTAGTCCTCGAGCTGCTTCTTGTCGGCCCAGGCCGTGCCGTAGATGCGCTGCAGCTGCTCGTTCTTGGCGTCGCCGCGCCAGTAGGCGCCGGCCAGCTTCGTGAGCTTGAAGACCTTCAGGAAGCGCGTGTTCGGCACGTGCGGGCCGCGGCACATGTCGACGTACTCCTGGTGGTAGTACAGGCCCATCGCCTTCTCGTCGGGCATGTCCTCGACCAGGCGCAGCTTGTAGTCCTCGCCGCGTGACTTGAAGACGTCGATGACCTCGTCGCGCGGCGTCATCTTCTTGACCACGTCGTAGTCCTGCGCGATCAGCTCGCGCATGCGGGCTTCGATCGCGGCCATGTCCTCGGGCGTGAACGGGCGCTCGTAGGAGATGTCGTAGTAGAAACCTTCGTCGATCACCGGGCCGATCACCATCTTGGCCGTCGGGTAGAGCTGCTTCACCGCGTGGCCGACCAAGTGGGCCGTCGAGTGACGAATGATCTCCAGGCCCTCGTCGTCCTTGGGCGTGATGATCTGCAGCTTGGCGGAATGGTCGATGACGTCGCTGGCATCGACCAGCCGGCCGTCGACCTTGCCGGCAACCGTCATCTTGGCCAGGCCGGGGCCGATGGAGCGGGCCACCTCGGCCACGGAAACCGGGCCGGGAAACTCGCGCTGCGAGTTGTCGGGAAGCGTGATCTGGATCATGGAAGAAACCTCGGCGAGAAACAAAAAAGCGCGGTCAGGGGACCGCGCTTGGCTTGGTGATGCGCTGGAAGATGTCCAGCATGCGCGGCCTACCGGCCTTTTCCTTCAGGGAAAAGACCGCTCGTTGCATGCGGTGTAGTTCGCGGTGTCATAACCAGGGTGCCTTTCTCGCTCTTGTTGGTACTGAGTCTGAGCCGGCGATTCTATCCGCTGCGGCGTCAGCTCGCCGCGGCGGCGTTCTTCAGGCCCAGCACCTCGATCGGCTCGATCGACGGTGGCTTGGCGAACAGCTCCGGCGCCTTCGCCATCAAGGCCTGGGCGATCGGCCCGGACAGGTGGGCCTGGCGGCCGGCTTCGTCCTCGAAGGCATCGAAGACACCGAAGGTGCTCGGCGTCAGGCGCAGTGCGAACCAGATCGGCGTGGTCTTCTCTTCGCGCGCCATCGCCAGACCGGCTTCGAGGAACTGCTGGACCTCGGCTTCCTTGCCCGGCTTGGCCTCGAGGCGGGCGAACAGTGCGTACTTGATCATATGGATCTCCGGTGAATGCGGTGGCGCGAGATTGCGACGACCGTGGGTCACTCTAGGCCGGGCCGCGGATTTGCTCTATTGGCATTTTTGACATCTTTGCTATCGTTATTGCCATGAGAGTCAACATCCTCGCACTCGATGGCGTGTTCGATACCGGCCTGGCGACGGTGCAGGACGTCTTCGGCACCGCCAACGAACTCGCCGGCATGCTCGGCTTCGCGCAGCCGCCCTTCGACGTCGCGCTGGTCGGGATGCGAAGAAAGGTGCGGACCTCGCAGGGACTCGGCGTTCCGGTGCAACCCGCCGGCCGGATGCGCACGCCGGACTGGACCGTGATCCCCGCGATCGGCGAGAAGATGCCCGAGGGGCTCCAGCTCGCGCTGCAGCGCCGCGACATCGCGGACGCCACGGCGTCGCTGCGCGACGAGTCGGCGCGCGGCGTCCGGATCGCCGCGGCCTGCATCGGCACCTTCGTGCTGGCCGAATCGGGGCTGCTCGACGGCCAGAGCGCCACCACCACCTGGTGGCTGTCGACCCTGTTCCGACAGCGCTACCCCGCGGTCCGGCTCGAGGAGTCCCGCATGCTGGTGAGTTCGGGCGCCTTCCTCACCGCGGGCGCGGCGCTGAGCCATGTCGACATGGCGCTGCTGCTGGTGCGCCAGGCCAGCCCCGAACTGGCTTCGCTGGTGGCGAAGTACCTGATCGTCGATTCGCGCCCCTCGCAGTCCGCCTACGTGATCACCGACCATCTGAGCCATTCGGACCCGACCGTCGAACGCTTTGAACGCTGGGCGCGCGGCCGGCTGGCCGAGGGCTTCTCGCTCGACGAGGCGGCGCTCGCCGCCGGCACCAGCAAGCGCACGCTGGCGCGCCGGCTGCAACAGGTGCTCGGCAAGACGCCCCTGTCGTATTTCCAGGACCTGCGGGTCGAGCGCGCGGTGCATCTGCTGAAGACCAGCGACAGGAGCCTGGAGCAGATCGCGACGCTGGTGGGCTATGCCGAAGGCGTCACGCTGCGCGCGCTGCTGCGCCAGCGCCTGGGCCGGGGCGTGCGCGACCTGCGCGTGGCCGACTGAGCCCACCGGGAAGCGCGGGCGAAAAAAATCCCCGCGTGAGAGGCTCACGCGGGGATATGAATCAGAGACCCTCGGGTCTTAGTGGAACTGTTCTTCCTCGGTCGAGCCGGTCAGCGCCTTGACGCTCGACGAGCCGCCCTGGATGACCGTGGTGACGTCGTCGAAGTAGCCGGCGCCGACTTCCTGCTGGTGCGACACGAAGGTGTAGCCCTTGTCACGCGCAGCGAACTCGGGTTCCTGCACCATGTTGACGTAGTGCTTCATGCCTTCGCCGTTGGCATAGGCATGCGCGAACTGGAAGGTGTTGTACCAGTTGATGTGAATGCCGGCGAGCGTGATGAACTGGTACTTGTAGCCCAGCGCCGAGAGGTCTTCCTGGAACGAAGCGATCTGCTTGTCGTCGAGGTTCTTCTTCCAGTTGAACGATGGCGAGCAGTTGTAGGAGAGCAGCTTGCCCGGGCAGGCCGCGTGAACGGCTTGCGCGAATTCACGGGCGAAGCCGATGTCCGGCACACCGGTTTCGCACCAGACGAGATCGGCATACGGCGCGTAGGCGACGCCACGGCTGATGGCCTGCTCGAGGCCGTTCTTGACGCGGTAGAAGCCTTCCTGCGTGCGCTCGCCGGTGAGGAAGGGCTTGTCGTTCGCGTCATGGTCGGAGGTGATCAGGTTCGCGGCTTCGGCATCGGTACGAGCCAGCACGATGGTCGACACGCCCATCACGTCGGCCGCGAAGCGCGCGGAGATCAGCTTCTCGCAAGCCTCGTGCGTCGGCACGAGCACCTTGCCGCCCATATGGCCGCACTTCTTCACCGCGGCGAGCTGGTCTTCGAAATGCACGCCTGCGGCGCCCGCGGCGATCATGTTCTTCATCAGCTCGAAGGCGTTGAGCACGCCGCCAAAGCCCGCTTCCGCGTCGGCCACGATCGGCAGGAAGTAGTCGATGAATTCCTTGTCGCCAGGGTTGACGCCGCGGCCCCACTGGATCTCGTCGGCGCGCTTGAAGGTGTTGTTGATGCGGCGGACCATCGTCGGCACCGAGTCGTAGGCGTAGAGCGACTGGTCCGGATACATGGTTTCGGACGTGTTGCCGTCGGCGGCGACCTGCCAGCCCGACAGGTACACGGCCTCGAGGCCGGCCTTGGCCTGCTGCATCGCCTGGCCGGCGCTGATCGCGCCGAAGGCATTCACGTAGCCCTTCTTGGCGCCGCCGTTGATCTTCTCCCACAACTTCTCGGCACCGCGACGGGCCAGCGTGTGCTCGATCGGCAGCGAGCCACGCAGGCGCACGACGTCGGCGGCGCTGTAGCCGCGCTTGACGCCCTTCCAGCGCGGATTGGTCGCCCAATCCTTTTCGAGGGCGGCAATCTGCTGTTCGCGGCTCAATTGTTCTGTGAGGGTCTGGGGCATGGTCACTCCGAGGGTTGATTGAGAGGTGGCGCTGTGGCGTCGTGGGAGTTACTGTAAGTCAGGCGACGACTCTTATGTCTTATAGAAGACATATTTTTGAATCAATGAAATCAATAACTTACGACGATTTTTCTCAATGCGAAATTATTTTTCTTGTATTGAGAAATTTTATTGCGGCGCAGCAGTCCGAAATTTCATAATGTGAAGCGAGTTTTTCGCGCGTGAAAACCGACATGCGATCCGCGTCAATCGCGGCGAAACCAGTCGCCGCTGGCGATCGCTGCACGGCCGGCGATGCGACCGGGATGGATCTCGTAGACCAGGCAGACAAGCTGCGCCTCGGCCACGCGCACCCGCACTTCGCGCTTGATGTATTCGCCCGTGTCGTCAGGCTTCACCTCTTCCAGCAGATCCAGCTGCGCTTCGAGCACCGGGGTGATCCGGTAGATCTCCCCCCGCACCCTGCCCTCGCCGCCGAGCACCGCGCCCGGATAGGCGCCGAGGTCGTACAGCGTGCCGGCGATCACGCCATCGGCGACCCGTTCGGGCGGCGGCGCGAAGCGGGCGATGTCGTTGCTGCCGCCGGCACGCAGGGTCCCGTAGACGAAGACTTGGCGGGGCGCCGCGGCGGCGGCGGCATGGGAATCGGGCATCATCGAATCAATCCTCGGAACGGCACCCGTCTATTGAACACCGCATCCCACGCACCCGGCCGCCTCGTGGCCTATGGCTGCCTCGCGTTGAGCATGTCGCTGGTCGGCAGCTATGTCGCCCTCTCCAAACCGCTGGTGGCCGCCTTTCCCGTTCTGCTGCTGGCTTGGCTGCGCTTCGGCATCGCGGCGCTGGCGATGCCGCACTGGCTGCGGCGGCCGGCCGGCGAGCCATCGATGACCGCTCGCACACGCGGGCTCGTGTTCCTCGAATCCTTCCTCGGCAACTTCCTGTTCTCGATCTGCATGCTCTTCGGCGTCAGCCTGACGAGCGCCGTGTCGGCCGGCGTCATCATGGCCTCGATTCCGGCCGTGGTCGCGATCGCCAGCTGGGCCTTCCTGCGCGAGCGCATCACGCCGCGCGTCGGGCTGGCGATCGCCTGCGCCGGCCTGGGCATCGGCCTGCTCGCGCTCGCACCCGCGCAGGCCGGCGCACACGCCAGTGCCGCGAGCGGCTCTTCGATGCCCTGGCTGGGCAACCTGCTGGTGTTCTGCGCGGTGCTCTGCGAGGCCGCCTACGCGGTGATCGGCAAGTCGCTGACCGGCCGGCTCGGGCCCAAGCGCATCTCCTCGCTGATCAATCTCTGGGGCTTCGTGCTGTCGACGCCCTTCGGCATCTGGTTCGCGCTGCGCTTCGACTTCAGCTCGGTGTCCATCGGCATCTGGACCCTGCTGCTGGTCTACGCACTGGCCGCGAGCATCTGGACGGTGTGGCTCTGGATGACCGGTCTCAAGAGCGTGCCCGCCTCGCAGGCGGGCGTGTTCACCGTGATGCTGCCGGTGAGCGCCGCGATGGTCGGTGTGCTGGTGCTCGGCGAGGGACTGGCGGCTGCGCAAGTGGTCGCTTTTGCGCTCGCGCTGCTCGGCGTGGTGCTCGCGACATGGCCTTCGTGCCGCAGCTGAAGCCTCTCGCTGGAGAAAGCCACTGCTTTCTCCCCTCTGAAAAAACAACAGCCCCCAATGAAAAAGTCGCTTTTTCCCTTGGAAACGCGTTTCTTCTCCTTTAGCATCCGCAATGCCGATGGAGACACTGCTTTTCATTGGTGAAAGTGTCCAACCAAAAAAGGAAATCAACCATGGCAACTGCAAAGAAGGCTCCGGCCAAGAAAGCTCCCGCGAAAAAGGCCGCTCCGGCCAAGAAGGCGGCTGCACCGGCAAAGAAGGCTGCTCCCGCGAAGAAGGCAGCACCCGCCAAGAAGGCCGCTCCGGCCAAGAAGGCTGCTCCCGCGAAGAAGGCTGCTGCTCCCGCCAAGAAGCGCACCCCCAACGCTGCGTTCATGAAGGCCCTGACCCCCAGCCCGGCGCTCGCCGCCGTGGTCGGTTCGACGCCTCTGCCGCGCACCGCTGTCGTGAGCAAGCTGTGGGACTACATCAAGAAGAACAACCTTCAGGACAAGGCCAACAAGCGCAACATCAACGCCGACGCCAAGCTGAAGGAAATCTTCGGCAAGCCGCAAGTGTCGATGTTCGAACTGGCCTCGCTGATCGGCAAGCACGTCAAGTAAGCCTGCAAGCGCCTCGCGCGCTTGCCTCGGAAAAGCCGGCACCTGCCGGCTTTTTTTTGCCTTTTCTCAGCGGCCGCCGGCCTGCGCCTCGGCCGCCTTCGTGATCGCACTCAGCGTGCCGCGGGTGGTGATCACTTCGGGGTCGAGCGGGATCTCGATCAGCGTGCCGGTCTCGGCCGCCAGCGCGCGCAGCAGCGCGGCTTCGAACTGGGAGGTCTCGGTCACGCGTTCGGCGGCATAGCCGTAGGCCTGGGCCAGCGCGCAGAAGTCCGGGTTGCGCAGCGCGGTGCCGCTCACCTTGTTCGGGTACTCGCGCTCCTGGTGCATGCGGATGGTGCCGAACATGCCGTTGTTGAGCAGCACGACGATGCTCTTGCCGCCATGCTGCGAGGCAGTGGCAAGCTCCTGCCCGTTCATCAGGAAGTCGCCGTCGCCCGCGATCGTGAAGGCGACGCGCCCGGTCGCGATGTTGGCCGCGATGCCCGCCGGCACGCCGTACCCCATCGCGCCGCTGGTGGGCGCGAGTTGCGTCTTGTGGCCCTTGGCGAGGCCGTGGTAGCGGAAGTAGCGGTGCACCCAGCTCGCGAAGTTGCCCGCGCCGTTGGTGATCGCCGCATCGGGCGGCAGGTGCTTCTGCAGCAGCCGGACCACTTCCACCATGTCGACGGCACCGCGCGGCGAGTCGGCGGGCAGGCCGGCGAGCGGCTGCGGCTCCAGGTTCGCGAGGTAGTCGGCATGGGCCGCCGCGGTCCAGGCCTCCCATGGCAACTCGGTCGGTGCGCTCAGCACCTCGAGGCTGCGCGCGGCCGAGGCCATGCCGACGTTGATCGCCAGGTCGGCCTGGTAGACGCGATTCAGTTCCTCGGCGCTGGCGTGCATGTGCACCAGCGTCTGTTTCGCCTTCGGCGCTTCGAGCAGCGTGTAGCCGCCGGTGGTCATCTCGCCCAGGCGCGGGCCGATCGCGAGGATCAGGTCGCTCTGCCGGACGCGCTCAGCCAGCTTCGGGTTGATCGCGATGCCGACGTCGCCGGCGTAGAGTGGATGGTGGTTGTCGAAAGTGTCCTGGAAGCGAAAGGCGTTCGCCACCGGCAGCCTCCAGTTCTCGGCGAAGCGCTGCAATGCCTGCGCCGCCTGCGGGGTCCAGCCGCCTCCGCCGGCGATCACCAGGGGGCGCTGCGATTTCAGCAGCAGTTCACGCAAGGCGCGCAGTGCGCCGGGGTCGCTCCAGGCCGCCACCGGCTCGACACGCTTGAGTGGCCGGGCGGAGGTCATCGTGCGCAGCATGTCCTCGGGCAGCACCAGCACCACCGGGCCGGGACGGCCGTTCATCGCGGTGGCGAAGGCACGCGCCACGTATTCGGGAATGCGGTCGGCATCGTCGATGCGCTCCACGCGCTTGGCGAAGCCCTTGGTGCTCGGCCCGAAGAAGCTCGCATAGTCGACCTCCTGGAAGGCCTCGCGGTCGCGGAAGTCGCTGCCGACATCGCCGACGAACAGCACCATCGGCGTGGAATCCTGGAAGGCGTTGTGCACGCCGATCGATGCATTGGTGGCGCCGGGACCGCGGGTCACGAAGCACACGCCGGGCCGATTGCTCAGCTTGCCGTGCGCCTCGGCCATGAAGGCCGCCCCGCCCTCCTGGCGGTTGACGATGAAGCGAATGCGATCGCCATAGGCATGAAAACCGTCGAGCACCGCAAGGAAACTTTCTCCTGGGACACCGAAGGCCAGTTCGACGCCTTGCTCGACCAGGCACTCGACAATCAGGTGGCCGGCAGGTTGGGATGAACGCATGGATGCTCTTTCTTTCTCGCTGCTGCAATGGGAGTGCGCGAATTATCCGCGTGCCTCGACCGGCTTGCCTTAATTCACCAATTGGTTAAATTCTCTTCATGAAAGCTTCCACTCCGGCTCCCGCCGAACCTCGCTCGCGCGATGCGGACCGCTCGCAGCTCGCGATCCTCGCCTCGGCGCGCGACGAGTTCTCGCAGCGCGGCCTGGCGGGCGCGCGCATGGACAGCATCGCCGAGCGCGCCGGACTCAACAAGCGCCTGATCTACTACTACTTCGGCAGCAAGGACGACCTCTTCCTCGCGGTGCTCGAAGGCACCTACGCCGACATCCGGCAGGCCGAGCAGCGGCTGCATCTGGACGAGGTCGAGCCGGTCGAGGCGATCCGCCGGCTGATCTCCTTCACCTGGCACTACTACCTCGAGCACCCCGAGTTCATCACGCTGCTCAATAGCGAGAACCTGCATCGCGCCGCGCACCTCAAGCGCTCCGAACGCATCCAGGAGATGAACTCGCCGCTGGTCCAGCTGCTCGACGGCGTCCTGGAACGCGGCCGGCGCGACAACCTGTTCCGCGCCGGCGTCGACCCGGTGCAGCTCTACATCTCGATCGCCTCGCTCTGCTACTTCTATCTGTCGAACAACGACACGCTGTCGGCGGTGTTCGGACGCGACCTGCGGGCACCGAAGGCGATGGCACAGCGCCTGTCGCACATGACCGACCTGGTCCTGGGCTACGTGCTGCGCTGATACGGGTATTTCCTAGTGGCCCGGCGATTGACGGCCGGGCAAGCGGATTCCTAGAATCGCTAATTCACTTTTTGGTGAATTGAAGCGCGAAGGCTCGCCGTGCGCGCCGTCGATTTCCCGGATCCATCCACCGCCCTCGTCGATGCTTCGCAAACTCCTGCTCGCGCCTGCGCTTCGGCCCTTCCTGCTCATCCTGATGCTGCTGGTGCTGTGGGACCTCGCGATCCGCGTCTTCCGGATTCCGGCCTACCTGATTCCCCCGCCGCTGCAGGTGGTGAAGATGCTGATCGCCGAGTGGCCTCGCCTGCTGGCCGAGAGCTGGAAGACCACGCTGGCCACGCTCGGCGGCTTCGCACTCACGATCGTCATCGGTATCCCGATCGCGATGTTGATTGCCTACTCGCGCGTCGTCGAGTCCTTCGTCTATCCGCTGCTGGTGTTCTCGCAGAGCATCCCGAAGGTGGCGATCGCGCCGCTGTTCGTGGTGTGGTTCGGCTTCGGCATCTTTCCGAAGGTGATCTCGGCCTTTCTGCTGGGTTTCTTCCCGGTCGTGGTCTCCACGGTGATGGGCTTCAAGTCGGTCGAGCCCGACATGCTGGACCTGGCGCGGTCGATGGGCGCGAGCCGCCTGCAGACCTTCTTCAAGATCAGCCTGCCGCAGGCCCTGCCCGCGATCTTCAGCGGCCTCAAGGTATCGGTGACGCTGGCGGTCGTCGGCGCCGTGGTCGGCGAGTTCGTCGGCTCCAACTCGGGCATCGGCTATGTGCTGCAGGTGGCCAACGGCAACTTCGACCTGCCGCTGATGTTCGCCGCGCTGGTGGTGCTCTCAAGCATCGGCGTGATCCTGTTCGTCGCCGTCGACGGGGTCGAGCGGCTGATGATCCCGTGGCACGCCTCGCAGCGCCACGTCCAGTGAGTTTCGTTGCATCCCCAACCACTCAGGAGACAACCATGAAGATGCTTTCCTCGCTTCTCGCCGGTGCCGCCGCGGCGCTGGTGCTCGCCATGGCGCCCGCGCAGGCGCAGAACAAGCCGCAGGACAAGGTCACGCTGATGCTCAACTGGTACCTGTACAGCGAGCACGCGCCCTTCTTTCTCGGCAAGGAGCGCGGCTACTACGCGGAGGAAGGCATCGACCTCGACATCCAGGAAGGCCGCGGCTCGGCCGTGACGGCCCAGGCCGTGGCCGCCCGCTCGGCAACCTTCGGCTACATCGACGTCACGACCATGATCAAGGCGGCCGCCAAGGGCGCGCCGCTGAAATCCACCGGCGTGCTGTTCCAGGTCAGTCCGATGTCTGTGATGGGTTTCAGCGAGAAGAACATCAAGACGCCGAAGGACATCATCGGCAAGACGGTCGCGACCACGCCGGGCGATTCGATGTCGCAGATGTGGCCGCTGTTCCTCAAGGTCAACAACATCCAGCCCGACCAGGTGAAGATCGTCTCGGGCGACGCCCAGACCAAGCTCAACGCGGTGACCAACGGCCAGGCCGACCTGCTGCTGGGCTACGTGATGGACCAGGCGATCAAGCTGCAAGACGCCACCGGCAAGCCGGTCACGCCGATCCGCTTCGCCGACTCGGGCGTGAACCAGATCAGCTCCGGGATCATCGTCAACAAGAACCTGCTCGCCGAGAGCCCCGACCTCGTGAAGCGCTTCATGCGGGCCTCCACGCGCGCCGCCGAAGCGGCCGAGAAGGACCCTGCTGCGGCGGTCGACGCCATGCTCAAGGCCAATCCGAAGGCCGGCGTGCGCGACACGCTGATCGTCGGCATGAAGCAAAGCGTGGCGCTGTACCACACCAAGGACACAGCCAACCAGCGCCCGTACCGGGTCTCGATGAAGAACGTCAACGACTCGCTCGACCTGCTGGTGCAATACGGCGGCATGGACCCGGCCACCCGCGGCAAGCCCGAGGACTACGTGACGCTGGACTTTCTCCCGACCAACTGACCGCTTCCTCATGACCCTGGCCACACTCATCGAAGCACGCGGCGTTGCCAAGACCTACCAGAGCAAGGGCGGCGCGGTCGAGTCGCTCAAGCCCCTGGACTTCTCGATCCGCGAAGGCGAGTTCGTCTCCGTGGTCGGGCCCTCGGGCTGCGGCAAGAGCACGCTCTTGAAGATGGTGGCCGGCCTGCTGCCGATCAGCGCCGGCATGCTCACGCTGGCCGGAAAACCGATCACGGGACCGCAGAAGGACGTCGGCATCGTGTTCCAGAGCGCGGTGCTGCTGGCCTGGCGCAGCATCGAGGACAACATCCTGCTGCAGGCCGAGATCCGTCACCTGCCCAAGGCCGCGGCCCGCCAGCGAGCGCGCGAGCTGATGCAGATGGCGGGGCTCTCGGGCTTCGAGAACAAGTACCCGTGGCAGCTCTCCGGCGGCATGCAGCAGCGGGCCTCGATCTGCCGCGCGCTGTTGCATGACCCCTCGGTGCTGCTGATGGACGAGCCTTTCGGGGCCCTCGACGCGATGACGCGCGAGAAGATGAACCTCGAGCTTCAGCGCATCTGGTCGGCCTCGAAGAAGACGGTGATGCTGATCACGCACAGCATCCCCGAAGCGATCTTCCTGTCGGACCGCGTGATCGTGATGAGCGAGCGCCCGGGATCGATCGCCGCGATCTACGACATCGACCTGCCACGGCCGCGTCCGCTCGACGTGATGGGGAGCGAACGCTTCGCTGCCTACGCCCGCACCCTGCGCGCGCACTTCTTCGCGCAAGGCCAGCTCGACGCCCACTGAGGCCTGCCGTGACCGCCTTCGCTTCGTCCTCCGCGCCGGCCGTGCGCGTGCTCGCCGTCGATTTCGGCGTACGCCCGATGTCGCTGCGCCTGCCCTTCAAGTTCGGCGCCGTCACGCTCACGCGCTGCCCGCAAGTCTTCGTGCGCGCCACGGTGGATTGCGGCGCGCGTGGCACCGCCGAAGGCTGGGCGGCCGAACTCATGGTGCCGCGCTGGTTCGACAAGCGACCCGGCTTCAGTCGGGCGGAGAACGTTCGCCACCTGCAGCTGGCTCTGGAGGCGGCGGCCGAGGCCTACACCCGAGGCGCACCGGTGGCGGCCTTCGCGTTGTTCGCCCGGCACTACGCGGCGCTGATGGCGCACGGTGAATCCAAGGGCCTCACGGCGCTGTCCACGGCCTTCGGCCAGGCCGTGCTCGACCGCGCGGTGCTCGACGCGCTGTGCCGTTGCATCCAGGTTCCGGTCCACGCCGCATTCCGGCACAACCTGGTCGGCATCGAAGACACGGCACAGGTGGAAGACCTCCGGGGATGGAACTGGAATGCCTGGCTCGCGGACCTGGCGCCGGCCTCCAGCCTGCAGGCACGGCACACCGTCGGCATGCTCGACGCGCTCGACGGCGACACCGACGACGCCGCCGGGCTGCCGGTCAGCCTGCCCGCGGTGGTGCGCCGCTACGGCCATCGCTACTTCAAGATCAAGCTCGGCGGCGACCCCGCGGCCGACCTCGCGCGACTCGACGCCGTGCTGGCGGCGCTCGATACCGCAGCGCCGGGACATCGCTTCAGTCTCGACGGCAACGAGCAGTACGCCGACCTTCAAGCGCTGCAGGCGCTGTGCGCGGGCCTGCGCGTTCTGCCGCGACTGGCCGCCCGCCCGCAGGCGCTGCTGTACCTCGAGCAGCCCTTGCCTCGCGAGGCCAGCATGAATCCCTCGATCATCGCGCTCGATGCGCCCGCGCCGCTGCTGCTCGACGAGGCCGACGGCACGCTCGACGCCTTCCGCATCGGCCGCGAACACGGCTGGCGGGGCGTTTCGAGCAAGGGCTGCAAGGGCCTCTACAAGGCCGTCATCAATCGTGCTCGCTGCGACCAGTGGAACCTGGCGGCCGGCCACGAAGCCGACCGCTGCTTCATGTCGGCCGAGGACCTGACCTGCCAGGCAGGCCTGGCGGTGCAGCAGGACCTGGCGCTCGCCTCGCTGCTGGGCCTCGAACACTGCGAGCGCAACGGCCACCACTACGCCGATGGCTTCGGCGAAGCGCCGGCCGCCGAGCAGCAGGCCTTCGCCGAAGCCCATGGCGACCTCTACGAAACCAGCGCCGGACGGCCGCGCCTGGCGATCCGCGAGGGCCGGATCGCGATCGGCTCGCTGCACCAGCCGGGCTTCGGCCACGCCGCCGACCCCGACTTCACGAGCCTGCGACCCCTCTCGCAAGCGCCATCCCTGCTCTAGGGGCTCGCGTTCATCAGAAACCACAAGGAGACTTCATGACACTCAATCGACGCGCCGGCCTGCTGGCCTGCTTCGCCCTCACCGCCGCCTTCGGCGTCGCCGCGGAGGCCAACTATCCGACCAAGCCGATCCGCGTGATCGTTCCGTTCGCGGCCGGCAGCACCACCGACATCATCGCCCGCGCGATCGCCGACAAGATGGGCGCCAGCATGGGCCAGACGCTGGTGATCGACAACCGCGGCGGCGCCAGCGGCACCATCGGCCAGCAGGCCGTGGCCACCGCCGCGCCGGACGGCTACACGATCATGATTCATTCGTCGTCGCACACGGTGAGCCCGTCGACCTTCGCCAAGCTGCCTTTCGACACGGTGAACGATTTCGCGGGCATCACGCCGATCTCCACCCTGCCGAATGCGCTGGTGATCTCGCCGGCGAAGAACATCAAGACATTGAAGGAACTGGTCGCGGCCGCCAAAGCCAGGCCCGGCACCATCAACTTCGCCTCCGCCGGCCAGGGCAGCGCCACCCACCTGAACGCCGAGAAGTTCAAGCTGGCGGCAAAGATGGATGCCACCAACATCCCGTTCAAGGGCTCGGCCGACGCCGTGACCGAGGTGCTCTCGGGCCGGGTCGACTACTACTTCTCGCCGATCGCGCCGGTGATCGGCCAGATCCGCGAAGGCCACCTGCTCGCGCTGGCGGTCGGCTCGCCCAAGCGCGCGGCCGCGCTGCCCGACGTACCGACCACCGCCGAGGCCGGCGTGCCCGGCTCGGAATTCAACTTCTGGATCGGGATGATGGCGCCCGCCAAGACGCCGCGCGACGTCGTCAACCGGCTGCACGACGAGGTCGCGAAGGCACTCGCCAGCCCCGAGGTCAAGGAGCGCTTCCTGAAGCTCGGCGCCGATGCCTGGACGCTCAAGCCCGAGCAGTTCGACGCCTACATCAAGGACGAGATCGCAAGCAACGCAACCCTGGTGAAGGCCGCCGGCCTGTCGCCTACCCCTTAAGCCACTTTCAGCGGAGAACAACCCCATGGCACAACAACGACTCGGAATCATCATGCACGGCGTCACCGGACGCATGGGCATGAACCAGCACCTGATCCGATCCATCGTCGCGATCCGCGCCCAGGGCGGCGTGACGCTCTCGAACGGCGACACCGTCATGCCCGACCCGATCCTGATCGGCCGCAACGCCGACAAGATGGAGGCCCTGGCGAAGGCCCACGGCATCGCGCGCTGGGGCATCGACCTCGACCGCGCGCTCGAGAACAAGGACGACACGGTCTTCTTCGACGCCGGCACCACGCAGATGCGCCCGACCCTGCTGGCCAAGGCGATCCGCGCCGGCAAGCACGTCTATTGCGAGAAGCCGATCGCGACCAACCTCAACGAGGCGGTCGAGATCGCGCGCCTCGCCGAAGAGGCCGCAAGAACCAAGGGCCTCAAGCACGGCGCGGTGCAGGACAAGCTCTTCCTGCCCGGCCTGCGCAAGCTCGACATGCTGCGCCGCGCCGGGTTTTTCGGCCGCATGCTGTCGGTTCGCCTCGAGTTCGGCTACTGGGTCTTCGAAGGCGACCTGCAGCCGACCCAGCGCCCCTCGTGGAACTACCGCAAGGAAGACGGTGGCGGCATGATCCTGGACATGATGTGCCACTGGCGCTACGTTCTGGACAACCTGTTCGGCGAAGTGCAGTCGGTCTCGTGCCTGGGCACCACGCACATCCCCCAGCGCTGGGACGAAGCCGGCAAACCCTATGAGGCCACCGCCGACGATGCCGCCTACGCCACCTGCGAACTCAAGGGCCACAACGGCGAGCCGGTGATCGCGCAGATCAACATGAGCTGGGTCACGCGCGTTCGCCGCGACGACCTCGTGACCTTCCACGTCGACGGCACCGACGGCTCGGCCGTCGCAGGCCTGTCGTCCTGCCGCGCGCAATCGCGGGTCGCGACGCCGCGCCCGGTCTGGAACCCGGACGAGAAGCAGACCATGAACTTCTTCGACCAGTGGCAGGAGATTCCGGATTCGCAGGTCTACGACAACGGCTTCAAGATCCAGTGGGAGCACTTCATCCGCCACGTGGTCGAGAACGCCCCCTACAAGTGGACGCTGCCCGAGGGCGCCAAGGGCGTGCAACTGGTCGAGCGCGCGCTGGAAAGCTGGAAAGACCGCCGCTGGGTCGACGTGCCCGCGCTGACGATCTGAGGCATCCGATGACCCTCTCACTCACCCTCCCCGTCGCCGGCGGCGCGCTCGCGCCGTACGCGTTGCGCGGCCGCGCGCCCGCCATGCCGCCTGCGGGCCTCAAGTTCAATCGCATCGCCTATTCGGCGGCGCACGTCGTGGCCGACCCGCTGGCCGCGGTCGACCCCTGGCTGCAATGCGCGGTCGACTGGGACGCCACCATCGGCTACCGCCGCCACCTGTGGTCGCTGGGCCTCGGCGTGGCCGAGGCCATGGACACGGCGCAGCGCGGCATGGGCCTCGACTGGCCGACCTCGCTCGAGCTGATCCGCCGTTCGCTCGAGGCGGCGAAGGACATGCCGGGCGCGCGGGTCGCCTCGGGCTGCGGCACCGATCACCTGGACCTCGACGGCGTGAAGAACGTGGACGACGTGATCCGCGGCTACGAAGAGCAGATGGCCGCGATCGAGGCGCTCGGCGGCAAGCTGATCGTGATGGCGAGCCGGGCGCTGGCCCGGGTCGCGAAGAGCCCCGCCGACTATGAGCGCGTGTACGACCGCATCCTGAGCCAGGCGAAGCAGCCCGTGGTGCTGCACTGGCTCGGCGACATGTTCGACCCGGCGCTGGCCGGCTACTGGGGCACGGCCGATGTCGACCGCGCGATGGACACCGCGCTCGGCATCATCGCGGCCCATCCGGACAAGGTCGACGGCATCAAGATCTCCCTGCTCGACAAGGACAAGGAGATCGCGATGCGCCGCCGGCTGCCGCCCGGCGTGCGGATGTACACCGGCGACGACTTCAACTACGCCGAGCTGATCGCGGGCGACGGCCACGGCAGCGATCCGATGCACGGCCAGAGCGATGCGCTGCTCGGCATCTTCGACGCCATCGCACCGGCCGCGAGCGCAGCGTTGGGCGAGCTCGCGCGCGGCAACGTCGAGAAGTTCCACGCGATCCTGGGCCCCACGGTGCCGCTGTCGCGCCACATCTTCGCGGCGCCGACACGCTTCTACAAGACCGGCGTGGTCTTCATGGCCTGGCTCAACGGCCACCAGAGCCATTTCACGATGGTCGGGGGCCAGCAGAGCACGCGCTCGCTGCAGCATTTCGCCGAGTTGTTCCGGCTGGCCGATGCGGCCAACCTGCTGGAGCAGCCCGAGCTGGCAGTGCGGCGGATGAAGGCGCTGCTGGCGCTGCATGGCGTCGAGGATTGAGCGGACGATGCGAGACTTTTCCCAAGACCACGACTGGCTGTCGATCAACACGGCGACGATCCGCAAGCAGCGCGGCGCCGAGGTGCCGCTGGACCGCATCATCGACCAATGTGCCGCGCGCGGCATCCGCGCCATCAGTCCCTGGCGCGACCAGGTGGCGGGCGTCGGCCTCGACAAGATCGCGAAGCAGCTGAAGGCCCACGGCATCGCCCTCTCGGGCTATTGCCGCGGCGGCTTCTTCCCGGCGCCCGACGCCGCCGGCCTCAAGGCCGCGCTCGACGACAACCGCCGCGCCATCGACGAGGCGAAGACACTCGGCGCGCCCTGCCTGGTGCTGGTGGTCGGCGCCCTGCCCGGCGCGCTCGACGGCAAGGCCGCCTACAAGGACATCGGCCGGGCGCGCGCCGAAGTGCGCGACGGCATCGCCGCCTCGCTGGCCTACGCGCGCCAGGTCGGCATGCCGCTGGCCATCGAGCCCCTGCATCCGATGCAGGCCGCCGACCGCGCCTGCATCAACACGCTGGAGCACGCCCTCGATCTCTGCGACGAGCTCGACGCGCAGCGCTCGGGCATGCTGGGTGTCGCGCTCGACGTCTATCACGTCTGGTGGGACCCGAAGCTCGAGCAGCAGATCGCGCGCGCCGGCAAGGAGCGCCTGCTGGCCTACCACGTCTGCGACTGGCTGACGCCGACACGCGACCTGCTGTCCGACCGCGGAATGATGGGCGACGGCGTCGTCGAGCTCAAGAAGATCCGCGGCTGGGTCGAGGCGGCGGGCTTCGCTGGCTACAGCGAGGTCGAGATCTTCTCGGCGCTGGACTGGTGGCAGCGCCCGGGCGAGGAGACGCTGCAGACCTGCATCGAACGGCACCGCAGCGCGGTCTGATCGCAGGTCCGGAGGATCGGCATGCCGGGTGTCGAGCAACTCCGCTCTGGCGTGGGCGCCGGCGCTGCTGACGCCCGGCAGCTCCAGGGACTCACCAGAAGCGCCAGAACGGACGGCGGCGCGGCGGCGCCGGCTCCAGGGGAGCGCTCAAGGTTGTGGCCACTCCGAAACGACGCCGTACCTCGACTTCGTGAGCGCGGGCAGAGCCCCGCGCCTCGGAGTGGCCGCGCAGTGCCAGCAAGCGCAGCTGATGGGCTCGGTTGAGCAGTTCCTCATCCTCGAGGTTTCCTGGTTCCGTCATGCTTCATCGTGTCGTGGGTTGAAGGGAGCGAAGCTTGAATGGCCTCAATGCACTCTCCATGTAGGAAATCGCCGCGTGCACCTGCACTCAATCCCGCATCGCCAGCGGATTCGGCGACGGCTCGCCGACCTTGGTGAGCGTGTTGCGGTCGGTGTGGTGGAAGGGTTCGGCCAGCCCCTGGATCTGCATCACGGTGTCCTGGTCGTAGGACCAGGTTCCGTCGGCATTGAAGGCGACCTCGATGCGCCACTCCAGCGTGGTGAAGGCATGCTCGATGAAGGGGTTGGACACGATGCCGTTCACCAGACTTGCGCGCGTGGCCGTGAGTTCGAAGCGGTCCGCGTCTGCGCTCGCCTTGCCGCTCGCCATCGCCACCTGGCCTCGGGGAATTGCAAGTGTGTGCATGACGGTAAGGGTGGCAGGCTCCCACAACCAGTAGCCGACCTGGTCGTGGTACATCTTGGTCTGGCCGGGCTTGTGGATGTAGGTGTGATAGCGAAGGCCATAGAGCACTTGCGGGCCGTTGGTCTGCGGATCGATCGGCTGCAGCTCATAGTGCTCCACGTAGACCTGCGTCTTCGGGCCTTGCGCCTTGGGTTTGACATCCACGCCTTTCTCACCGCGCCACAGGCCGGCCATTCTGCGCAACGGTCCGAGGTTGGCGAGCGTTGCGCCATCCAGGTTGGAAGGCTCGGTGTAGATGTCGTCGGGGAAGTTGGGCATGGGGGAGTCCGGAAGAGCGATGTCGAGTGGAGGTAGCCGGTCGATTGGCCGGTCCTGGGCCGACGCCGGCCGGTCGTCGAGCCCAAGTCTACGTCCCGCCCCCACCCGGCGCGCGGGGCACAGGCCATCCCGGGGAGCGGCCGATGTAAAATGCTCGGTTTTCCCAGTATGGTGCAAGTGTCACGGCGCACAGGTCTCACCGGCTCGGCGCTCATTCGCTTGCTCGCGCGACTGGCCGACACCGACGTTCCCGAATCCAAACAGGCTTTCGCGGATCGATTGAGTCATTGGCTCAGTTGGACCGACGCCATCTCGCTGTCCGCGGCGCTGGACGGCAGTCCGGCAACTCCGACACCCGGCGCACGGGCTTTCGGAAGCGCCGACGAAGCCGAATGCACGCGCGTGCGAACCGCGTTGGTGAAGGCCATTGCCACCCCCATGGACACGTCCACCGACTTCCCGCAATACCGTCGGCGCTATGTCGCCAGGCAACAGGCGATGGAAGCGGGCATCGGCCCCTTGCGCGGTCGACTGCGTTCGAGGCTGGCGGCCGGATCGCCTGCCATGGCCCGACTTGCGGCCGTCGATGCGGTCATGGAGCAGGTGCTGGGTGCGCACGAGCAGCGCCTGCTGTCGACCGTGCCCGCGCTGCTCGAAAAGCACTTCGCGCGTCTGCGCCGGGCCGATCAGGCGACGTCCCCGGACGAGCCCGAGGGTGAGGTCCAGCCCGGCAAGTGGCTGGACGTCTTCGCCAAGGACATGCAAGGCGTGCTGCTCGCCGAACTGGATATTCGATTTCAACCGGTCGAAGGGCTGCTCGAAGCCCTTCGAACGAGCCAACCAAAGTCCCCATGACCAGATTTCTTCATCACGCCGCATTCTTCGTGGGCCTGGCCGCCGTGTGCTGGGTCGGCGTCGGGTACATCGGCACGAACCCGCTGGCACTGGCGATCACGGTGCTGATCGGCGCCTTCTACCTGATGGGTGCGCTGGAGCTGCACCGATTCCACCAGGCCACCTCCACCTTGGCACGCGCCGTGGCGGACATGCCGAATCCTCCCCCGAGCCTGGGCCACTGGCTCGATCAACTGCACCCTTCCCTGCAGAACGCGGTGCGCCTGCGCATCGAGGGTGAGCGCGTCGGCTTGCCCGGCCCGGCCCTGACGCCGTACCTGACAGGGCTGCTGGTGCTGCTGGGGATGCTGGGCACCTTCCTCGGCATGGTGGTGACCCTGAACGGCACCGGCACTGCGCTGGACAGTGCGTCGGACCTGCAGGCCATCCGCTCCTCCCTGGCCGCCCCGGTCAAGGGACTGGGGCTGGCGTTCGGCACCTCGCTCGCGGGCGTGGCCGCATCCGCCATGCTCGGCCTCGTCTCCGCCTTGTGCCGGCGCGACAGACTGCAGACGGCGCAACTGCTCGACACGCGGATCGCGACCACCCTGCGTGTCTTCTCGCTGGCCCATCAGCGCGAGGAGTCCTTCAAGCTGCTGCAGCGGCAGGGCCAGGCGTTGCCCGAACTGGTCGATCGGCTGCAGGCCATGATGGCGACGATGGAACGGCAGGGCCAGGCGTTGAACGAGCGCCTGATCTCCGGCCAGGACAGCTTCCACAGCAAGGCCGAGGCCGTGTATGCAGGCCTGGCCTCCTCCGTCGGCCGATCCCTGCAGGACAGCCTGACCGAGAGTGCCCGCACTGCCGGCGCGACGATCCAACCGGTCGTCGAAGCCACGATGGCCGGGATCGCGCGCGAGGCGGCCTCGCTGCACGACACCGTCGAGCACAGCGTGCAGCGGCAGCTGGACGGGCTCTCGACCCGCTTCGAAGCGACCACGACCACCGTGGCGGACCTCTGGAAGACCGCGCTCGCCGGGCACCAGCGCGCGAGCGAGGCGCAGTCCCAGGACTTGCGCACCTCGCTCGACCACTTCGCCGAGACCTTCGAGCAACGCTCGGCATCGCTGATCGGGGACGTCTCCGCCCGGCTGGAAGCCACGGTCGGCAACGTGTCGGACACCTGGCGCAGCGCCCTGGCGCAGCAGGAGCGCGTCAGCGAAAACCTGTCGCGGGACACGCAGGGCGCGCTGGCGGCGGCGGCGGCGACCTTCGAGCAGCACTCGGCTTCGCTGCTGCGCACGGTGGACCTGGCGCATGCGGACCTGCAGACCGAGATGGCATCGCGAGACCAGCAGCGGCTGGCAGCCTGGACCCAGGCGCTCGAGACGATGGCCGTGTCGCTCCAGCAGGAATGGCAGCAGGCGGGCGCGCGCACCGAGAGCCAGCAGCAGCAGATCTGCCACACGCTGGCGGAGACCGCCACCGGCATTTCCGCCCAGGCGGCAGCGCACGCCAAGAATACGATCGCCGAGATCGCCCAGCTCATGCAAACCGCCTCGGAAGCCCCCCGCGCCGCGGCCGAAGTGATCGCCGAACTGCGCCAGAAACTATCCGACAGCATGGCCCGCGACAACGCGATGCTGGAGGAACGCAGCCGCATCCTGGAAACCCTCGAAACCCTGCTCGGCGCCGTGAACCATGCCTCCACCGAGCAGCGCGCCGCGATCGACGCGCTGGTCGCTGCGTCGGCGGATCTGCTGGACCGTGTCGGCACGCGGTTCACGCAGAAGGTCGACGCGGAATCCGGGAAGATGGCCGAGGTCGCCGCACAGATCACCGGCAGCGCCGTCGAAGTGGCGAGCCTGGGCGAAGCGTTCGGCTTCGGCGTGCAGCTGTTCAGTCAATCGAACGACAAGCTGGTGACCCATCTGCAGCGCATCGAGGGCGCGCTCAGCAAGTCCATCGCACGCAGCGACGAGCAACTGGACTACTACGTGACGCAGGCGAGAGAAGTCATCGACCTGAGCATCATGTCGCAAAAGCAGATCGTCGAGGATCTGCAGCAGCTCGCCAGCAGCCGGGCAGCCGTGGGCAGCGAAGCGTGATGACCGAGGACATGGACGCCGGCCTGGAGCCGACAGTGCCGGTCTGGGCCGTCTTCGGCGACCTGATGTCGGGGCTGCTGGGGGCCTTCGTGCTGATCCTGGTGTGCGTGCTCGGCATGCAACTGGAACTCGCGACCCGGCTGGAAGCCGAAGTCAAGCAGCGGCAGGTGGAGGCGCAACGGCTGCAGGCGCTCGAGCAAGCCCTGGCCGGACCTCTGGCGGCGGGCCGGGTGACGCTGAACAACGGGCGCATCGGCATCAGCGGCAGCGTGCTTTTTTCCGTCAACTCCGCCGAATTGCAGCCCGATGGCCGGCAACTGCTGAAGAGCCTGACCGCACCGCTGGCTGCCTACCTCCAGGCCCGCAACGAGATCCTGATGGTGAGCGGCTTCACCGATGATCGGCAGGTGCGGGACGGCAACCGTCGGTTCGCCGACAACTGGGAGCTGTCGGCCCAGCGGGCCTTGACGGTGACCCGGACGTTGATCGAGGAAGGCATCCCATCGGCCTCGGTCTTTGCCGCAGCCTTCGGGTCCGAGCAGGCGGTGGCGTCGAATGCCGATGCCGACGGACGTTCGAAGAACCGGCGCGTGGAAATGGCGCCGACGCCGCGACCGTCGAACAAACTTGTCGCCCCGTGAGCAGCGACGAGGCAGGTGAAAGCGGCGCGGCGCCGACGGTCCTGAACATGGACCCGGGCGCGATGATCGACGCCTGGCGCCAGCGCGGCGATCATCGTTTCGATCCCGTGCGCCTTCGCTTCATCGAAGCACTGGCCAAGCGGGCAGCCACCCACCATGGCGACGCACGACGCATCCTGGACGACAGGCTGGCCACGCTGCTTGCGGCGTATGGCGAGGATCTCGAAAGGGCGAGGTGCACGGAAGACGAGACCACCACGGTGCAAGGCCCGTCGCGCCGCGGGCCGCTCGCGGAGCTCGTCGACCACGTCGGCCGGCATCCGTCGTCCCACGGGGACGGCGCGGCGGCACGCGACGCTGCGCCCGGTCTCTCCTCCCCTGCCGAGCTGAAGACGCTCAGGTACTTCAGAAGCACCTGGTCGAAGCTCAGCGCCGATCGACGGCTGACGCAGTCACTCGCGAAGATGCCGCAGAATGCCGGGCCTCTCAACTCGCACCACCTCGTGCACCGCTCGCTCACGTTGATGCGCGACCTGTCGCCGGAGTACCTCAACCGGTTCATGTCCTATGTCGACGCCTTGTTGTGGCTCGAGCAGGTGAATGGCGCCAGTGCCTTGGCGGGAACGGACACGCCGCGCGCCGAGAGCCACAGGAAGAGCGCGCGCAGCAGATCCGGCTGATGCCGCAGGCGCTACTCGACGAACAGCAGCGCAGGGTCTTCGATCATCGAGCGCATCGCCTGCACGAACCGAGCGGCGTCCATGCCGTCGACCACCCGGTGGTCGAACGATGACGACAGGTTCATCATCCGCCGCGACACGACGGCACCGCCGCGCCACACCGGGCGTTCGACGATCCGGTTGACGGCGACGATGGCGACCTCGGGACGGTTGATCACAGGCGTCGACACGATGCCGCCGAGCGCGCCGAGGCTGCTGAGGGTGATCGTCGAGCCGCTCAGTTCCGCGCGCGTCGCGCGGCCCGCCCGCGCGGCTTCGGCCAGGCGCCCCATTTCGGCGGCCATGGCCCACAGGTCGCGCGCCTCGGCGTGCCGCACGACCGGCACGACCAGGCCGTGCCGGGTCTGCGTGGCGATGCCGATGTGGACCGCGCCGTGGCGCATGACGACGCCCGCCTCATCGTCGAAGAGGGCGTTGACCTGCGGGAACTCGCGCACCGCCAGCACCGTCGCGCGCATGAGCAGGGGCAGCAAGGTCAGGTGCCCCCGCTCGGCGCTCCATTTCGTGTTGAGCGCTGCGCGCAGGGTCTCGATCTCGGTGACGTCGATCTCCTCGACGTAGCTGAAATGCGGAATGCGACGTTTCGATTCCTGCATCTGCAATGCGATGCGGCGGCGCAGGCCGATGACGGGCACCGCCTGCTGGTCATTGCGTTCGGCGTTGCCCGTGGCGGGCGCACGGTCCGGCGGCCGCGCGCCATGTGCGGCGACGTGCGCGTCGAGGTCGGCGTGCACGATGCGGCCGGCGGTGCCGCTGGCCGCGACGTCCTTCAGGTCGACGCCGAGTTCCCAGGCGCGCCTGCGCACCGCCGGCGAGGCGATCGGACGGTCCGCCGCGGCTGCCGCGGACGGCGACGCCGGCTGTGGCTGCGCCGTCGCTGGCGCCGGCGGCATTGCTGCGGGCTTCGCTGCGGGCGAAGGTGGCGGGGCGGCTCGCGCAGGCGCAGCCACGGGCGCCCCGGCGTCGCCGGCCCGTTCGATGCGAATCAGCTCGGCGCCGACCGCCAGTGTCTGTCCGACCTCTCCGCCCAGCGCAAGCACGCGGCCCGCGACCGGCGACGGAATCTCGACGATGGCCTTGTCGGTCATCACGTCGGCCAGCCCCTGGTCTTCGACCACCGCGTCACCAGGCTGCACGTGCCAGGCCACGAGTTCGACCTCTGCGGTGCCCTCGCCCACGTCGGGCACCTTGATCACATGGATGCTGCCGGACACGTCATGCCTCCATCGCGCGCCTGAACGCCGCAGCCACCCGCGCCGGGCCGGGGAAATAGGCCCATTCCAGCGCATGCGGATACGGCGTATCCCAGCCGGTCACGCGTTCGACGGGCGCCTCCAGGTGATAGAAGCAATGCTCTTGCACCAGCGCCACGAGTTCCGCGCCGAAGCCGCTGGTGCGCGTCGCTTCATGGGCAACGACACAACGGCCAGTCTTCCTGACCGAGGCGACGATCGCGGCCAGGTCCAGTGGCCAGAGGCTGCGCAGATCGATGATCTCGGCATCGACGCCGCTTTCGGCCGCCGCCGCTTCCGACACGAACACCATCGTGCCGTAGGTCAGCACCGTCAGATCGGCGCCGCCGCGGAACACCGCGGCCGTGTCCAGAGGCACCGTGTAGTGCCCTTCGGGCACCTCGCCCAAGGCGTGCTGCGACCAGGGCACCACCGGTCGGTCGTGGTGGCCGTCGAACGGGCCGTTGTACAGCCGCTTGGGCTCGAGAAAGATCACCGGGTCGTCGTTCTCGATCGACGCGATCAGCAGGCCCTTGGCATCGTAGGGATTGCTGGGCATCACGGTACGCAGGCCGCAGACATGCGTGAACAGCGCCTCCGGGCTCTGGCTGTGCGTCTGCCCGCCGTAGATGCCGCCGCCGCAGGGCATGCGGATCGTGATCGGTGCGTTGAAGTCGCCGGCCGAGCGATAGCGAAGCCGCGCCGCCTCCGAGACGATCTGGTCCGAGGCCGGGTAGAAGTAGTCGGCGAACTGCACCTCGACCACCGGACGCAGTCCGTAGGCCGCCATGCCGATCGCCGAGCCGACGATGCCACCTTCGGAGATCGGGGCATCGAAGACGCGCGAGCGGCCGTATTTCACCTGCAGCCCCTCGGTGCATCGGAACACGCCGCCGAAGTAGCCGACATCCTGGCCGTAGATCACGACGTTCGGGTCGCGCTCGAGCATCACGTCCATCGCCGAGCGCAGGGCCTGGACCATCGTCATGCGGGCCATGGTCAGCCGCGCGCCTGCCGCAACTGCTCCCGCAGGTGCGCCGGCATGTCCTTGTAGACGTCCTCGAACATCGACTCGAGCGGCGGGACATGGCCGTCGATCAGCGTACCGCCATGGCGCTCGGCCTCCTTCAGTGCAGCGGCCACCTCGGCCTCGAGTTGCTCTTGCGCGCGCTCATGCGCTTCGTCGGACCAGGCGCCCAGGCCCACCAGATGCTGCTTCAGCCGGGCGATCGGGTCGCCGAGCGGGAAATGCTGCCAGTCGTCGGCAGGCCGATAGCGCGAGGGGTCGTCCGACGTCGAGTGCGCGCCGGCGCGGTAGGTGACCCATTCGATCAGCGTGGGCCCGAGATTGCCGCGCGCCCGCTCGGCCGCCCAGCGCGACGCGGCGAGCACCGCAAGGAAGTCATTGCCATCGACGCGCAACGATGCGATGCCGCAGCCGACGCCGCGCGCGGCGAAAGTCGTCGCCTCGCCACCGGCGATGGCCTGGAAGGTCGAGATCGCCCACTGGTTGTTGACGACGTTGAGGATCACGGGCGCGCGATAGACATGTGCGAAGGTCAGCGCGGTGTGGAAGTCGGATTCGGCGGTGGCCCCGTCGCCGATCCACGCCGACGCGATCTTCGTGTCGCCCTTGATCGCCGAAGCCATGCCCCATCCGACCGCCTGGATGAACTGCGTGGCCAGGTTGCCGCTGATCGAGAAGAAGCCGGCGCGCCGGTACGAATACATCACCGGCAGCTGGCGCCCTTTCATCGGATCGCGCTCGTTGCTCATCAACTGGCAGATCAGCTCCGCCAATGGAATGTCGTCGCGCGCCAGCAGCAGGCCCTGCTGTCGGTAGGTCGGAAAACACATGTCGCCCGGCTGGATGGCGAACGCATGGGCGGTCGCAATGGCCTCCTCGCCCAGGCATTGGATGTAGAACGAGATCTTCTTCTGCCGCTGCGCAATCAGCATCTTCGCGTCGAAGGCTCGGGTCTTCATCATCGCGCGCAGGCCGCGCTGGAACAGCGGCACGTCGGGCTCCGGCGCCCACGGGCCGACAGCGCGGCCGTCCTCGTCGAGCACGCGCACCAGCGTGAAAGCCAGGTCGGCCGTGTCGACAGGCGAAGCGTCGAGGGCCGGCTTGCGCACGGCGCCGGCAGGCGACAGGTGCAGGTAGGAGAAGTCGGTCTCGTGACCCGGTCGCCCGGTCGGCTCGGGCACGTACAAGCGCAGAGGTTGCGGCGAGTTCATCCTCGTTCTCTCGACGCGAGCATGTCGCGCCACCGGCACAGTATGCGCCGCAAAGCTCAGCGAAGGAATACGCTTCGCTGCGCACCTGTGCGGGGACGGCCTGCGGACAGCCCCCTCAGAGGCGGCGTGCCTGCACCGGCTGGCGCGACCAGTAGACCCCGTCGAGGCGATCGAGCCGCACCTCGCCGCCGGTCGACGGCGCATGCACGAATCGCCCCTCTCCGACGTAGATGCCCGCGTGCGAAGGCGTGGAAGCGCCGAAGAGCACCAGGTCGCCGGAGCGGATCTCGGACACGGCCACCGGGCGGCCGAAGGCGCCCATTCGCGCCACCGTGCGCGGTGTCGCCTGACCCGCGCTCTTTCGATACACGTAGCCGATGAGCCCGCTGCAATCGAAGCCGCCCTCCGGCGTATTGCCGCCATAGCGGTAGGGCGTGCCGACCAGGCCCAGCGCATGGATCGCGGCGTCGTTCGATTGCTCGGCCGTCAGCGACGCGGCACCGATGGCGGGCCCCGGCGCCGGCGGGCTCGCGCAGCCCAGCGCCAGGAGACAGGCCGCGATCGGAAGCAGGCGCAGCAGCGGGGCGTTGCGGGCACGAGTTGTTGAAACGGGTGCGTCGGGCATCATGAATCGGTCGTTCGGAATGGCGGGTCGAGGTGTGGGGCGTACTGTATTCAAGATCGCCTCCGGGTCCAATGCCCAGCTCACCGCGGCGCGCGCCTGGCCGCCAAGCGGGTGTAGAGTAGAACGAGCTCGAAAGGTGATCGTGAAGACCTTGTTTCTGGTGCGGCATGCCAAATCGAGCCGCGACGATCCGTCCTTGCCCGACCGGGAGCGACCGTTGGACGATCGCGGCCGCCAGGACGCGCCCATGATGGGCAAGCGTCTCGGCAAGCGCGGGGTGAAGCCCGACCTGCTCGTGTCGAGTCCGGCACTGCGCGCGCTGACGACGGCACAGCTCATCGCCGCCGAGATCGGCTACCCCCGCAAGGACATCGTCGTCGATGAACGGATGTACGCCAGCAGCCCGGACGACTTGCTCGCCGTCATCGGCGCAATCGACGACAAGCTGGGCCGCGTGATGCTCTTCGGCCACAACCCCGAGTTCACCGAGCTCGCGCACCGGCTGTCGAGCGAGATCATCGACATGCCCACGTGCGCGGTCGCCGAGTTCCACTTCGAGACGAAGACATGGGCGGATGTCAGGCAGACCGCCCCGGCGAAGGTGAAGCTGGACGCGCCGAAACGGTAGCCGAGCGGTGTCCGGCGGACCCACATGCGCGCGTCAGCCGTGTTGCAATCCGATCCATGCCTGAACCGACCCTCGACGCCTTGCGCCGCTACGCGGTGGCGCGGACCCTCTTCACGCCCACGACGCTGCCGCGCGCGATCCAGCGCCTGGGCTTCGTGCAGGCCGATCCGATCCGCGCGCCGGCGCGCGCGCAGGACCTCACGCTGCGCCATCGCGTCAAGGACTACCGTGCCGGCGATCTGGAGAGTCGCTACACGCGGCTCGCGGTCGAGGAAGACTGCCTCGTCAACTACGGCTTCCTGCCGCGCGAGTACCTGGCGCTGATGCACCCGCGCGAGGCCAGCCGCGCCTGGGATGCCGAGACCCGGCGCAAGGCGGCCGAGGTGCTGGCTTTCGTGCGCGAGCGCGGACCGGTGCATCCGCGCGAGGTCGAGCAGCATTTCGCGCACGGCCGCATGAAGAACTACTGGGGCGGTTCGAGCAACGCCAGCACGCACCTGCTCGACGACATGCATTACCGCGGCATGCTGCGCGTGAAGCGGCGCGACAGCGGCACGCGCGTCTACGAGGCGGTGACGCATCCGCCGGCCGACGACAGCCCCGCCGGCCGCGCGCAACGCGCCGCCGCGCTGGTCGATCTGGTGGTGCGCAAGTACGCGCCCCTGCCGGCTGCGAGCCTGACCTATCTCGTGCGCCTGCTCGGCTACGGCGCCCCGCATCTCTCGGTGCAGACGCAGGCGGCGCTGCGCCTGGCGCGCGATGCGCTCGCCTGCTGCCGCATCGATGGCACGACCTGGTACTGGCCGGCGGACGACAACCCGGCCTCGCGACGCCACGCGCCCGACGAGCAGCTTCGCCTGCTCGCGCCGTTCGACCCGGTGGTGTGGGACCGCCGCCGGTTCGAGCTGCTATGGGGCTGGACGTACAAGTTCGAGGCCTACACGCCGGCGCCCAAGCGGAAGTTCGGCTACTACGCCCTGCCCATGCTGTGGCACGAGCGCGTGATCGGATGGGCCAACGTCTCGGCGCGCGACGGCCGGCTGCAGCCCGCTTTCGGCTATGCCGGCACTCCGCCGAAGGGCGCCGCGTTTCGCGCCGCGCTCGACGATGAGATGCAGCGCATGGCGCAATTCCTGTCCGGCCGCTGAGACCCCGACGCGCCAGCCCCGGCCGATCCGGGGTCTTGGCCCCTGGGCGACAGCGCGGCCGGCCGGACTTGCCTAGAATCCGTCCTTGCTTCGGCGCGAGCCGGAGCAGCGTTCTCAGGGCGGGGTGAGATTCCCCACCGGCGGTGATGGCGGCGCAAGCCGCACGAGCCCGCGAGCGCCCGAGGCTCTGCATGAGTCTCGGGGTCAGCAGACCTGGTGAGATCCCGGGGCCGACGGTCACAGTCCGGATGAAAGAGAGCGCGATCCCGTGGTCGGGCAGGCACGTTCTCGTGCCGGCCGGGCGTCGGGTTCGTGCGCCCTGATTCAGGAAATCCTTGCAAAGGCAAACCATGAGTCAGATCAACGACCTTCCCCTCTCCGCCATCACTGCCTCGGACGCCCCGCGCGGCCAGCGCATCGCCTTCGTGCAGGCGCAGTGGCACTCGGACATCGTCCACCAGGCACGCGACGCCTTCCTGGCCGAAATGAAGCGCCAGGGCGTGCCGCTCGACACCATCGACCTGTTCGACGTGCCGGGCGCCTTCGAGATCCCGCTGCACGCCAAGCGGCTCGCCACCTCGGGCCGCTACGCCGCCATCGTCGGCTGCGCGCTGGTGGTCGACGGCGGCATCTACCGCCACGACTTCGTCGCCACCACGGTGGTCAATTCGCTGATGACGGTGCAGCTGGAGACCAACGTGCCGGTGCTGTCGGCGGTGCTCACGCCGCATCACTTCCACGAGCACGTGGAACACCGCAAGTACTTCCACCAGCACTTCGCGGTGAAGGGCACCGAGGTGGCCGAGGCCTGCGTCCAGACCATCGAAGGCTTGCGCCGCGTCGATGCGCTGATCGCGGCCTGATCGCAGTCCTCGCGGACCTCGCAGGCGCTGGAAGATGCGGCGCCTGCGGTGTACGCTTTCGGCGATGAGCACCGCTGCCCGCCCCTACACCCTCCACGGTGCGCCCGGCTCGGGCGCCACGCCTGTTCAGGCCGCGCTCATGCTGATCGGCGCGCCGGTCGACATCGTCGACGTGGCGCCCTGGGAAGGCGAATCCGAGCGCCAAAAGCTGGCGCCGCTCAACCCGCTGCGGCAGGTCCCGATCCTCGTGCTGCCCTCGGGCGAGGTCATGACCGAGAGCGCCGCGATCCTGCTCTGGCTCGGCGACCGCCACCCCGAAGCCGGCCTTGCGCCCGCCGCCGACCATCCGCTGCGCGCGCAGTACCTGCGCTGGATGGTCTACGTCCCGGCCGCGATCTATTCGATGTTCTGGGTCCGCGACATGCCATCGCGCCTGGCCGCGGACGTGGCGGCCGAGGCGGTGGTGCTCGAACGCAGTGCCGAGCGCATCGCCGAATGCTGGCGCCTGATGGACGCGCAGCTGCCGCGCGGCACCCCCTACCTGCTGGGCGACAGCCTCGGCCTGCTCGACCTCTATGTGACCGTGCTCTCGCGCTGGACCCCGGGCCGCCTGCGCTTCTACCGCGAAGCCCCGCGCATGGCCGAGGTGGTGCGGCGCGTCGATGCCGATCCGCGGCTGCAGGCTTTCTGGGCCGCGCGCTTTCCCTTCACCCCGGGATGGGAAGACGCCGAGGCGTGAGAATACGGCGGATGCAAACCAGCCAAGTCACCCTCTTCCACAACCCGGGCTGCGGCACCTCGCGCAACACGCTGGCGCTGATCCGCGAACACGGTCTCGAGCCCGAGGTGATCGAATACCTGAAAACGCCGCCCACCCGCGAGCGGCTGCGCGCGCTGGCCGCCGCGATGGGGGTCCCGGTGCGCGATCTGCTGCGCCAGCGCGGCACGCCCTACGACGAGCTCGGACTCGGCGACACGAAGTGGACCGACGACCAGCTGCTCGACTTCATCGTCGCGCATCCGATCCTCTTGAACCGCCCGATCGTGGTCACGCCGCTGGGCACGCGCCTTTGCCGGCCGGCGGAGCAGGTGCTCGAAATCCTTCCGAAGGGCTGAGCGCGAGGCAGGCAAGAAGCCTCAGGCCGAAGCGGGCACCAGTGCTTCGCGGCGGACGCGCCGGACGTTGAAGGCGCTGGCGATCAGCACGCCCTGCACCACCGCCAGGCCCACGATCACGCTGGTGTACTGGCCGTGGTCCATCAGCCGGCCGAAGATCAGCGGCGCCACCGCCTGCCCGATGTCCAGCCCGGCATACACGACGCCGTAGACACGGCCGGTGGCATTGGCGGGTGTCGAGCGCTTGACCAGCAGGTCGCGCGACGGCCCGGCGATGCCCGAGGCGAAGCCCATCGCCCCGAACATCACCGGCACCAGCGCCGGCGCCAGGTCGGCGAACGCCAGCACCAGCGCCAGCACCGCCGCCACGCCGAAGCTGGCGCCGACGATGCGCTCGCAGCGCGACGGATCGGAGGCCAGGAAGCCGCCCACCACCATGCCGGCCGCGCTGGCGACCATGTAGACCGTCAGGCAGATCGCGATCAGTGCCACCGGCACCTCGTGCAGGCGCCCGGCCGCGGACGGCGCGAAGGTCTGCACCACGCTCAGCGCCATCGCATAGAAAAAGAAGAAGCCGAAGCACATCCAGACGGCCGGAATGCGCAGGAAGGCCAACTCGCCGCCGGCCACGGCGTCCGCGCCGACGGCCTTCTGCACCGCCTTCACGTCGAGCGACAGCACGCTGCGGTTGAGCCACAGGACCCCCAGCACGACCACCGCCACGGCGCCGCCCGAGGCCAGCGCCACGCGCCAGCCGAAGGCCATCGCCAGCGGCACCACGAAAGCCGGCGCCAGCGCCCATCCGAGGCTGCCGGTGATGCCGTGCACGCTGTAGGCATGGCCCAGGCGCGTCGGCGCCACCTTGCGATTGAACAGCGTGTAGTCGACCGGATGGAACACCCCGTTGCCGATGCCCGCAACGACCGCCGAGCCGAGCAGCATCCAGTAGTTCTGCGCCAGCGCATAGCCGAAGGCCGCGAGGCCCAGCATGCCCAGCCCGACGAACAGCACGGGCCGCGGCCCGAGCTTGTCGACGATGAAACCCGAGGCCGCCTGCACCATGCAGGAGACGACGAAGAACACGGTCAGCACGGCGCCGAGCTCGGTGTAGCTGACGTGGAACGCGTCCTTCAGCCATGGGAACAGCGGCGCCAGCAACAGCTGGCTGAAATGGCTGACGGCATGCGCCAGGCCGACGAGGCCGATCAGCTTGACGTCGGAGCGCACGGTGGGCGCGGAACTGGCGGGAGAAGCGGAAGACATGGATTGCAACAACAAACTGGCGTGGAGGTCGATCCTAAGCCGGCCCGGCACGGCAGAATGGCGATACAGAGACAACATTTGTCGAATTCATGCCGCCTACCGCCGCCCCATTCGCGCCCGGTCCCGCCCCCGCCAACAGCGTCGGCCCGCTCACGCCACACCTCTACGCGCCCGACGCCCTGCGGCCGCTGCGGGCCAAGGAGCACTTCCTCAACGCCGACACACTGGTCGAGCTGCACCGCCATCCCTGGCCGCAGCTGACCTTCTCGACCCGCGGCGTGATCCGCCTGAGCACCGAGGACGGCAGCTACATCGTGCCGCCCTCGCGCGCGCTCTGGGTCCCGGCCGACATGCCGCACAGCATCTCCCTGATCGAGGATGCCGAACTGCGCACCGTGTACCTGCACAGCTGGCTGGGCCCGGTCTGGGAGCGCTGCGAGGTGCTCGAGATCAGCCCGCTGCTGCGCGCGCTGATGCTGGCGCTGGACACCACGCCCGACGGCCTGCCGCCGGCCGATCCGCACGCGGCGCAGCGCGAGCGCTGGATCGCGCCGCTGCTGGTCGACGAACTCGAGCGCGCCACCCAGATCCGCATCGACGTGCCGCTGCCGGCCGACAAGCGCCTGCGCCAGTTGTGCGAGGCGCTGCTGCGCAATCCGGCCAACCGCGCCACGCTGGCCGAGCGCGCCCAGCAGATCGGCGCCAGCGAACGCACGGTGGCCCGCCTGTTTCGCGACCAGCTCGGCATGAGCTGGCAGCAGTGGCGCCAGCAGGCGGTGCTGGCGCATGCGCTGCCGTTGCTCGCACGCGGCATGGCGGTGAGCCTCGTGGCCTCGGCGAGCGGCTACGCGACCGACAGCGCCTTCTGCGCGATGTTCAAGGCCGCGACCGGGCAGTCGCCGACCGCCTTCCAGCACAAGAAGCGCAACTGAGGAAACCGGCTCAACCGAGCCAGCGCAGCAGTTTCATCATCCGGCGGAATCGCTCGCCGTAGGGCGGGTAGATCAGCGCCCCGGCCGACCAGCGCGACTGCACCAGCACCGCCTTTTGCTGCGTGAAGCGCAGGAAGCCCGCCTCCCCGTGGTAGGAGCCCCAGCCGCTTTCGCCGACGCCGCCGAAGGGCAGGTGGTCGTGCGCGATGTGCATCAGCGTGTCGTTGACGGTGACGCCGCCGCTCAGCGTGCGGGCCAGCACCCGGTCGCGTGCCGCGGTGTCGGTGCCGAACCAGTAGAGCGCGAGCGGCCGCGGGCGGCCGTTGATGTAGCGGATCGCTTCCTCGCTGTCGTCGCAGGGCAGCACCGGGAGGATCGGGCCGAAGATCTCTTCCTGCAGCAGGCGCAGGCCCGGGTCCGGGCCGATCACGAGGGCTGGTGCCAGTTGGCGAGCCGCCGGATCGGCGGGGCCGATGGCCTGCACGATGCGCGCACCGCTGTCCTTCGCCTCTTGCAGCAGCGCGCGCAGCCGCTCCAGGTGCCCTTGCCCCAGGATCGCCGCATAGTCGGGGTTGCCTTCGATGCGCGGAAACAGGCGCGCCACCGCACGCTGCCAGGCCGCCGCGAAGGCATCCTCGCGCCCGCGGGGCAGCAGCACGTAGTCCGGCGCGATGCAGGTCTGGCCCGCGTTCAGCAGCTTGCCGTGCGCGATGCGCAGCGCCGCCTCGTCGAGGTCGGCCGAGGCGTCGACGATGCAGGGCGACTTGCCGCCGAGTTCGAGCGTGGTCGGCGTCAGGTTGGCCGCTGCGGCCTGCGCCACCTTGCGGCCGACCGCGGTCGAGCCGGTGAAGAACAGATGGTCGAAAGGCAAGGCGGCGAACTTCGTCGCGACGCCGGCGTCGCCCTGGACCACCGCGAACTCCTCCGGGGCGAAGGCCTCGGCGACCCGCTCGGCGAGCAGCGCCGAAGTGCGCGGCGTCAGCTCGCTGGGCTTGAGCATCACGCGGTTGCCCGCGGCCAGCGCCGTGGCCGCAGGCCCGAGCGAGAGCTGCAGCGGGTAGTTCCAGGGCGAGATGACACCCACCACGCCGAGGGGCTGGCGCTGGATCCAGGCCCGCGCGGGCTTCAGCTGCATCGGCGTGTGCACGCGCACCGGCCGGCTCCAGGCCTCGAGGCGACGCAGGAGCTGGCCCAGCAGGTTGCGCAGCACCAGCAGGTCGGCCACCTCGGTGAGCGCGGCGGAGCGGACGCCGAAGTCGGCCTCGACCGCCGCCGCGATCGCTGCGCCATGCGCATCGAGCAGCCGCTGAATCCGCTGCACCCGATCCCGCCGCTCGGCGACGGGCACCTCGGGCGCATCGCGGCTGGCCCGGTGCTGGGCATCGAAGAGGGATCGCAGGTCGGTCATGAGGCGAATCTACCCCGGCCCTTCCGTATCATCGGCGGGTGCATTCCCCAACCTCCCGCGGCGCGCGCCCATGGCCCTGACCCGCGCCCAGCTCACGCGCTGGCTTCCCTTCCTCGCCTGGCCGCGCCCCGACCGGGCCCTGCTCGTCAACGAGGCCGCGGCCGGCGTCACCGTCGCGCTGATGGTCATCCCCCAGGGCGTGGCCTATGCGGCGCTGGCGGGCATGCCGCTGGTGACCGGCGTCTACGCCGCGCTGCTGCCGGCGTTGATCGCGCTGCTCTTCAGTTCCTCCGCCCGGCTCTCGGTCGGCCCCACGGCCCTCACCAGCCTGCTGGTCGGCGCCTCGCTGGCGCCACTGGCGATTCCCGGCAGCCGCGAATGGGTGGCCTACGCGGTCTGGCTCACGCTGCTGTCGGGCCTGATGCAGGTGACGCTGGGCGCGGTCCGCTTCGGTTGGCTGCTGCGGATGGTCAATTCACCGGTGCTGATGGGCTTCACGCAAGGCGCTGCCGTGCTGATCACGCTCTCGCAGTTGCCGGCCCTGCTGGGCTACACCGGCCGCTCGGTGACGCAGCTGATGCAGGGCCCGCTGCCCGACCTCGTCGCGATCGCCTTCGGCCTCGGAGGCATGGGGATGCTGTGGCTGGGCAAGCGGCTGGCGCCGCGCTTCCCGACCACCATGGCGCTGGTCGCGGCCGCCGCGGCGATCAGCGCCGTGGTCGGCTATGCGCTGCACGGCGGCGCGGTGATCGGCACGCTGCCTTCGGGCCTGCCGGACTTCTACTGGCCCGGCGGCCTCTCGATCAATGACCTGGGCAACCTGCTGCTGCCGGCCTTCCTGATCACGCTGGTGAGCTTTCTGGAGACCGCGTCGAGCGCCAAGGTGGACAACGCGCGCGCCGGCAAGCTCTGGAACGAGAACCAGGACCTGATCGGCCAGGGACTGGGCAAGATCGCCTCGGGCCTGACCGGCTCCTTCCCGACCAGCTCCTCCTTCTCGCGCTCGGCCATCACGCTGTACGCCGGCGCGAAGACACAATGGGCGACGCTGTTCAGCGTCGCCGTGGTCGCCGCCGCGCTGCTGTGGGCCATGCCGCTGCTCTACCACGTGCCGCAGGCGGTGCTGGCCGCCATCGTCGCGACCGCCACCATCGGGCTGCTGCGGCCCTCGGCCTTCGTCGCGCTGTGGCGCATCTCCCGCATCGAGGCGTCGATCGCGCTCGGCACCTTCGTGCTCACGATCGCGACCGCGCCATCGATCTACTGGGGTGTGCTGGGCGGCCTGCTGGCCGCGCTGGCGCACTACATGTACCGCCACCTGCATCCACGCATCATCGAGGTCGGCCTGCACCCGGACGGCAGCCTGCGCGACCGCCACCTGTGGCATCTGCCGCCGCTGGCGCCCGACCTCTACGCGCTGCGCATGGACGCCGAACTGGACTTCGCATCGGCCAGCACGCTGGAACGCGCCATCACGGTGGCGCTGGCCGAGCGGCCCGGGCTGACCGACGTCTGCCTCTTCGCCTACCCGATCAACCGCATCGACATCACGGGCGCCGAAGTGTTCGGCAGCATCCGCCGCCTGCTCGAGTCGCAGGGCGTGCGGCTGCACATCTCGGGCCTGAAACTGCCGGCGCAGCAGGTGCTCGAGCGCGCCGGGCTGCTGGCGCCGGGGCCGATGCTGTTCGGCTACCGGACCGACAGCGAGGCGCTGGCCGCTCTCGCGCGGCCACCGGCGGTGGCCGAAGCGCTCAGTCCTTCACCCGTCCGCGCAGGCTCTTGATCTCCGCGCGCTGGCTCTTGCCTTCGAGCCGGCGCTGCCTGGAGCCATAAGTCGGCTTGGTGGCGCGGCGGGCGCGCGGCGGCGTGGCGACGCCGTCGACCAGCTCCTGCAGGCGCGCCAGCGCATCGACGCGGTTCATCTCCTGGCTGCGGTGCCGCTGCGCCTTCAGCACCAGCACGCCCTCCTGGGTGATCCGGCTGTCGCGCAAGGCGAGCAGCCGCGCCTTGACGTCGTCGGGCAGCGAACTCGCGGGGATGTCGTAGCGCAGGTGCACCGCGCTGGACACCTTGTTGACGTTCTGGCCGCCCGCACCCTGGGCCCGGATGGCGCTGAATTCGACTTCCAGGGGATCGATGAGAACGGGCGGACGCGGCGTGGACATCCGCTATTTTGACTTGCGCGCCGCCGCCTTCCTCGTCGTCGCCGGCCGCTGCTGCACGCCGGACATCAGCAGCGCGATGCTCTGCTCGGCGATCTGCTCCGGGTCGAGCCCGCCGCCGGGCCGGTACCAGCGGCCGATCCAGCTGAGCGCACCGGCCAGCACGAAGGCCGCCATCTTGGGGTCGCAGGGCGCCAGCGAGCCTTCGGCGATGCCGTCGGCAATGAGCCGGCGGAACTCGCCGTCGATGCCGGCCTTGAGCCGGCGCAGCTCCTTGCGCAGGGGTGCCGGCAACGGATCCTCGCCGATGCGGATGACGCACATGCCGAAGTCCATCATCACGATGCGGGAGTAGATCCGCATGCACGCCATGAGCTGGTCGATCGCGCTGCCGCCGGCGCGCCGGACCTCGTCGATGCCCTCTTGCATCATGCCGAGCGCGGTGCGCACGCATTCGAGCAGGATCTCGTCCTTGCTCTTCACGTAGTAGTAGAGCGTGGGCTTGCTGACGTGCAACCGCTGCGCGATGTCGTCGAGCGAGGTCGCGTGGTAGCCGCGCTCGTTGAACAGCCTGGCGGCCGTCTGCAGCACTGCGTTGCGCTTGGCCTCGCGCTGCTGCGCGCGGACGCCGGCCGGCTTCCAGGGCGAGGCGCCTGTGGGCTTGGGGAGTGTCCTGGTGGCCATGGATCGGGGTGCCCGGGAAAGTCCCGATGCCGCCCGGAGGGCGTCGCATCGAACATTACCGGTGAGTAGAAATTCTACGCACGGGTAACCCCACTTCCTTCCGCGCAAACCCTGATCGATGCCTGACGCCCCAGCCCGTCCCGACGCCGCCATGCCGCCCAGCCCCGTGCTGCAGGTCGAGTCGCTCACGCTCGCCTTCGGCGGCGTGCGGGCGCTGAGCGGCGTCGGCTTCGAGGTCGCGGCCGGCTCCATCACGGCCGTGATCGGCCCCAACGGCGCCGGCAAGACCTCGCTCTTCAACACCATCTCGGGCTTCTACCACCCCACCAGCGGCCGGGTGCTGTTCGAAGGCCGCGACATCACGACGCTGCCGGCGCCGCAACGGGCCCGGCTCGGCCTCGCGCGCAGCTTCCAGAACATCGCGCTGTTCCGCGGCATGACGGTGCTCGACAACATCAAGCTCGGCCGCCACTCGCACCTCAAGACCAACGTCTTCGACGCCCTGCTCTATTTCGGCCGCGCCCGGCGCGAGGAAGCCGAGCTGCGGCGCGACGTCGAGGAACGCATCATCGACTTCCTCGAGATCGACCACATCCGCCACGCCCCCGTCTCGGCCCTGCCCTACGGACTGCAGAAGCGCGTCGAGATGGCGCGCGCGCTGGCGATGCAGCCGCGCGTACTGATGCTCGACGAGCCGGTGGCCGGCATGAACCGCGAGGAGACTGAGGACATGGCGCGCTTCATCCTCGACGTGCGCGACGAATGGGGCGTGACCGTGCTCATGGTCGAGCACGACATGGGCATGGTGATGGACCTCTCGGACCACGTGGTGGTGCTCAACTTCGGCCAGGTCATCGCGCAGGGCGCTCCGGCGGCGGTGCAGGCCGACCCCGAGGTGATCCGGGCCTACCTCGGCGCCGGGGACGTCTCCACCCTGCGCGAGAAGCTGCGCGGCGCGGCCGTGGCGCCAACCGCATGATGGACTGGGCCTACCTGTTCGAGATCGCCCTCAACGGGGTCGCCAGCGGCGGCCTCTATGCGCTGGCCGCGCTCGCCTTCGTGCTGGTCTACAAGGCCACCCGGGTGGTCAACATCGCGATCGGCGAAATGCTGATGATCGGCGCCTACCTGTTCTTTGCCTTCGCCGCCAGCTTCTCGCTGCCGATCTGGCTGGCGGTGCTCGGTGCGGTGCTGGGCACCGGGCTGCTCGGCGCGCTGGTCGAGCGCACGATGATCAGGCCGCTGCTCGGCGAGCCGCCGATCTCGGTCTTCATGGTCACCGTCGGCCTGGCATCGATCCTGATCGGCCTGGTCGAGATCGTCTGGACCGCCGACCAGCGCCGCCTGCCCGAGTTCCTGCCGAAGACGCCGGTGATGATCGGCGACGCCTTCCTGGCGCCCAAGGTGGCCTACGGCGCCCTGGTGGCCCTGGTGTTGATCGTGCTGGTGCTGCTGGTGTTCCGCTTCTGGCGCGGCGGCGTCGCGCTGCGCGCCACCGCCTCCGACCAGGCCGCCGCCTACTCGATGGGCATCAACGTGCCGCGCGTGTTCTCGCTCGCCTGGGTGGCCTCGGCCATGATCGCGGCGGTCGCCGGCATCATCGTCGGCTCGATCGGCGGCATCTCGTCGTCGATGGGCGTGTTCGGCCTCTCGGTGCTGGTGGTGGTGATCGTCGGCGGCCTCGACAGCGTGCTCGGCGCGCTGGTCGGCGGTGTCTTCATCGGGCTGGTCGAGGCGCTGGCGGGCTCGTACCTCGGCGGCGAATACAAGCTGCTGGCGACCTTCTTGGTGCTGGTCGTCGTGCTGATGATCCGCCCGTACGGCCTGTTCGGCACCCACGAAATCGAAAGACTCTGATGCGGATAGGAACCCTCAAGCAGAGCTACATCGCCGACGCGGCGCTGTTCGATTCGCGCACCCAGAAGACCTGGCTGGGGCTCGGTGCCGCGTTGCTGCTGCTGTTCCCCTTCATGGCCAGCGACTACTGGCTCTATCTGGCCTGCCTGGTGGCGATCAATGTCGCGAGTGCCACCGGCCTCAATATCCTGACCGGCTACACCGGGCTCGTGAGCCTGGGCCAGGCCGCCTTCATGGGGCTGGGCGCCTACACGGTCGCGATCATGCACACCCGGCTGGGCACGCCCTTCCTGCTCAACCTGGTGGCCGGCGGCGTGGTGGCAATGCTCGGCGGCCTGGTGGTCGGCATTCCCTCGCTGCGGGTCAAGGGCCTCTACCTCGCGATCGCGACCATCGCGGCTTCATTCATCGCGCACTTCCTGTTCGCGAATCTCAAGCTCACGGGCGGCACCAGCGGCCTGTCGCTGCCGCCCGCGCAGATCTTCGGTCTCGCGCTCGACACCTCGTTCCGGCTCTACTGGGTGGTCCTGCCGGTGACGCTGCTGATGGTGCTGGGCGCCGCCAACCTGTTCCGCACCCGCATCGGACGGGCCTTCATCGCGATCCGCGACCGCGACATCTCGGCCGAGGTGCTGGGCATTCCGCTGCTGCGCTACAAGCTGCTGTCCTTCGGGCTGTCGTCGTTCTACGCCGGCGTGGCCGGTGGCTTGTGGGCCTACTTCTTCCGGGTCGTCACGCCCGAGAGTTTTCCGCTCCTGATGTCGATCTTCTTCCTGGCCGCGATCATCGTCGGCGGCATGGGCACCATCCTCGGCGGCATCCTCGGCGCTGTCTTCATGACGATGGTGCCGGAGCTTCTCAAGCTGGTGTTCGACCTGCTGCCCGGAGGCACCGAGATGACGGTGTTCCTCTCGCCGGTGCGCACGGTCGTCTTCGGCCTCCTGATCGTCGGCTTTCTGGTGTTCGAGCCGCACGGGCTCGCAGAAGTGTGGCGGCGCATTCGCCGCTTTTTCCATCTGTGGCCGTTCAAGACCTAGGCCGCATCCAACAAGGAGACATCGTGAAACCGCAACCCGTCTCGGCACGCCGCCGCACCCTCTTGCTGGCCGCTTCGGCCGCCCTCGCCGCACCGCTGGCGGTGCATGCCCAAGCCGCAGACGACATCGTGATCGGCGGCTCGATCCCGATGACCGGCGTCTTCGCCTTCGCCGGCATCGGCATCAACGCCGGCATCGCCGACTACGTGAAGATCGTCAACGACGCCGGCGGCATCAAGGGCCGCAAGCTGCGCTACGTGCCGGAAGACACCGGCTACAAGGTCGACGCCTCGGTCGCCGCCTTCAAGAAGATCACGAGCCAGAACAAGGTCAACCTGTACTACGGCGACTCCACGGGCTTCGCCAAGACCATCAACCCCGAGCTCGACCGCAGCGGCCAGATCATGATGGCCGGCGCCTCCTTCGCGACCGAGCTCAACGACCCGGCCAAGTACCCGAACCAGTTCCTGGTCGGGCCCGACTACACCGAGATGTTCGGCATCCTGCTGAAACACATCGCCAAGGAAAAGCCCGGCGCCAAGGTGGCCTTCGTGTACTCCGACTCCGAATTCGGCCGCGACCCGATCGAGGCCAGCGAAGCGATGGCGAAGAAGCTGGGCCTCTCGGTGCCGGTCAAGCTCATGACCCCGCCCGGCAGCGTCGACGTGTCGACCGAGGTCATCAAGCTGCGCCGCGCCAATCCCGACTACACGATCTTCCACGGCTACGTGCTGGCGCCGATCCCCGAGTTCGTGCAGCAGGGCAAGCAGATGGGCATGACCAGCAAGTGGATGGGCACCTTCTGGACCATGGACAGCTCGACCGTCATGAAGATGGGCGAAGCCGGTGACGGCTTCATGGGCGTGATGCCCTACCGCTACTACTACGACACCTCGGCCAAGTCGCCGATGCTCGACAAGATCCGCCAGATGCGCCCCGAGTACCAGAGCACGGCCTACACCCAGGGCTTCCTGACCGCGATGCTGTTCACCGAGGCCGCCAAGCGGACGCTCGATGCCGGCAAGCCGCTCGACGGCAAGAACCTCAAGGCGGCACTCAACACCATCAAGGACTTCGATACCGGCGGCCTGATCGGCGTGCCGATCACGATCAAGGGCAACTCGATCCCGGTGGGCCGCGTGTACACGGCCGACATGAAGACGCAGAAGATGGTGCCGTCCTCCGACTGGATCAAGCTGGACTAGGATGCAACACCCCCCGAAGCGCCTGCGGCGGCCCGGCAAAGCCGGTTCCGCGGTATCCCCGGTATCGGACTGCGCCGATTTCATGCGTCGCGGGTCACGCGATCACGTGGTGGAGCACTGAAAATGCAAGGCGCGGCCGCGGACCTGGTCCTTGAGATCAACAACATCGAGGTGGTCTACAACAAGGTGGTGCAAGTGCTGCGCGGCCTGTCGATGGCCGTGCCGCGCGGCGAGATCGTGGCGCTGCTCGGCAGCAACGGCGCCGGCAAGTCGACCACGCTGAAGGCGGTGTCCGGCCTGCTGGCGCTCGAAGACGGCGAACTGCAGGCCGGCCGCATCGCATTCAACGGCACTTCGACCGACCGCCTGGCGCCGCAGCAACTGGTACGGCGCGGCCTCTGCCACGTGATGGAAGGCCGGCGCGTATTCGAGGACCTCACGGTCGAGGAGAACCTCGTGGCCGCCACCTACGCGCACACCGGCCGCGGCCCGGCGCCGCGCAATTTCGATGGCGTCTATGCCTACTTCCCGCGCCTGCACGAGCGCCGCAAGGGCCTGGCCGGCTACCTGTCGGGCGGCGAACAGCAGATGCTGGCGATCGGCCGCGCGCTGGTGGCCGAGCCCGAGCTGATCCTGCTCGACGAGCCCTCGCTCGGCCTGAGTCCCAAGCTGGTCGAGGACATCTTTACGATCATCGCGCGCATCAACGCCGAACGCGGCGTGTCGATGCTGCTGGTCGAGCAGAACGCCAGCGTGGCGCTGGCCGTCGCCCACCGCGGCTACATCATGGAGAACGGAAAGATCGTGATCGACGGCAGCGCCGAGCGGCTCGCGGCCGACCCCGACGTGCGCGAGTTCTACCTCGGCGTGGGCGGCGGCGGCGAGGCGCGCAGCTTCCGCGGCCTCAAGCACTACAAGCGCCGCAAGCGCTGGCTGTCATGACGAACCATGCCCTTCCCGCGCTGACCCTGCCGCAGATGCTGCGCGAGCAGGCGCGCACGCGGCCCGACGCGGTCGCGATCCGCCAGAAGGACTTCGGCATCTGGCATCCGGTGCACTGGGCCGACTACCACCGCCGGGCCAGCCACTTCGGCCTCGGCCTGCGCGCGCTCGGACTGCCGGCCGGCGGCCACCTGGGCATCCTGTCCGAGAACCGCATCGAGTGGGTGCTGGCGCAGATGGGCGCCGGGCTGGTCGGCGCCGTGACGGTCGGCATCTACCCCACCAGCCCGAGCAGCGAGATCGCCTACGTCGTCGCCCATGCCGACATCGAGGTGATCCTCTGCGAGGACCAGGAGCAGACCGACAAGGTGATCGAGGCGCTGGACCGGCTGCCGCGGCTCGCGAAGATCATCGTCATCGAGACCAAGGGCCTGCGCAGCCTCGACCCCGCGCTGCGCGAACGCGTGCTCAGTTTCGAGGAGGTCGAACGCGCCGGCGCCGCAGCCGCGGCGCAAGGCGGCCAGGCGCAGATCGACGCCGCGCTGCAGACCCAGACGCTGGACCAGATCGGCCTGATGATCTACACCTCGGGCTCCACCGGCAAGCCCAAGGGCGCCATGATCTCCTGGCGCAACATCCGTGGCGCGGTGCCGGGCATCGTCGATCGGCTCGGGCTGGACCGGGACACCACGCACCTGTCGTACCTGCCGTTGTGCCACGTGGCCGAGCAGATGCTCTCGACCTTCGTGCCGCTCTACCTCGGTTCGCAGGTCAACTTCGGCGAATCGATCCGCACGGTGCAGGAAGACCTGCGCGAGGTCGCGCCCACCATGTTCCTCGGCGTGCCGCGCATCTGGGAGAAGCTGCACGCCGGCATCAGCATCAAGATGCAGGAGGCCGGACGGCTGCAGCGCGCGCTGTACCGGCGCGCGCTGGCGGCGGGCATGCCGCTGGCCGAGAAGCCGCGCAGCACCTGGAGCCTGGGCGAGCGAACCCGCTTCGCACTGGCTTACTGGACCGTGCTGCGCGCGCTGCAGAACTTCATCGGCCTGCGCCAAGCGAAGGTCGCGCTGACCGGTGCGGCGCCGATCCCCCCCGACGTGGTGCGCTTCTTCCGCGCGCTCGGCGTGCCGCTGGTGGAGGTCTACGGCCTGACCGAATCGACCGGCATGATCACCGGCCACCGCCGCGACGAGGTCCGGATCGGCACCGTCGGACCGCCGACGCTCGGCACCGCGCATCGCGTCGGTGACGACGGCGAGTTGCTGGTGCAGGGCGAGATGGTGTTCGAGGGCTACTACAAGAACCCCGAAGCCACCGCGGCCTCGATCCGCGACGGCTGGTTGCACACCGGCGACGTGGTGCGCGAGGAAGACGGCCAATTGCGCATCGTCGACCGCCTGAAGGACATCATGATCACCGCCGGCGGCAAGAACCTGACGCCCTCGGAGATCGAGAACACGATGAAGGGCAGCCCTTTCATCAAGGAATGCATCGTGGTGGCGGACGGCCGCAAGTTCGTCGGCGCGCTGGTACAGATCGACTACGAGACCGTCGGCAAGTGGGCCGAGGCCGAACGCATCCCGTTCACGCACTTCCGCTCATTGGTGGATCAGGCGCGGGTGCGGGGACTGATCGACGCCGAGATCCAGCGCGGCAATGCGCAGCTGGCGCAGGTCTCGCAGGTCCGGCGCTTCCACCTGCTGACCAAGGAGCTCGACCACGACGATGGCGAGGTCACCGCGACCATGAAGGTGCGGCGCGCCAGCATCTACCAACGCTATGCGGACGACATCGAGGCGCTGTACCGCGCCTGATCAGTTGCCGCCGCCGTCGCGCGGCACGGGACGGGCCTGCACGTCGGTGACCACGCCCGGATCGCGCAATCGCACCGGACTGTCGGCCGCCTGTCCCTGGGCGCGGGCGCCCGCCACGTCGGACGCGCTCGGCTCGGCCGGACGGCCGGCGGCGCGGAAGCGGTCGAAGCCGCCACGCGGATCGAAGCGCATCACCCAGGGCTGAACCGGCTTCCCGGTGAGACGCGCCCAGCCATAGCGCAGGCCCCAGACCGCCGCCAGCAGCAGCACGGCGACCGCCAGGCTGGCCGCGAACACCAGGCCCAGGAGGAAGAGGATCAGGCGGACGAGAAAATTCACCATCGTTCTTAGTCCACGGCCTCGACGCTTGGTTCCCCGGCCTTGCGGAACGCGAACTGGCCCGGAGCCTGGATCGGGTCGGTGTTGACCACGATCGTGTCCTTGGGCCCGAAGCTGCCGTCGAGCAGCAGCTTCGACAGCGGATTCTCGATCCGCTGCTGGATCGCGCGCTTGAGCGGCCGGGCACCGAAGACCGGGTCGAAGCCGACCTTGGCGATCTCGGCCAGCGCGGCCGGCGACACCTCGAGACCGAGGTCCATCTTGGCCAGGCGGTCCGTCAGCACCTTGAGCTGGATCGCGGCGATCGCCTCGATGTTCTTGGCGTCGAGCGCATGGAACACCACGGTCTCGTCGATCCGGTTCAGGAACTCGGGCCTGAAGTAGTTCTTGAGCTCATCCCAGACCGCCTCCTTGATCTCCTCGGTCGGCCGCCCGACCATCGACTGGATGATCGGCGAGCCGATGTTGCTGGTCATCACGATCACCGTGTTCTTGAAGTTCACGGTGCGGCCCTGGCCGTCGGTCAGGCGGCCGTCGTCGAGCACCTGCAGCAGCACGTTGAAGACGTCCGGGTGCGCCTTCTCGACCTCGTCGAGCAAGAGCACGCTGTAGGGCTTGCGGCGCACGGCCTCGGTCAGGTAGCCGCCCTCCTCGTAGCCCACGTAGCCGGGCGGCGCGCCGATCAGGCGCGCGACCGAGTGCTTCTCCATGAACTCGCTCATGTCGACGCGGATCAGGTGGTCCTCGCTGTCGAACAGGAAGCCCGCCAATGCCTTGCACAGCTCGGTCTTGCCGACCCCCGTGGGGCCGAGGAACAGGAAGGAGCCGGTCGGGCGGTTCGGGTCCGACAGGCCCGAGCGCGAACGGCGGATCGCGTTGGCGACCGCACCGATGGCCTCGTCCTGGCCAACCACGCGCTCGTGCAGCTTGTCTTCCATCATCAGCAGCTTGTCGCGCTCGCCCTGCATCAGCTTGGACACCGGGATGCCGGTGGCACGCGCCACCACTTCGGCGATCTCCTCGGCGCCGACCTGGGTGCGCAGCAGCGTGGGTGCGCTGGACTTGCCCTTGCTGGCCTCGGTGTCCTGCGCTTCCTTGAGCCGCTTCTCGAGCCCCGGCAGCTTGCCGTACTGCAACTCGGCAACCTTGTTGAAGTCACCCTTGGCCGTGAACTCGGCGATCTGGAACTTGATCTTGTCGATCTCCTCGCGGATCTGCGCACTGCCCTGGGCCTGCGCCTTCTCGGCCTGCCAGACCTCGTCGAGATCGGCGATTTCCTTCTGCAGGTTGGCGATGTCATGCTCGATCAGTGCGAAGCGCTTCTGCGAGGCCTCGTCCTTTTCGCGGCGCACGGCTTCGCGCTCGATCTGCAGCTGGATCAGGCGGCGGTCGAGCCGGTCCATGACCTCGGGCTTGGAGTCCATCTCGATCTTGATCTTGGCCGCGGCCTCGTCGATCAGGTCGATCGCCTTGTCGGGCAGGAAGCGGTCGGTGATGTAGCGGTCGCTCAGCTCGGCCGCAGCGACGATCGCCGGGTCGGTGATGTCGACGCCATGGTGGACCTCGTACTTTTCCTTCAGGCCGCGCAGGATCGCGACCGTCGCTTCGACGCTCGGCTCGCCCACGAGGATCTTCTGGAAGCGGCGCTCCAGTGCGGCATCCTTCTCGATGTACTTGCGGTATTCGTCGAGCGTGGTCGCGCCGACGCAGTGCAGCTCGCCGCGCGCGAGCGCCGGCTTCAGCATGTTGCCCGCATCCATCGCGCCCTCGGCCTTGCCGGCGCCGACCATGGTGTGCAGCTCGTCGATGAAGACGATGGTCTGGCCCTCGTCCTTCGCGAGTTCGTTCAGCACGGTCTTCAGACGTTCCTCGAACTCGCCGCGGAACTTGGCACCGGCGAGCAAGGCCGCCATGTCGAGCGACAGCACGCGCTTGCCCTTGAGCGAATCGGGCACCTCGCCCGCGACGATGCGCTGCGCGAGGCCTTCGACGATGGCGGTCTTGCCGACGCCGGGCTCGCCGATCAGCACCGGGTTGTTCTTGGTGCGGCGTTGCAGGACCTGAATGGCGCGGCGGATTTCCTCGTCGCGCCCGATCACCGGGTCGAGCTTGCCCAGCCGGGCGCGCTCGGTGAGGTCCATGCAGTATTTCTTGAGTGCTTCGCGCTGGCCTTCGGCATCGGCGCTGTTCACGCCCTGGCCGCCGCGCACCGCCTCGATGGCGGCTTCGAGCGACTTGCGCGTCACGCCGTTGCTGCGCGCCAGGCTGCCGATGTCGGCCTTGCTGTCGGCCACCGCGAGCAGATAGAGCTCGCTCGCGATGAACTGGTCGTTGCGCTTGATGGATTCCTTCTCGGTCGCCTGCAGCAGCTTGGCCGTTTCGGGGCCGACCTGGACCTGGTCGTGGCCCTCGACCTGCGGCAGCCTCTTGATCGCCGCCTCGGCGGCCTGCAGCAGACCGGGCACGTTGGCACCGGCGCGCTCGAGCAGCGCGCGTGGGCCGTCGTCCTGGCGCAGCATGGCGACCAGCAGGTGGACGGGTTCGATATAGGCGTTGTCGTTGCCCAGCGCGAGCGACTGAGCGTCGCTCAAGGCTTCTTGAAATTTGGTAGTGAGTTTGTCTTGGCGCATGGCTTGATTCCTGCATTCAAAATAGGGCCGTTCCGGATCGATATCAAGACCTCCCGGACTTTTTTCCACCCCCATCATTGGAGTCGATAGATGCTGAAGTCAACATGGAGTGGCGCCACGCGCCTCGCGCGCGGTTTTTTCACGGTCGGCCTGCTGGCCGCCGGGGGATTGGCGCTGGCCCAGCCGGCCGGCACGCCGGTCCGGCTCCTGGTCGGATTCCCGGCCGGCGGCGGCACCGACGTGATTGCCCGCACGCTGGCCGAGAAGCTCAAGGACGAGCTCGGCACCTCGGTGGTCGTGGACAACCGCGCCGGCGCCGGCGGCCAGATCGCGGCGCAGGCGCTCAAGGCGGCGCCGGCCGACGGACACACCTTCTTCCTCTCGCATGACCACTCGATCTCGATCCTGCCGCAGGTGGTCAAGAACCCGGGCTTCGATCCGGCGCGCGACTTCGTGCCGGTGGCGGGCTTCGCCACCTTCGCCAACGCGCTCGCCGTATCGGGCGGCACGCCGGCCAAGTCGGTCAACGAATACGTGGCCTGGGTCAGGAAGGAGCGCGGCGGCAAGGACACGATCGGCGTCCCGGCGCCGGCCTCGATCCCCGAGTTCCTCGTCAAGCTGATCGGCGCCAAGTACAAGATTGATGTCCAGGCCGCGCCCTACCGCGGCAGCGCGCCCATGCTCGCCGACATGCTCGGCAACCAGATCTCCTCCGGCATCGGCTCCATTCCCGACTTCATCGAGAACCAGAAGGCCGGCAAGATCCGCGTCGTCGCGGTGATCGGCGACAAGCGCCAGGCCGTGCTGCCGCAGGTGCCGACCTTCGCCGAGCTGGGTCTCGCGGGCCTCGAAGACCTGCCCTACTACGGCATCTTCGCCCCCGTGGGCACGCCCCAGCCCGTGATCGACCGCTTCGGAGTCGCGCTGGCCAAGGTGCTGGCGATGCCCGACGTGCGCGATCGCCTGACCGCCATGGGCCTCACGGTCGGCTATATGCCGCAAGGCCAGTTCGCCGGCCGGGTCCGCAGCTACACCCAGACCTGGGCGCAGATCATCAAGGCCAGCGGCTTCCAGCCGCAATAACTGGCTCGCCCCCCAGGTTGGGCTCACTTCGTGTAGCCCGCCCACCCCCCTGCCGGGGGGCGCTGCCAGCGGCCCGGCGTAGCCGGTTCCGCGGCAGCCCACGAAGGCGGCGCGCTGCGCGCGGCCGGGGCTCGGGGTTAAGCGTTGCTGATGGTGATGCCCCAGCGCGCCATGGCCTCGTCGTCCGTGGCGCGCGCATCGACCCAGCGGGCGCCCTCGGGTGTTTGCTCTTTCTTCCAGAAAGGCGCCTGTGTCTTCAGGTAGTCCATCAGGAATTCGCAGGCCTGGAAGCTCTCGCCGCGGTGCGCCGAGGTCACGGCGACCATCATGATCTGGTCCTGCGGCTGCAGCAGCCCGACGCGATGGATCACGCGGGCGCCGAGGATGTCGAAGCGCCGATGGGCCTCGTCGATCATGGCCTCGATGGCCTTCTCGGTCATGCCGGGGTAGTGCTCGAGTTCCATCGAGGCCACGGTGCTGCCGTCGTTGCGGTCGCGCACCGTGCCGATGAAGCTGCAGACCGCACCGACCCGGGCGTCGCCGGCGCGCAACGCGGCAACCTCCTTCTGCAGGTCGAAGTCCTCTTTCTGAATCGAAACGCGTGCGGGAGTCATGACCGGATTGTGGCACCGCGATACACTCGCGCGATGCCTTCCAGCGCCCTGCAATCCCGCCTTTCTTCTCGCGAAGAAGCGGCCTGCACACGCCTGCAAGGCAAAGCCGAAAAACCCGAGCTCGTCTGACCGGAGCTTCGGTTCCGTCGTCGGATGAGCGACGGAACTGCAAGGCCTCTGGCCAGAGTGGGTGGCGTGCGCGCATTCGACGGTGGTTTCCTCCATCGGTCGACCCCTGAAAGGACCACTGCGTGCAAGACTCTCATTCACCCTCCCCCGATTTCTCGGGCCTCTGGATTCCGCTCGTGACGCCGTTGCGCGACCACGCGGTCGACCATGCCGCGCTGGCGGCACTGGTCGAGCGGCTGGCGCCCACCGGCATCGCGGGCTTCGTCGTCTGCGGCTCCACTGGCGAGGCGGCCGCGCTCGACGCCGACGAGCAGTTGGCCGTGCTGGCCACGGTGGCCCGGGCGGCCCCCGCGCTGCCGCGCATCATGGGCCTGTCGGGCTACCACCTGGGCAAGACGCTGGGCTGGGTGCGCGAACTCGGCACGCACGGTCTGGCCGGTCTGCTGGTGCCGGCGCCGAGCTACATCCGCCCCTCGCAAGCCGGCCTTGTCGAATGGTTCGGCGCCATCGCCGACGCCAGCGCGGTGCCGCTGCTGATCTACGACATTCCCTACCGCACCGGCATCGCGATCGAGCGCGAGACGCTGCTGGCGCTCGCGGCCCATCCGCGCATTCGCGCCATCAAGGACTGCGGCGGCGACCTGCCAAAGACCCGCGCGCTGATCGCCGACGGCCGGCTGCAGGTGCTGGCGGGCGAGGACGCGCAGTTGTTCAGCACCGTGGCCGAAGGCGGCGCCGGCGCGATCGCCGCGAGTGCGCACCTGCAAACTGGGCGCTTCGTGGCGGTCTTGCGCCTGCTCGGCGAAGGTCGGCTGACAGAGGCGCGCGCGCAGTGGCAGCCCCTGCTGCCGCTGATCGAAGCGCTGTTCGCCGACGCCAACCCTGGCCCCTTGAAGGCGGCACTGGCCGCGCAAGGCCTGCTGCAGGACGAGTTGCGTTCGCCGATGACGCGCGTCGCGCCCGAGCGGCGCGCGCGCCTGCTCGCCACGCTGGAAGCGCTCAGCCGCCCGTGACCGGCGGGAAGAAGGCGACCTCGCTGCCCTCGCGCAGCAAGGCGGCCTCGCTGCTCATGATCTGGTCGAGCGCCATGCGCACCGCCCGGCCACGCGCCAGGGCGCTCGCATGCGGCCCGCCGCGCGCGATCAGTTCGTCGCGCAGCGCGCCCAGGTCGGACGCCGCGGTGTCGACCGTTTCGCCGCCGGTTCCGAGCGCCTCGCGCACCGAGGCGAAGTAGCGAACATGGACTTTCATCTTCAACCCAAGAGCGAAGCGAAGGGAATGAACTGCACCGTGTCACCGGCCTTGAACGGCTGGCCCGCGGGCGTGTCGATCACGCCGTCGCCCCACACCATCGAGGTCAGCACGCCGGAGCTCTGGTTGGCGAACAGGTCGAGGCCGCCGGCCGCGTTGCGCCGCGCGCGCAGGAACTCGCGCCGCCGGTCGGCCCGCGGCCAGTCGAAGTCGGCGCGCATCGCGATCGGCTCCGGGGCCACGCGATTCGCCCCCTGCAAGGTCAGCAGGAAGGGCCGCACCAGCAGCAGGAAGGTCAGGAAGCTCGACACCGGATTGCCTGGCAGGCCGGTCAGGTGCGCATCGCCGATGCGGCCGTAGGCGAAGGGCTTGCCCGGCTTCATCGAGAGCGACCAGAGATCGAGCTGTCCGAGGTGCTCGACCGCGCCCTTGATGTGGTCTTCCTCGCCGACCGACACGCCCCCGGTGGTGATGATCAGGTCGTTGCTGAGCGAGGCTGCGCGCAGCGCCTCGATGGTCGCCTCGCGCCGGTCCGGCACGATACCCAGGTCGCTGACCTCGCACCCGAGACGCACGAGCAGCGCCCGCATGAAGAAGCGGTTGGAGTTGTAGATCGAACCCGGCTTCATTGCCCCGGGCGCCACCTCGCCGGGCATCACGAGTTCGTCGCCGGTCGACAGCAGCGCGACCCTCGGCCGCTTCGCCACCTGCAGGCGGTCCAGCCCGACGCTTGCGGCCAGGCCCAGGCCTGCGGGCGTGAGCCGTTCGCCGCGGGACAGCACCACGTCGCCGGCCGCGACATCCTCGCCGGCGCGGCGGATCCACTGGCCCGCAGCCGGTGCGATGTCCATGCGCACGCGGCCCAGGCCGCCTTCTTCCGGCAACGCGGCCGTGTCTTCCTGCATCACCACCGCGTCCGCGCCCTCGGGGATCTGCGCGCCCGTGAAGATGCGCGCGGCCGTGCCCGCGGTCAACGGCGTGCCCACGCTGCCGGCCGGGATTCGCTGGGCCACCCGCAGCATGACGCCGGCCGTGGCGCAATCGGCGCTGCGCACCGCATAACCGTCCATCGAGCTGTTGTCGCGCGGCGGCACGGTGAGCGCCGACACCACGTCCTGCGCCAGCACGCGGCCATCGGCCTCGAAGGTCGACACGCTTTCGGTGTCGACGCGCGGCGTGGCGGCCGCCAGCAGCCGCGCGAGCGCCTCGTCGAGCGGCATCAGGGGCGGACGGTTGGAAGTGCTAGCCATGGTGCTCCACCTTGTAGTCGAAACGGTCGGCATGTCGCAGCAGCCAGTCGCCGATGCCATCGACGTCGTCGAGGTCAAAGATCGGCAACTCGGTCGGCCGCGGCAGCCCTGCGGGATCGTCGGTCGCGACGCCGACGATGAACGGGTCCTCGATGTAGCGCGCCGGCCGCGCGACCTCGCCGGCCGCGGGCGCGCGCCAGATCTCGATCTTGCGCAGGTCGCTGTGCTTGAAGCCCTCGACCAGCACCCAATCGACGCCGGCATCGAGCTCGGCGATGAGCTCGTGCACGCCGAGCTGGGTCGGCCGCTCGAACTCGCGAATCAGCGCCAGCCGCTTGTCGGATGCCACGACCACCTCGAACGCGCCGGCCTCGCGATGCCGGAACGTGTCCTTGCCCGGATGATCGATGTCGAACTTGTGGTGCGCATGCTTGACCACCGAGACCCGCTGGCCGTGCAGCTTGAGCACCGGGATCAATCGCTCCACCAGCGTGGTCTTGCCCGCGCCCGAGTAGCCGGCGAAGCCGATGACTTTCATGTGCCCGCCACGTCAGTCGCAGTTCTGTGCAATGTAGGCCTTGACCGCCTCGGCATCGGCCGGCAGCTTGACGACGCGCTTCGGCAGCGCTTCGATGCCTTCGAAGCGCGCGGGTCGATCGGGCTCATGGCCCAGTGCCTCGACGATGGTCTCGGCGAACTTGATCGGCAGTGCGGTCTCCAGCACGATCATCGGCACGCCCGGCACGAGATGCTCGCGCGCTGCCTTCAGGCCGTCGGCGGTGTGGGTGTCGATCAGCGTGGCGAATCGCTTGTCGGTGTCGCGGATGGTCGCCAGCCGGTCGGCGTGGGTGCTGCGGCTGCTCGCGAAGCCGAAGCGGTTCGCGGCCCCGGCGAAGGCCGGGTCTGCGCTGAGGTCGAACCGGCCGGCGCTGCCCAGTGCGCCTTCGAACAGCGCGCGCGTCTTGGCGGCGTCGCGGCCGACAAGGTCGAACACGAAACGCTCGAAATTGCTGGCCTTCGAAATATCCATCGACGGGCTCGAGGTCTCGTGCGTGTCGGCGGCCGAGCGCACGCGGTAGACGCCGGTGCGGAAGAACTCGTCGAGCACGTCGTTCTCGTTGGTCGCCACCACCAGCGTGCGGATCGGCAGGCCCATCATGCGCGCCACGTGGCCGGCGCAGACGTTGCCGAAGTTGCCCGAGGGTACGGTGAAGCTGACCTGCTTGTCGTTGAAGCCTTTCATCGCCGGGCCGCCCCAAGATGAAAGAGCCCCCTCGGGGGGCAGCGAGGACACGCCAGTGCCGAGCGTGGGGGCCGATGTCGCCTGGAAGTAACCGGCGAAGTAGTACACGACCTGCGCCAGCAAGCGCGCCCAGTTGATCGAGTTGACCGTGCCGATCTTGTACTTGCGCTTGAAGGCCAGGTCGTTCGACACCGCCTTGACGATGTCCTGGCAGTCGTCGAACACGCCGCTGATCGCGATGTTGTGGATGTTCGCATCCTGCAGGCTGAACATCTGGGCCTGCTGGAACGGGCTCATGCGGCCGTCGGGCGAGGTCATGAAGACCCGCACGCCCTTCTTGCCGCGCATCGCGTACTCGGCCGCGCTGCCGGTGTCGCCGCTGGTGGCGCCGAGGATGTTGAGTTGCTCGCCGCGGCGCCCCAGTTCGTACTCGAACAGGTTGCCCAGCAGTTGCATCGCCATGTCCTTGAAGGCCAGCGTGGGGCCGTTCGACAGGGCTTCGAGGTAGACGCCGTCCTCGAGCTCGCGCAGCGGGACGATCTCGTCGGTGCCGAACACCTCGGCGGTGTAAGTGCGGGCGCAGATCCCCTTCAGGTCGTGCTGCGGAATGTCGTCGATGTAGAGCGAGAGGATCTCGAAGGCCAGGTCGGCATAGGGCAACCCGCGCCACTTCGCGAGCGTGGCCGCATCGACCTTCGGATACTGCTCGGGCAGGTACAGCCCGCCGTCGGGCGCGAGGCCTTCCAGCAGGATGTCGCAGAAGCGGCGGCGGTCCGGATGGCCGCGCGTGGACAGGTAGCGCATCAGGACAGCTCTTCCTTGCGAATGCGCACGATCGGCGCCAGCACGGTCGGCAGCGCTTGCAGGTCCGCCAGCGCGGCGTCGAGCGTGCCTTCACGCGTGTCGTGCGTGAGGATGATCAGATCGGTCTGGGTCGAGCCTTCGCCGCCCACTTCGTCGGCCTCGCGCTGCAGCACGGCGTCGATGCTGATGCCGGCGCTCGCCAGCAGGCCGGTCACCTTGGCCAGCACGCCGGCCTCGTCGGCCACGCGCAGGCGCAGGTAGTAGCTGGTGACGACCTCGGCCATCGGCAGGATCTTCAGGTCGCTCATCGCGTCCGGATGGAAGGCCAGGTGCGGCACGCGGTGTGCCGCATCGGCGGTGTGCAGGCGCGTGATGTCGACCAGGTCGGCGATCACCGCGCTGGCGGTCGGCTCGCTGCCGGCGCCCTTGCCGTAGTAGAGCGTGGTACCGACGGCATCGCCATTGACCACCACCGCGTTCATCGCGCCCTCGACATTGGCGAGCAGGCGCTTGGAGGGCACCAGCGCCGGGTGCACGCGCAGCTCGATGCCCTGCGCCTTGCGCTTGGTGATGCCGAGCAGCTTGATGCGGTAGCCGAGCTGCTCGGCGTACTTGATGTCCTGCGCCGCCAGCTTGGTGATCCCCTCGACGTGCGCACGGTCGAACTGCACCGGAATGCCGAAGGCGATCGCGCTCATGAGCGTGACCTTGTGCGCGGCGTCGACGCCCTCGATGTCGAAGGTCGGGTCGGCCTCGGCGTAGCCCAGGCGCTGCGCCTCCTTCAGCACGGTGTCGAAGTCCAGGCCCTTGTCGCGCATCTCCGACAGGATGAAGTTGGTGGTGCCGTTGATGATGCCGGCGATCCACTGGATCGAGTTGGCCGTGAGGCCTTCGCGCAGCGCCTTGATGATCGGGATGCCGCCGGCCACCGCGGCCTCGAAGGCCACCATCACGCCCTTGGCATGAGCGGCCGCGAAGATCTCGGTGCCGTGCACCGCGAGCAGCGCCTTGTTGGCCGTGACCACGTGCTTGCCGGCCGCGATCGCCTCCAGCACCAGCGCCTTCGCGATGCCGTAGCCGCCGATCAGCTCGATCACGATGTCGATCTCGGGGTTGGCGATCACGGCGCGCGCGTCGCCGACCACCTGTACGCCCTCGCCGACCACCGAGCGGGCACGCGCGGTATCGAGGTCGGCGACCATGGTGATCTCGATGCCGCGGCCCGCACGGCGCTTGATTTCTTCCTGATTGCGCTGGAGCACCTGGAAGGTGCCGCTACCGACCGTGCCGATGCCGAGCAGGCCAACTTGGATGGGTTTCATTCGATTCGTCTTCTGGAGCAATGGGGCTCAGGCGCCCCGGTTTCGATAGCGTTCGAGGAAGCCGGCGATGCGGCCGACGGCCTCGCGCAGGTCCTCTTCGTGCGGCAGGAACACGATGCGGAAGTGGTCGGGCGTGGCCCAGTTGAAGCCCGTGCCCTGCACCAGCATCACCTTGGTCTCCTTGAGCAGCTCGAGGAAGAACTGCCGGTCGTCCTCGATCGGATAGACCTTCGGATCGAGCTTCGGAAACATGTAGAGCGCCGCGCTGGGCTTGACGCAGCTCACGCCCGGAATCGCCGTGATCAGCTCGTAGGCCAGGTCGCGCTGCCGGCGCAGGCGCCCGCCCGGATGGACCAGGTCGTTGATGCTCTGGTAGCCGCCCAACGCGGTCTGGATCGCCCACTGGCCCGGCACGTTGGCGCACAGCCGCATGTTCGAGAGCATGTTGAGGCCCTCGATGTAGTCACGCGCCATCTTCTTGTCGCCCGACACCACCATCCAGCCGGAGCGGTAGCCGCAGGAGCGGTAGCTCTTGGAGAGCGAGTTGAAGGTCAGCGTCAGCACGTCCTTCGACAGGCTGGCGATCGCCGTGTGCTTGACATCGTCGTACAGCACCTTGTCGTAGACCTCGTCCGCGAAGATCGCCAGGCCGTGCTCGCGCGCGATCGTGACGATGCCCTTGAGCAGATCGTCCGAGTACAGCGCGCCGGTGGGATTGTTCGGGTTGATCACCACGATGCCCTTGGTGCGCGGCGTGATCTTGGCGCGGATGTCGTCCAGGTTCGGCATCCAGCCGTTGTCCTCGTCGCACAGGTAGTGCACCGGCCGGCCACCCGAAAGGCTCGCCACCGCGGTCCACAGCGGATAGTCGGGCATCGGAACCAGCAACTCGTCGCCGTCGTTGAGCAGCGCGTTGGTGGCCATCGCGATCAGCTCGCTGGCGCCGTTGCCAAGATAGATGTCATCGAGCGTGACGCCCGCGATGCCCTGCTTCTGGGTCTCGTGCATCACCGCCTTGCGCGCCGCGAAGATGCCCTTGCTGTCCGAGTAGCCGGCCGAGGCCGGCAGGTTGCGGATCATGTCCTGCTGGACCTCCTCGGGCGCATCGAAGCCGAACACCGCCAGATTGCCGATGTTGAGCTTGATGATCTTCTGGCCCTCTTCCTCCATCTGCTTCGCGGCGTCCATGATCGGGCCGCGGATGTCGTAGAGCACATTGGCCAGCTTGGCCGATTTCTTGAGCGGTTTCAAAGTCCCTCCAAGGGGGTCTGCGCAGGGGAAAACCTATAATTTGACCACAGATCACCCCCCCTCCTCGATGAAGCTACAGCCCGACAAATCCGACGTCCAGACCCTCACTGCACACGGCCCGGGCTGGGTCGCCATCAACAACGAACGGGTCGAATCCAGCGTGGTGGTCGGTTCCCGCGGCGAGCGCTTCGAGTGGGATGCCGGCGAATTCGGCCAACTCGGTGCGGAGCACTTCGCACAACTGGCCGCGCTCGGCGCCGAACTGATCATTTTCGGCAGCGGCAAGCGCATCCGATTTCCGCAACCCGCCTGGCTCCAGCCGCTGATGGCGCAGCGCATCGGCGTCGAGACCATGGACACGCCGGCGGCCTGCCGCACCTACAACATTCTCGCGAGCGAAGGCCGCCATGTGGTCGCCGCACTCCTGATCGAGAAGCCCCAAGGGCAATAGGAGGCATTTCGGGGTAAAATTGCGGGTTGCGAACCGGTGGCTCGCCCTCCTCAGTTAGCAACGACCAATCCTCCATGGTCTCGACGGGCTTCGACCGGGTCGGGCATGGAATCAAACGGAGAAAACAAGATTCATGGCGATCGTTGTCAACAAACCCATCCCCGAATTCGACGCCAATGCGACAGGCGGCCTGAAGGTCTCGAACACCTCGCACCTCGGCCACGTGCTGGTCATGTATTTCTACCCCAAAGACAATACCCCTGGCTGCACCACTGAAGCAATGCAGTTCCGTGACCGCTACAAGGACTTCGAAAAGGCCGGCGCCACGGTATTCGGTGTGTCGCGCGACAACATGAAGTCGCACGACGAATTCAAGGCCAAGCTCGAACTCCCCTTCGAGCTGATCGCGGACACCGAAGAAAAGATGTGCCACATGTTCGGTGTGGTCAAGAACAAGATCATGTACGGCAAGAAGGTCAAGGGCATCGAGCGCAGCACCTTCCTGATCGGCGCCGACGGCGTGCTGAAGGCCGAATGGCGGGGCCTGAAGGTCCCGGGCCACGTCGACGACGTCCTGAAGGCGGTCAAGGCGCTCAAGAAAGCTGCCTGAAGCCTGAATTCGTGTGGTTTTGCGCACTCGCGTTGGCGAAGCGCAACGATCACCGGTTGCGTCACGTGCGATGTGCATAATGGCTTCATGCCGTTGAGCTCCACGACCGCATCCACCGAACAAAGCCGCCCTGGTCTTCAGGCGGCTTTTTCGCTTTCTGGCACCCTTCCTTTTGCGAGCGACACCCCCCATGCCTCTGCCTCCCGCCCCCACGAAACGCGCCGCCCTGCTGTCGCCGGACGCGCACGACGCGCCCGCCCGTTCCTCGCAGGGACGCAACGGTCGCCGCTCGTCCGACCGCAGGACTGAACAAAGCGGCTCGAGCGGGCCCCAGCCGCTCGAATTGTTCGATCGCCACGTCGCGGAGGCCGGCGGCCCTGTCGAGCCGCCACCGCTGCCCGCCAAGGCGAAGGCGCCGGCCCGCCCGGTGCCGGAGCCCGCCGTACAGGTCGAGACGCGCGCCAAGGCCGTCCCTGCCCCTGCGCCCCAAGCGCCGGCGCGTCCCAAGCGCAGCAAATCCAACGGCCCGGCCAAGCTCTTCGTGCTCGACACCAATGTGCTGCTGCACGATCCGATGTGCCTGTTCCGATTCGAGGAGCACGACATCTTCCTGCCGATGATCGTGCTGGAAGAGCTCGACGGCCACAAGAAAGGCACCACCGAGGTCGCGCGCAACGGCCGCCAGACCAGTCGCACGCTCGACGCGCTGGCCGGCGCCCAGGGTGCCGACATCGGCAAGGGGCTGAAGCTCGACACCACCGGCCACCGCGAGGCCGGCGGCAAGCTGTTCTTCCAGACCGCCCCGCTCGACTACACGCTGCCAACCAGCCTGCCGCAGGGCAAGGCCGACAACCAGATCCTCGGCGTCGTGCAGGCACTGCGCGAGCTCTACGCCCAGGAGGCGCCCGGCCGTCCGAAGCAGGAGGTGGTGTTGGTGTCGAAGGACATCAACATGCGCGTCAAGGCACGCGCGCTCGGCCTCGCGACCGACGACTACCAGAACGACAAGACGCTGGAGGACGGCGACCTGCTCTACGCCGGCTCGCTCGCGCTGCCGGCCGATTTCTGGACCCGCCAGAGCAAGACGATCGAGAGCTGGCAAAGCGGCAGCAGCACCTTCTACCGGATCAGCGGCCCGATCGTGCCCAACCTCTTCATCAACCAGTTCGTCTACTTCGAGGCTCCCGGCGAGCCCAGCATGTATGCGCGCGTGACCGAGATCCGCGACAAGACCGCGGTGCTCAAGACGCTGAAGGACTACGGCTCGGCCAAGAACGCGGTCTGGGGCGTCAATACACGCAATCGCGAGCAGAACTTCGCGATGAACCTGCTGATGGACCCGGAGGTCGACTTCGTCACGCTGACCGGCACCGCCGGCACCGGCAAGACGCTGATGGCGCTGGCCTCGGGCCTGACGCAGGTGCTCGACGACCGCCGCTACACCGAGATCATCATGACCCGCGCGACCGTGAGCGTGGGCGAAGACATCGGCTTCCTGCCCGGCACCGAGGAGGAGAAGATGGGCCCCTGGATGGGCGCGCTCGACGACAACCTCGAGTTCCTGGCCAAGGGTGACGGCGGCGGTGCCGGCGAATGGGGCCGCGCGGCCACCAACGAGCTGATCCGCAGCCGCATCAAGATCAAGAGCATGAACTTCATGCGCGGGCGCACCTTCCTGAACAAGTACGTGATCATCGACGAGGCGCAGAACCTGACGCCCAAGCAGATGAAGACGCTGGTGACGCGCGCGGGCCCGGGCACCAAGATCATCTGCATGGGCAACCTGGCGCAGATCGACACGCCCTACCTCACCGAAGGCTCGTCGGGACTCACCTTTGCGGTCGACAAGTTCAAGGGCTGGCCGCACAGCGGGCACATCACGCTGGCGCGCGGGGAGCGCTCACGCCTCGCCGACTTCGCCAGCGAAGTTTTGTAGCTCGCCCCCAGGTTGCCCGGCGTTTTACGAATGGGCCTGCGCTGCGCGCGGGCCTTTTTTTTGGTCTGCTGAAGGCTCCTGACAATACGTTGTCAGGAGGCTCCGCGCAGCATGGAGGCTTCAATCACTGACACAGGAGAGCACCATGACTGCCACCACCATCAACTGGTTCGAGATTCCCGTTGCGAACCTCGACCGCGCGCAAGCCTTCTACGAGAAGGTGCTCGGCCGCACGCTGAAACGCGAGGCCATGGGCGGCGACCCGATGGCGATCTTTCCCTATCAGGAGCCGGCCACCGGCGGATGCCTGATGGCCGGCGGCCCGCGCGCCGCAGCGGCGGGCAGCGGCGTGCGGATCTATCTCGACTGCATGCCGAGCATCGACGCCGCCCTGTCGCGCGTCGCCGCGGCAGGCGGTGGGATCGTGACGCCGAAGACCGCGCTGCCGGAGGGCATGGGCTTCTTTGCCGTTCTGCGCGACACCGAAGGCAACGAAGTGGGCCTGCACGCGCTGGCCTGAAATCGGTGACAGCCATGACCCACAGGAACTTGATCGCCGTCGCCAGCGCGGAGCATGCGCGCCGCGGACGCGACAATGCCGAAGGCGGCTTCATGCAGGTCGGCCACGGCAAGCTTGCACCGCTCAAGCGCATCAAGGCCGGCGACCATGTCGCCTACTATTCGCCGACCACGGTACTGGGCGGCGCCGACAGGCTGCAGAACTTCGTGTCGATCGGCGTCGTGCACGGCGACGAGCCCTACGAGGCCGACATGGGCAACGGCTTCGTGCCATGGCGACGAGACGTGCACTACGCCGCCGCCAGCGAAGCGCCCATCCTGCCGCTGATCGAACAGTTCGATTTCGTCGAAGACCCGAAGCGCTGGGGCAGCAAGTTCCGCTTCGGCATGTTCGAAGTCAACGACCACGATTTCCGCCTGATCGCGGCGGCCATGAAGGCCGACCGCAAAGGGCTCAACCTCTGAATGCCATGATGGAGAGAACCATGCAGCCCCAACTTCAGCGCCTCGATCCCTTCAAGGTCGCCGGACTCACCGCACGCACCACGAACCGCGACGAGAGCGACCCCGAGGCCGCGCGCATCGGCACGCTCTGGAACCGCTTCTTCGGCGAGCGCGTCTACGAGACGACGCCTCACCGCATCGACGACATGCGGCTCTACGGCGTCTACTCGGCCTACGAGACCGACGCGCACGGAGCCTTCGACATCACGACCGGCGTCGCGGTGGCCGATGGCCCTGCGACGGTGCGGATCGAGGGCGGCGACTACCTGGTGTTCACCGGGCAAGGCGAAATGCCGCAGATGGTGCTCGCGGTCTGGCAGGCGATCTGGCACTATTTCGACGCTCACCCGGAAATCCGGCGCCGCTACCAGAGCGACTTCGAGGCCTACAGCGGGCCCGACCAGGTCGCCATTCACATCGGAGTCCTGACGGACTGAAAAAGCTCGCGCTCCTCGACTTCGAAACCAGACTCCTGGGAAGCTGATCCCGATCCATGCGCCGTGCCGACCGCTTGTTCCAGATCGTCCAGATCATTCGTGGGCGGCGGCTCACCACCGCCGCCTTCCTTGCGCGCCGTCTCGAGGTCTCCGAGCGCACGGTGTACCGCGACGTCGCCGACCTGCAGCGCCAGGGCGTGCCGGTCGAGGGCGAAGCGGGCGTCGGCTATCGCCTGGGCGCGGGCTTCGACCTGCCGCCGCTGATGTTCACGCAGGACGAGGCCGCGGCACTGGTGGCATCGGCACGCCTGGCGCAAAGCTGGGTCGACGCCGCGATGGCGCGCGACATCGAATCGGCGCTCGGCAAGATCCTGTCGGTGCTGCCGCCGGCGGCCCGGGTATCGGCCGAAAGCCTGGCGCTCTACGCCCCCGCCTACGTGCTCGACGCCGGCACGCGGTCGCGGCTGCAGACGCTGCGCGAGGCCGTGCAGTCGCGCCACAAGCTGCGCATGGACTACCGCGACGTCGCGGGCGCCCCCACCCAGCGCACGGTGCGCCCGCTGGGCTGTTTCTACTGGGGCAAGGTCTGGACCTTCTCGGCCTGGTGTGAACTGCGCAACGACTTCCGCGGCTTCCGGCTCGACCGCATCGACGCCATCGAAGTGCTGCCGGAGCGTTTCAGGGACGAGTCCGGCAAGACCCTGGCCGACATGCTGCGCCAGCTCAAGGCCGATTCCGGCGGGACCGCCTAGATGGCCCCCACGCTCTTTCACTTCGTGTGGTCGCCGCCCCCCGAGGGGGAAGCAGCAGGCCGCCCGTCTGTGCGAAGCGCGGACTTCGCCGCGCTGGCGGCCCGGCGCCGGCCTAGAAGTCGTTGCCGCCGGCGAGGTTCTCGAACTTGGTCAGCGGCTTCAGGAACGCCAGCTTGACGGTGCCCGTCGGGCCGTTCCGGTGCTTGCTGATGATCACTTCGGCGACGCCGGGTTCCTTGCTGTTCTTGTCGTAGTAGTCGTCGCGATAGATGAACATGATGATGTCGGCATCCTGCTCGATCGCGCCGGATTCGCGCAGGTCGCTCATCATCGGACGCTTGTCGGTCCGGCTCTCGACGCCGCGGCTCAGTTGCGAGAGCGCGATCACGGGGCACTTGAGTTCCTTGGCCAGCATCTTCAGGCCGCGCGAGATTTCACCCACCGCGGTGGCGCGGTTCTCGTCGTTCATGCTGGTCGACACGCTCATGAGCTGCAGGTAGTCGACCACGATCAGGCCGAGCTTGCCGTACTGGCGCGCCAGGCGCCGCGCATTGGCGCGCAGCTCGCTGGTGGTCAAGCCGGGCGTCTCGTCGATGTGCAGGGAGACGTTGCGCAGTTTCTCGATCGCCTCGGTCAGGCGCGGCCATTCCTCGTCGGTCAGCTTGCCGGTGCGCAGGTGGCCCTGGTCGATGCGGCCGATCGAGCCGACGATACGCACCGCCAGCTGCGAGGCCCCCATTTCCATCGAGAACACCGCCACCGGCAGGCCTTCGTTGAGCGCCACGTGCTCTGCGATGTTGATCGCCAGCGAGGTCTTCCCCATCGAAGGGCGCGCGGCCAGCACGATCATGTCGCCCGGCTGCAGGCCGGAGGTCATCTTGTCGAACTCGTAGAAGCCGGTGCGCACGCCCGTGATGTCGTTCGGGTTCTCGGCCATCTCGGTCACGCGGTCCAGCAGTTCGACGACCAGGGAGTCCATGCCCTGGAAGCCCTGCTTCATGCGCGTGCCTTCCTCACCGATGTTGAAGATCTTCTGTTCGGCCTCGTCGAGGATCTTGTCGACCGCCTTGCCTTGGGTGTTGAAGGCGTTGGTCGCGATCTCGTCGCTGGCGCTCACGAGCTTGCGCAGGATCGAACGCTCGCGCACGATTTCCGCGTAGCGGCGGATGTTGCTGGCGCTCGGCACGTACTGGGCGAGCGAGTTGAGGTAGCCGAGCCCGCCGATCTCGTCGGCCTTGCCGAGGTTCTGCAGCTGCTCGTAGACCGTGATCACGTCGGCCGGCTTGCTGGCATTGATCAGCGTGCCGATGGCCGCGTAGATCAGCTTGTGCTCGTGGCGGTAGAAATCGCCGTCGACCACCACGTCGGCCATGCGGTCCCAGGCACTGTTGTCGAGCAGGAGCCCGCCCAGCACGCTCGATTCGGCCTCGATCGAATGCGGTGGGATGCGCAATTGCGCGATCTGGCGGTCGGACGACGGGTCGTTATCGGCGTAGGAAAAAACTGCGGACATGAAGTTCCTTGCAACCATGCATGCTAAGCGGCGGCGGGCGCGGCGTCACGTGGACAAGGCTGTGAATAAGCGGTGATCTTCCGGTGCAGCGTCTGGGACAACCCATCCGCCCGGAAAAAGAAAAGCCGCCCGAAGGCGGCTCTTCCACGCGCGCGAAGCGCGTCGGGCGATCAGGCGGTTTCGCCGTAGACCGCGACGGTGATGTCGACCACCACGTCGGTGTGCAGCGCGACGCTGACGGTGCTGTCGCCAGCGACCTTGATCGGGCCGTTGGGCATGCGCACCTGCGACTTCGCCACCTTGTAGCCCTGCTTGTTGAGCTCTTCGGCGATGTCGCTGTTGGTCACCGAGCCGAACAGGCGGCCGTCGACGCCGGCCTTCTGGGTCAGCTTGACGGTGGTGCCGGCGAGCTTCTCGCCCTGGGCTTGCGATTCGGCCAGCTTGGCGGCAGCAGCTTTTTCGAGTTCGACGCGCTTGGCTTCGAATTCGGCCTTGTTGGCTTCGGTGGCACGGCGGGCACGGCCCGACGGGATCAGGAAGTTGCGAGCGTAACCGTCCTTGACCTTGACGATTTCGCCGAGCACGCCGAGGTTGACGACCTTGTCCAGAAGAATGACTTGCATGGTATCTGGCTCCTTAGACGCGGTGTTGGTCGCTGTACGGCACCATCGCGAGGAAGCGGGCACGCTTGATCGCGGTGTTGAGCTGGCGCTGGTAGATCGCGCGCGTGCCGGTCAGGCGTGCGGGGATGATCTTGCCGTTTTCGCTGATGAAGTCGCGCAGGGTGTCGATGTCCTTGTAGTCGATCTCTTCGACGCCGGCGACGGTGAAGCGGCAGAAGCGCTTGCGCTTGAACAGCAGCGACTGGGTGTTGCGCTTCGGACGCTTGTCCTTGTTGAATTTCTTGAACGTGGCCATTTTTGGACCTCTAGAAAATTAGTTGAATTCTTGAATGTGAAGCACGGGATGCTTGGCCGTACCCGGTGTGGCGAGGAAGCCCTGGAATTGCCAGAGACTGCCCAGCTCCTGCCTTGCGAGCCGCTCGGCCACTGCGCCGAACGCGACGGCCTTGATGGCCGCCTTGACCTGTCGGGGCTGGGCCGCTTCGGTCACTGTCGACTCGTGTTCGAGTCGCAGGTCGATGGCGGGCAATCCGGCAGGCGTGTAACGCAAGGCTCCGAGTTCGGCGACGCAGGCAGTCAGCACCAGCTGATTGACCGCGGCAGCGCTCACCTCATCAGTTGTTGTTGGCGGCGTATTCGGCCTGCTGGGCCTTGCGGGCCTCTTCGCGCTCGACCGTCTTCATCATCGACGAAGGACCGGTGTCGGCCTTCTTCTTGACCACGGTGAGGTGGCGCAGAACGGCGTCGTTGAACTTGAACGCGTGCTCGAGTTCGGCCATGACGGTCTGCTCGGCTTCGATGTTCACGCACAGGTAGTGCGCCTTGTTGAGCTTGTTGATCTGGTAGGCCAGCTGACGGCGGCCCCAGTCTTCAACGCGGTGGACCTTGCCGCCGCCGGCCGTGATCAGGCCCTTGTAGCGTTCCAGCATGGCCGGAACCTGCTCGCTCTGATCCGGATGGATCAGCAAAATGATTTCATAGTGACGCATTGGCACTCCTTGTGGATTTTTCCCGCGGTTGGCAGGAAAGGGGTTGAGCCACCCGCGGCGTCAGACGTGGTGTGGCAAGGCAAAGCCGTAAATTATAGCACTCAGGCCGGCGCCGGGCCGTTCCCGGGTGGCCTGAGGCCCCTTGAGGGGGGCCGTGCGGGTCAGCCGCGCAGCGCCCGTTCGAGCGCCGAGGCCTTCTCGGGCCCCACCGCGGCCTGGATCTTGGGAAACAGCTCCAGCAGTTGCTCGCAGTTCGAGGTGCCTTCGACCGCCAGGTTGAGCCTGAAGCCGCGCAAGCCCAGGCTGCCGGTCAGTTGGGTGGCGATCGGATAGGCGTCCTTGTAGCGTTGCTGGTCCGAGCGCGCGGCCTCCGGTACATCCGCTGCAGGCTTGGGCGCGGCGGCAACCGGAAGCGCCTCGGGGACGGCCACAACCGCGGCCGCACCCTCCCCGACCCGCGCCAGCAGCCCCTGCCCGACCATCTGGTCGATCTCCTCGCGGCTCACGCCCATTCCGGACTCGAGCACCTCGCCGACGCTTCGCTTGCCATCGAAAAGGATGAACGCGGTGCGCTGGCGTGGCGTCAGCGCAATGGACCGGTCCTTGAGAACACGCTGCCCGGCTTCGGTCTTGACAAGAATCATGGGGTTCCTCGACGTCAAGGTCAGGGCGTATGGCAGGGCCGGCAAATGGTCCTGGTGCGACTTCAGCACAACCGCGCCCCGGGATCCGGCGAGTTTGACACCAAAGAAGCATCTGGTTGCAAATACAGCCAGCTGACGCGAGGATTACACGAAGACCGTGACCAGGTCGTTGCGCGGCGGTGACAAATCTGCCACCACCGCCCCTCGCAGCCGCTCAGCGCTTGGCGAGCTGCTTCCAGGTCTCGATCACGCTGTCGGGGTTGAGCGAGATCGACTCGATCCCCTGCTCGGCGAGCCAGAGCGCGAAATCCGGATGGTCGCTGGGGCCCTGGCCGCAGATCCCGACGTACTTGCCCTGGTCCTTGCAGGCCTTGATGACCTTCGCCAGCAGCGCCTTGACGGCCGGGTCGCGCTCGTCGAAGTCGGCGGCCAGCAGTTCCAGGCCGGAGTCGCGGTCCAGGCCCAGCGTGAGCTGGGTCAGGTCGTTCGAGCCGATCGAGAAGCCGTCGAAGAATTTCAGGAACTCCTCGGGCAGGATCGCGTTGCTCGGCACCTCGCACATCATGATCAGCTTGAGTTCGTTCTCGCCGCGCTTGAGGCCGTGCTCGCCCAGCAGCGTGGTCACGCGCTCGGCCTGGCCCAGGGTGCGCACGAAGGGCACCATGATCTGCACGTTGGTCAGGCCCATCTCGTTGCGCACGCGCTTGAGCGCCTCGCACTCCATTGCGAAGGCCTCGCTGAACTCGCCGCTGAGGTAGCGCGCCGCGCCGCGGAAGCCCAGCATCGGGTTCTCTTCCTCGGGCTCGTAGCGGCTGCCGCCGATCAGCTTGCGGTACTCGTTGGACTTGAAGTCCGAGAGGCGCACGATCACCGGCTTGGGCCAGAAGGCGGCGCCGATGGTGGCGATGCCCTCGGCCACCTTGTCGACGTAGAAGGCCCGCGGCGACGCATGGCCGCGCGCCACCGATTCGACCGCCTTCTTGAGGTCGGCATCGACATTCGGGTAGTCGAGGATCGCCTTCGGGTGGACACCGATGTTGTTGTTGATGATGAACTCGAGCCGCGCCAGGCCGACGCCGTGGTTCGGCAGCTGGGCGAAGTCGAAGGCCAGCTGCGGATTGCCCACGTTCATCATGATCTTGAGGTCGATGCCGGGCATCTCGCCGCGCTGGACCTCGGTCACTTCGGTTTCGAGCAGGCCGTCGTAGATGAAGCCGGTGTCGCCCTCGGCGCAGCTCACGGTCACCAGCGTGCCGTCCTTGAGCAGGTCGGTGGCGTCGCCGCAGCCGACCACCGCCGGGATGCCGAGTTCGCGCGCGATGATCGCCGCGTGGCAGGTGCGCCCGCCCCGGTTGGTGACGATCGCGGCGGCGCGCTTCATCACCGGCTCCCAGTTCGGGTCGGTCATGTCGGTCACGAGCACATCGCCGGCCTGGACCTTGTCCATCTCGCTGATGTTGTGGACCAGCCGCACCGGCCCGGTGCCGATCTTCTGGCCGATCGCGCGGCCCTCGGCCAGGATGGCGCCGCGGCCCAGCAGCTTGTAGCGCTGCTCGGCCTTGCCCTGCTGCTGGCTCTTCACGGTCTCGGGACGCGCCTGCAGGATGTAGAGCTGGCCGTCGGTGCCGTCCTTGCCCCATTCGATGTCCATCGGACGGCCGTAGTGTTCCTCGATGACCAGCGCGTATTTCGCCAGTTGCTCGACGTCGGCGTCGGTCAGCGAATAGCGGTTGCGCTGCTCGGCCGGCACGTCGGTGGTCTTCACCAGCTTGCCGCTGGCCGCCTTCTCCGCGGCGCTCGCGAACTCCATCTGGATCAGCTTGGAACCCAGATTGCGGCGGATCACGGCCCGCTTGCCGGCGCGCAGCGTCGGCTTGTGGACATAGAACTCGTCGGGGTTCACGGCGCCCTGCACCACGGTTTCGCCCAGGCCGTAGCTCGAGGTGATGAAGACCACGTCCTCGAAGCCGGACTCGGTATCGATCGTGAACATCACGCCGGCCGCGCCGAGGTCGCTGCGCACCATGCGCTGCACGCCGGCGGAGAGCGCCACCACGTCATGGGCGAAGCCCTTGTGCACCCGGTAGCTGATCGCGCGGTCGTTGTAGAGCGAGGCGAAGACTTCCTTCATCTTGTGCAGCACGTCCTCGATGCCGACCACGTTGAGGAAGGTCTCCTGCTGGCCCGCGAAGGAAGCGTCAGGGAGGTCTTCCGCGGTGGCGGAGGAACGCACCGCGAAGCTGGCCTGGGGATTGCCGGCCGACAGCGTCGCGAAAGCCTCGGCGATTGCCTGCTGCAGGTCGGCGGGAAAGGGTTGGGCCTCGACCAGCGCACGGATCTCGCCACCCACCGTGGCCAGCGCGCGCACGTCCTCGGTGTCGAGCGTCGCGAGCTTGGCGCTGATCTTGTCGGCCAGGCCGTCGTGCGCCAGGAATTGGCGGAAAGCATGGGCCGTGGTGGCGAAGCCGGTGGGGACCCGCACGCCCTGCGGCAGCTGGGAAATCATCTCGCCGAGACTGGCGTTCTTGCCACCGACCGACTCGACGTCGGTCATTCTCAGGTTTTCGAACGGTACGACCAGGGCGGTCGCTTCGAACAGTGCAGACATGGGAAAGCTCCAGAAGTTGAAACTGATGCTGCATGCAGGCGCCGCGACGCGATCGTTCTTCTTGCTCTGGGCATCGGCGGGGGGTGCATGCTGGAATTCGAAGGGGAAGGCTGAGGGGAAAGCGCCCGGCATTCCCGATAATGGGGCGAATTGTAGGCGCGGCCGAGTCCGGCGTGCCGCAGGACAAGGTCGCCAAAATATGCAAACGCGCACTGTTTTCTTCGTTTCCGACGGCACCGGCATCACCGCCGAGACCTTCGGCAATGCCGTTCTGGCCCAGTTCGAGATGAAGCCCCGCCACGTGCGGCTGCCCTTCACCGACACCGCCGACAAGGCGCACCAGGCGGTGCGGAAGATCAATCACACGGCCGAAATCGAGGGTGTGCGGCCGATCGTGTTCACGACACTGGCGAACATGGAAGTGCTCGAAGTGATCGAAACCGGCTGCAAGGGCATGCTGCTCGACATGTTCGGAACTTTCGTGCGGCCGCTCGAGATCGAGTTCGCGATGAAATCGAACCATCGCATCGGCCGCTTCAGCGACGTCAGCAAGAGCAAGGAATACGACGCCCGCATCCAGGCCATCGATTTCAGCCTGGCGCACGACGACGGCCAGAGCCACCGCGATCTCGAGGGCGCGGACGTGATCCTGGTCGGCGTCAGCCGCAGCGGCAAGACGCCGACCTCGCTGTATCTCGCCATGCAGCACGGCCTGAAGGCGGCCAACTACCCGCTGATCCCCGAGGATTTCGACCGCCGTCAGCTGCCGCCGGCCCTGATGCCGCATCGCAAGAAGATCTTCGGGCTCACGATCCAGCCCGAGCGCCTGAGCGAGATTCGCAACGAGCGCCGGCCGAATTCGCGCTACGCCAGCCTCGAGAACTGCCGCCAGGAGGTCAGCGAGGCCGAGGCGATGATGCGGCGGGCCGGCATCCGCTGGCTGTCGACCACCACCAAGTCGATCGAGGAGATCGCGACCACGATCCTGCAGGAATTGCGGCCGGAACGCCTGACGTACTAGGCTCGCCCCCAGGTTGCCCGGCACTTCGTGTCCGGGCGCCCACCCCCTACCGGGGGCAACACCAGCGGCCTGGCAAAGCCAGTTCCGCGGTGTTCCACGAACGGGCCTGGCTGCGCAGGCCGCGGAATCCGGCGCTCGCTGCGATCATCTCCGCGGCTGCGCGGAGCGCGCCCGTTGGTGAGCAGTCGCGGAACCGGCTTCGCCGGGCCGCTGACTGCGCCCCCGGTCGGGGGTGGGCGGCTACACGAAGTGAGCCAACCTGGGGGCGAGCCCCACTAGCCGAACAGGTACTGCACCATCCCGTCGGCGGCGTTCACCGGCTGGCACGGCATGGCCCACACGCGCTCGATCAGCGCCGGCTGCAGCACCTGCGCCGCCGGCCCCTGGTGGACGCCGGCGCCGCCGACCAGCACCACCACGTCGTCGGCATAGCGGCGCGCCAGGTTGAGGTCGTGCAGGACGGCCACGATGCGTGCCATCTGCACGCGCGCCTTCTCGCCCCCCGACAAGGTGTTGAGCACCCGGTGCGTGAGCGCCGACACATCGGTCAGCGCCATCGCGCCTTCGACGATGCCGTCTTCGTCCCGGCTCGGCGTGCCGCGGTGGGGAAAACGGCCCAGCGCGACGATGTCCTGCGCAGTGAAGTCGAAGGCCACCGCGCTCTCCTGGGGCATGAGGGCCCGGCGCAGGGCCAGTGCCGCGGTCTTGTGCTCGGCCAGCGGCAGGCGGTCGAGCAGCACGCGGCCGCGATCCGGCCGGCGCTGGCCGCCCAGCACCGACAGCAGGGTGGACTTGCCCGCGCCGTTGGGGCCCAGAATGGCCGTCACCCGGCCCGGGTGCAGCGTGATGTTGGCGCCGGACAGCACGGTCTTGCCGCCGATGCGCACGTCGGCGTCGATGCAGCCGAGCGTCATATGCGTCCCCGGAAGTGCCGCAGCATGAGCAGGAACATCGGCACGCCGATGAAGGCGGTCAGCACCCCCAGCGGAAGCTCGGTCGGCGCCATCGCAGTGCGCGCCACCGTGTCGGCGGTCAGCACCAGCACCGCGCCCAGGAGCGCCGACCCCGGCAGCACCACGCGATGGTCGGGCCCCGCCACCAGCCGGATCCAATGCGGCGCGATCAGGCCGACGAAGCCGATGATGCCGGTGGTCGCCGTGACCGCGCCGACCGCGAAAGCGGTCACCAGGATCGCCCGCCGCTTGACGCGCTCGACGTCCACGCCCAGCAGCGTCGCCTGCGCCTCGCCCAGCGCGATCGCGTTCAAGGGCGCGGCCAGCGTCAGGCCAATGCACAGCGCCACGCCGACGATCGCGCCGACCAGCAGCACCGCGCTCCAGCGCGCGCCGCCCAGGCTGCCCAGCAGCCAGAACTGCAGGCTGCGCAATTGTTCGTCCGACGCCATCACGCTCAGGAAGCCGAGCCCGGCCCCCGCCAGCGCGTTGATCGCGATGCCCGCGAGCAGCATCAGCGCCATGCGCGTGCTGCCCTCGCTGCGCGACAGGCCGTAGATCAGCAGCGTCACCACGAAGCCACCGCCGAAGGCCATGCTGACCAGCGTCCAGCTGCCAAGCGTGCGCGGCAGCACCGGCATCAGCCAGGCGCCGAGCACGATCGTGACGCCGGCCGCCAGCGCGGCGCCGCTGCTGATGCCGATCAGGCCCGGGTCGGCCAGCGGATTGCGGAACAGCCCCTGCATCAGGGTGCCTGCCATGCCGAGCCCGGCACCGGCAGCGACGCCGAGGATCAGGCGCGGCAGCCGGATGTTGACGAACACCAGGTACTCGGGCGACGCATCGGCGCCGCCCTGCCAGATCGAGCCGAACACGCCCAGCCATTGCGAGGCACTGATGGCGTAGGCGCCCGAACCGGCGCCGATGGCGAAGCTCAGCAGCAACAGCACGAGGCCACCCGCCAGGGTGGCGCGCATCGTCAGCCGCCCGCTCATGTCGCGCGAAAGCTCTTGTGCAGTTCGCTGATGGCGAGAGGCAGGCGCGGACCGAACCCCAGCAGCAGCAAGGCATCCTGCGTGACCAGCGCCCGCTTCCTGAAGGCCGGCGTCAACGCGAGTTCCGGGCGCTGCCAGAACTTCTCTGCACCGCCGTGCGCCTCGATGCTCTGGGTGGTGGTCATGATCACATCCGGAGCCGCGCTGGCCATGGCCTCGGCGGTCATCGGCCGGTAGCCCTGAAAGCCCGAGAGGCAGTTGACACCGCCGGCGAAGCCGATCACCGCATGGGCCGCCGTCCTCTCTCCCGACACCTGCGGGCTCGCGCTGTGGGACAACACGAACAGCACGCGCGGCTTGCGCGTTCCGGCCGCGTCCGCCGCCACGCGCTGCTGCACCTCGGACCATTCGGCATCGAGCCGCGTCACCAGTTCGCGCGCCTGCGGCTCGCGCGCCGCCGCGCGGCCCACGGCAGCCACCTTGCGCTGCACCTCGCCCCAACTGTGATCGGCTTCGACCAGTTCCAGCCTGACGCCGGCCGCACGCAGCTGATCGAGCACGACCGGCGGCCCGGACTCCGTGGTGGCGATCACCGCATCGGGCTTGAGCGACAGCAGCCCTTCGGCGGAGAGCTGGCGCATGTAGCCGACCTTCGGCGTCCGGCGGGCGGCCTCCGGGTAAAGACTGGTGGTGTCGGTGCCGACCAACTGCGACTCGGCCCCCAACGCGAACACCACCTCGGTGATGGCGCCGCTGACGGCCACCAGGCGCGGCGCGCGCGGGCCCTGCGCAGCGGCGGGCCACGCGCCGGCGGCCAGCGCACAAGCGCCGAGAAGTCGAAGCGTGTCGCGCCGTTCTCGCGTCGCCCTCGTCATGCGCTCACCTCGGCGCTCGGCAGCTTGCGCACCAGCTCGCGCCAGTCCTCGCGCTCCGGAACACCGGGCTTGCGCGCACCGAAGAACATCGCCATCAGGCCGCCCTCGCGGTCGAAGGCCTCGACCGAGGTCACGACGCCGTCGCTGGTCGGCTTCTCGACGATCCAGACGCTCTCGATCAGGTCTTCGCGCAGGTGCAGGTTGAAGCCCGGGTCCAGCACGTTGAGCCACTGCATGCCGCGCATCTCCAGGGGTTCGACGCGCACCACAGGTCCGGTGTGGATCTGGATGCAGCCCGGGCTGCCCACGAAGACCATGATGGGCGTGCCCGCGAAGGAGGCCTCGTGCAGCAGCTCGCGCACCGCCAGGCGCGCGGCCCGTGTCGTGAATCGGCCCTCGGTCAGGCGGAAGCTCTGCTGTCGCTCGACTTCGAACTTGTTCAGCAGCCCGAAGAACTGGTGCGTGTCGGTCATGCCGCCCCAGGCCTGGGCGAAGCCGGCGCCGTCGATCTCGCGGTCGGGCCGCGGCGGCGCCTTGGGCTGGCCCGGGCCGAAGGCAGCAAGCTGCGCGGCATCGGCATGCGCCTGGCCGACCGACTGGAAGGCATCGCGATCGGTCGCATCGCGGGCGAAGATCTTGTGCACGGCCACGCCGCTGGCATCGAAGAACTGCAGGCTCAGCGACGGCGGCTGGCCCGCGTTCGCGGCCGCCTCGCTGACGAGGAAGCCGGCATGCCAGTGGCTGAAGAAGAGCCGCAGATCGATCTCCTCGCCGAGCGCGAGGCCCATCCGGGCACCGCCGGACAGGTTCCGGTAGACGCCCGTCTTCTCGTGCACCGTCGAGGCGTTGCGCGTCAGCGCCAGCACCGGACCGCACGGTTCCAGCGCTTGCAGCAACTCGAGCCACGGTCCGCGCAGCGGCGTTGCATGCAGCGCCCGGTCATGCGCACCCGCATGGGCGGCGATGGCCTCGCCCTCGCTGATGCCGAGCGCCTCGGCGGCGTCCTTGTGGCGCTTGCCTTCGGCGCGCAGCGCGGCGAATCGTTCGCGGATGAGTTCGTTGGTCGTCATGAGTTCCTGCTTGGGTGAGGTGAATCAGAAATCGGCCACGAGCGACACATTGAAGTGCCGGCCAGGCTGCGTGTAGGCGTCCACGATGGGAGAGTTCGACGCGAGGCCGCGGACATCGCTCCACATCCAGTACTTCTTGTCGGTCAGGTTGACCAGCGCGACGTTCAGGCGCAGGTCGCGGCGAATGCGCCACTGGGCGTTCAGGTCGAGCGTGGTGGCCGAAGGCGTGAGGTACTGGACGCCGGTGGTGACTTCGGCCGGATCGACATCGCTGCGCTTCTTGGCCGCATAGTGAACCGCATCGAGGCGCACGCTCCAGGTCGGCGCCTGGTACTGGAGGGCGACCATGAACTTCTCCGGGTCGACCGAGTTGAGCGGCACGTTGGCGGTGCGGTCCTCGCCGTTCGTGCGGCCGTAGGCGAAGGGCAGCGAGAAGCCCGTGCCCTGCGTGGTCCAGTCGAGTTCGCCCTTGAACTCGAAGCCGTCGATGCGCGCGCGCCCGATGTTGACCGACTGGAAGGTCGCGGGATGGGTGCGCGACCCGAACACGCCGCCGATCTGGCGGTCATTTTCGATCATGTCCTTGTAGGTGCCGGTGAAGACCGCGGCCTCGAAATTCAGGATGCCGGCGCGGCCGCGCGTGCCGATCTCGAAGTTCTGGCTGGTCTCCGGCTTCAGGCCCGGATTGGGAATCGTCCGGTAGCCCGAAACCACGTTCTCGAAGAAGTTGTTGACCTGGAACGCGTTGGGCGCCTTGAAGCCGGAGGCGTAGTTGCCGTAGACGGTCCATTGCGGCGTCGCCCGGAACAGCACGCCGAGCTTGGGCGAGACCGCCGAGTCGGACAGCGACACCGCGCGGGCGTTGAAGCCGGTCTGATCCGCATCGATGTCGAAGCGGTCGAAGCGCACCCCGGGCGTGATGCTCCACTGGTCGTGGATGAACTCGTCCTGCACATAGAAGGCCGCGGTCTTCTCGGTCGTGTCGGGGAACCGCTTGAGCGGATAGACCTCGCCGACCGGCGGCACCAGCCCGGTCTGCAGGTTCTCGACCTGCGTGTTCGTGTAGTCGATGCCGTAGGTGATGCGCTGCGACCAGTCCCCGGGCATGCGCAAGGTCTTGTCGGCCTGCAGGCCCGCTTGCCAGGTGTTCTCGCCATAGGTCACGTCGCGCATCCGGTCGGCGGCGGTGTAGCGGTTCTCCCAGGCGAGCTCCTGCGAATTCGACTTCTGGTAGCTCAGGTAGCCCAGCAGGTTGTCCGCCAGCACCGAGTCCACGCGCAGCCGGCCGTCCCAGGTCAGGCGGTCGCGCTGCAACTGCGTCAGCGCGCCGAGGCCGATCACCGACGTCGAGGCGAACGGCGGCTTCGAAATGCCCGACAGCAGGTCGTAGCCGGTCGACCGGTCGACGTACTCGAACGTGAGGTTGTGGGTCAGGCTGGCGTTCGGCGTGACGATCACTCTGGCCAGCAGCGACTTGCTGTCGGTGCGCTCCGGATTGGGCGCGGTGCGGTCCGAATTGCGGGCGTCGTTGGTGCCCATGTTCTCGAGCTCGTGCGTACGGCTGCCGTTGGCCGAGATCAGCCAGCTCACCGTGTCGCTGGCCTTGCCCGCAAGCGTGACCCCACCCTGCCAGCCGTTGTCGTCGCCGCTGTAGCCGACGTTCGCGCTGCCGCCGAAGGTCTTGCCGTCGGCGAGGAAGGTCTCGGGCTGCCGCGTGATGAAGTTGACCAGGCCGGCGAGCCCGTCGGATCCGTAGAGCGCCGAGGCCGGCCCCTTGATGATCTCGATCCGCTCGATCAGGCCGAGGTCGAAGTAGTCGCGGCCGAAGGCGTTGGCGCTGAAGACGTAGCTGCGCGGCATGCGGATGCCGTCCGTCATCAGCAGCACGCGGTTGCCGTCGAGGCCGCGGATGTTGAAGCCTGCATTCCCGTCGCGACCGGTGTTCCCGGCCGCCAGGCCGAAGCGTGCGGGCGCGCGCCGGACCGAGACGTTGGGAATGTCGCGCACCGCGTCGCGGATGTCGTGGATCTGCTCGAACTCGATCTGCTGGCGGTCGATCACCTCGATGGTGGCCGGGACGTCTTCCCTGTTCTGCTCGGAGCGCGAGCCGCTCACCACGATCTCGCCGAGGGCCGCGATTCGGGCGGGGCCGGCCTCCTGGGCCGCGGCGAAGGTAGAGAGGCCGCAGGCGATCAGCCAGGGGAGCGTTTGAAGTCGATGCGCGAAGGCAGGTGAGCGTGCCACTTGAGGGTCCAGAAAACAGTTGACGAACTGCTCGCTGGACGGCGCGCAAGGGCTGCGCGCGAAAGCCTGGCTGGCGGTGAAATCAGGCCTTGGCCCGACACACAATCATATGCGAATGATTCTTATTATTGCCAATTGCCCCCCGTCTGAATGAGGGATCGGAAACCCAGCAGAAGACACCGCGACCCATCCGAGATGGATCGCGGCGCTTTCAACGCATCAGGCGGCGACCGCCTCTTCCGCCGGCGCCGAGCTGCGGATCAGGTGATCGAAGGCGCTCAGCGCCGCCTTCGCGCCGTCGCCGGCCGCGATGATGATCTGCTTGAACGGCACCGTGGTCGCATCGCCGGCCGCGAACACGCCGGGCACCGAGGTCTGGCCCTTGGCGTCGACCACGATCTCGCCGTGCTTCGAGAGCTCGACCGTGCCCTTGAGCCAGTCGGTGTTGGGCACCAGGCCGATCTGGATGAATACGCCCTCGAGCGGCACCGTGTGGCTCTCGCCGCTCGCGCGGTCCTTGTAGACCAGGCCATTGACCTTCTGGCTGTCGCCGGTGATCTCGGTGGTCTGCGCGTGGGTGATCACCTTGACGTTGGCGAGGCTGCGCAGCTTGCGCTGCAGCACCGAGTCGGCGCGCAACTGCGTGTCGTACTCGACCAAGGTCACGTGGCCGACGATGCCGGCCAGGTCGATCGCCGCCTCGACGCCCGAATTGCCGCCGCCGATCACCGCCACGCGCTTGCCCTTGAACAGCGGGCCGTCGCAGTGCGGGCAGTAGGCCACGCCCTTGTTCTTGTACGCGTGCTCGCCGGGCACGTTGATGTTGCGCCAGCGCGCGCCGGTCGAGATCACGACCGAGCGGCTCTTGAGCGAGGCACCGCTCTCGAGCTTGATCTCGATGAAGTCCTTGCCCGGAGCGCTCGGCACGAGCGCCGCGGCCCGCTGCAGGTTCATGATGTCGACGTCGTAGTCGCGCACATGCTCCTCGAGCGCGAGCGCGAACTTGGGCCCTTCGGTTTCGCGGATCGAGATGAAGTTCTCGATGCCCATGGTATCCAGCACCTGGCCGCCGAAGCGCTCCGAAGCGATGCCCGTGCGGATGCCCTTGCGCGCCGAGTACACGGCGGCGGCCGCACCGGCCGGGCCGCCGCCGACGATCAGCACGTCGAACGGTTCCTTGCCGGCGATCTTCTTCGCTTCGCGCTCGACGCCGCTGGTGTCGATCTTGGCGAGGATCTCCTCGAGGCTCATGCGGCCCTGGCCGAATTCGGTGCCATTGAGAAACACGGTCGGCACCGCCATGATCTGGCGTTCCTTGACCTCGTCCTGGAACAGCGAGCCATCGATCATCGTGGTCTTGATGCGCGGGTTCTGGATTGCCATCAGATTCAGCGCCTGGACCACGTCGGGGCAGTTGTGGCAGGTCAGCGAGATGTAGATCTCGAACTCGAAATCGCCGTCGAGCGCGCGGATCTGCTGCAGCACGGCCTCGTCGACCTTGGGCGGATAGCCGCCGACCTGCAGCAGCGCCAGCACCAGCGAGGTGAATTCGTGGCCCATCGGAATACCCGCGAAGCGCGGGCCATGGTTTTCGCTCGGCCGGTTGATCGAGAACGAGGGCTTGCGGTGGTTGTCGTCGCGGCTCTCGGTGACTTTGACCAGCGGCGACGATTCGGCCACGTCCTTCAGCAGCGATTGCAACTCGCCCGACGCCTTGCTGTCGTCGAGCGAAGCGACGATCTCGATCGGCTGCGTGATGCGGTCGAGGTAGCTCTTGAGTTGCGATTTGGTGCCGGCGTCGAGCATGGTGATCTCTCTCTTTGGAAATGCGATGGAAACAAAAAAGCCCGGGAGCAAGCGCGCCCGGGCCGTGGCGCGAACGAGGCGGCTTAGATCTTGCCGACCAGGTCGAGCGAAGGCTTCAGCGTTTCGGCGCCTTCGGTCCACTTGGCGGGGCAGACTTCGCCGGGGTGAGCCGCGACGTACTGGGCAGCCTTCACGCGGCGCAGCAGTTCGGCAGCGTCACGGCCGATGCCGTTGTCGTGCACTTCGATGGTCTTGATCTTGCCTTCGGGGTCGATCACGAAGGTGCCGCGGTAGGCCAGGCCGGCGTCTTCGCCTTCTTCGATCAGGACCTGGAACGCGCGGGCCAGTTGCTGGCTCGGGTCGCCGACCAGCGGGTACTTCACCTTGCCGATGGTGTCCGACGTGTCGTGCCAGGCCTTGTGCGTGAAGTGGGTGTCGGTCGACACGCCATACACCTCGACGCCCAGCTTCTGGAACTCAGCGTAGTGGTCGGCCAGGTCGCCCAGTTCGGTGGGGCACACGAAGGTGAAGTCGGCCGGGTAGAACACGACGACCGACCACTTGCCCTTGAAGTTCTCGTTGCTGACGGGCACGAACTTGCCGTTGTGATACGCGGTGGCCTTGAACGGGACGATTTCGGTGTTGATCAGGGACATATTGGATTTCCTTGGTGGCTGATGAAAAGTGCGAGTGATTAGTATAACTACCAATCTCCACTTTTTCATAGTCATGAACTATTAAATGCATTGCCCACCCCTATGAATGCGAACACCTATCACCCTCACCCGCATGCAGAGCGCCGGCGCATGGGATTACTTGCGCCGCCCGGCGGCAGGCTCCCACAATCCACCCTTTAAGAACAAGGAAGAACCATGAAGGGCGACCCACAAGTCATCGATCATCTGCAGGCGCAGCTCAAGAACGAGCTGACCGCGATCAACCAGTACTTCCTGCACTACCGGATGCTCAAGCACTGGGGCCTGGACAAGCTGGCCAAGAAGGAATACGAGGAGTCGATCGGCGAGATGAAGCACGCCGACAAGCTCATGGACCGGATCTTCATGCTCGACGGCCTGCCGAACCTGCAGGACCTGGCCAAGCTCCAGATCGGCGAGGACGTGCCCGAGATCCTCGATTGCGACCTCAAGTCCGAGACCGGCGCGCAAGCCACGATCAAGGCCGGCATCGCGCACTGCGAAAGCGTGCGCGACTATGTCTCGCGCGACCTGCTGCAGGAGATCCTGGACGACACCGAGGAGCACATCGACTTCCTCGAGACCCAGATCGACCTGGTCGGCAAGGTCGGCCTGCAGAACTACCTGCAGTCACAGATGGGCGAGATCGAATAGGCCGGCGCGACGCCGTGCAAGCGGGGCAATGCCCCGCTTTTTTTTGCCTTTACGAAACTTCATTGCTATCGAATCAGGAGCGCGACAAGCAGAGGGGGTAAGGGCTGAAGCCACCTCGATGAAGCGGACTCGGCACAGGCCAGCGCTATGCAAATAGCATTCATTCGCATTTGTAGGACTAGAATCGCCGGCTCCGATGACCGCCGCCACCACCGACCGCCGCCGCCGCGCCTACTGGCTCAAGACCTTGCACGAATGGCACTGGGTCAGCTCGGCGCTCTGCCTGATCGGCCTGCTGCTGTTCGGCATCACCGGCTTCACGCTCAACCACGCGGCCAGCATCGAGGCCAAGCCGAAGGTCAGCAGCCGGACCGGCACCATCGACCATGACTTGCGCGCGGCACTGCAGAAGCAACTGCCCGCGGCCAAGGCGCAGAAGGGCAAGGCGGAACTGCCCGCGGAATTGCAGGGCTGGATCAGCAAGCAATGGGCAGTCGACACCGCAGGGCGAGACGCCGAGTGGTCTGACGACGAGATCTACCTCTCGCTGCCCCGCCCCGGCGGCGATGCCTGGCTGCGGCTCAACCTGGCCGACGGCGAGGCCGAGTACGAGCGCACCGACCGCGGCTGGCTGTCCTACTTCAATGACCTGCACAAGGGCCGCAACAGCGGCGCCGCCTGGAGCTGGTTCATCGACATCTTCGCGGTCGCCACGCTGGTGTTCTCGATCACCGGTCTTTTCATTCTCAAGATGCATGCGGGCAACCGGCCCTTCACCTGGCCGATGGTCGGCATGGGCCTGGTCATTCCGGTGCTGCTCGCGCTGCTGTTCATCCACTGATCCAGGAAAGAGGTCTTCGTGCAAGTTCGCTATTCCCTCGCGCTCGCCGCCCTGTTCGGCGCGCCGGCCTTCGCCGCGGGGCTCACCGTCAACATCGAGGTGCCGCGCCTCAGCGTGGCCGAATACCACCGCCCCTATGTGGCGGCCTGGATCGAGCGGCCCGACCAATCGGTCGCGAGCACGCTCGCGGTCTGGTACGACGTCAAGAACAAGGGCAACGCGGAAGGCGAAGGCACCAAGTGGCTGAAGGACATGCGCCAGTGGTGGCGGCGCACCGGTCGCGAACTGCAGATGCCGGTCGACGGCGTGAGCAGCGCGACGCGGCCCGCGGGCAAGCATCAGGTCAACCTGTCCGAAGGCTCGGTGGCGCTGCCCAAGCTGGCACCGGGCGCCTACAAGCTGTACGTCGAGGCGGCGCGCGAAGTCGGCGGTCGCGAAATCGTGAGCATCCCCTTCCAGTGGCCGCCGGCGAAGACCGAGCAGTCGCAGGTCGCGGGCACCAGCGAGCTCGGCGAAGTGAAGCTCGAGCTCAAGCCCTGATGCTCGGTTCGCCTCCAACATCACCGGAATCCCATCATGAAGTTCTCTTTGCGCACCCTCGCCCTCGGCATCGCCCTTTGCGCCGGCACCGCGGCCGTCCAGGCTCACAACGCATGGCTGATGCCCTCGAGCACCGTGCTGTCCAAGGCCGACTGGATCACGGTCGATGCCGCCGTCTCGAACGACCTTTTCTTCTTCAATCACGTCCCGCTCGGCCTGGACACCTTGGCGGTCACCGCGCCCGATGGCAGTGCCTTGAAGGCCGAGAACGTCTTCAAGGGCAAGCTGCGCAGCGTGTTCGACCTGAACCTCACCCAGCCCGGCACCTATCGCCTGGCACTGGTCAACGACGGCGTCTTCGCACGCTGGAAGGACAAGGCCACCGGACAGCCCAAGCGCGCCCGCGGCACGGCCGAGAACATCGCGAGCCAGATCCCGGCCGACGCGCTGGAGCTCGAGATCACACAATCGGCCGGCCGCAACGAGACTTTCGTCACCGTGGGCAAGCCCAGCACCCTGCGTCCGACCGGCAAGGGCCTCGAACTGGTCACGGCCAATCCGACCGATCTGGTGAAGGGCGAGAAGACCAGCTTCACACTGCAGCTCGACGGCCAGCCCGCGAAGGACCTCGAGGTCACGGTCACGCTGGGCAACACGCGTTACCGCGACAAGCTCGACGAGCTCAAGCTCAAGACCGATGCCAAGGGCCAGTTCAGCGTGACCTGGCCGGAGGCCGGCATGTACTGGCTCGACACCAGCACCACGGACAAGAAGACCTCGGTGCCGCAGGCCAAGGAACGGCGTCTGAGCTACGCCGCAACCCTGGAAGTGATGCCCTGAAAACCATGTTGCTCGCCCCCGGGCGCGAGCCTGACGCGCCGTGAGCATGTCCTCGCCTGAGGGGAAGCCGAGCCCCTCCTTCGCGACCTGGCGCGCGGGCGGCTACGCCAACACGCCCCGGCCGCGCCGCGCCGATCCGTCCAGCCTGCAGACGCTGGCGGGCCGCACCATGGGCACCACCTGGTCGCTGCGCTTCGACAATCCGCGCATGATCGCGCTGGATGCCGTGCGCGCCGGCACGCAGGGCGCGCTCGATCGCGTGGTCGCCCAGATGAGCACCTGGGAGCCCGATTCGGACATCAGCCGCTTCAACCGGTCCGACGCCGGCAGCCGGCACGTGCTCGAACCCGAATTCGCCGAGGTGCTGGCCTGTGCCCTGCAGTGGGCGGCAGCCAGCGACGGAGCCATCGACCCGAGCATCGGACCGCTGGTCGCGCTCTGGGGCTTCGGCGCGCAGGCCGACGCACCGGTCGCAGGGCCGCCCTCCCCGGCCGAACTCTCGCAGGCGCGTCAACGCGTCGGCTGGCAGCGCGTGGCGCTCGACCCCGCCACGCGCTCGATCGTGCAACCGGGCGCCGCCGCGCTGGACCTGTCGGGCGTCGCCAAGGGCTTCGCAGTCGACCAGGTTGCCGCCGCGCTGCGAACGCTCGGACTGTGCGACTTTCTGGTCGAGGTCGGCGGCGAATTGCGCGCGGCCGGTCGTCGCCCCGACGGCGACCCCTGGCAGGTGCTGGTCGAAGCGCTGGCCGGGACCACCCATCGGGTGGCGCTCGAGGGCCTGTCCATCGCGACCTCGGGCGACCGCTGGCATGCGCGCGAGCATGAGGGCCGGCGCTGGTCGCACACCCTCGATCCGCGCACCGGCGAGCCGGTCGGCCACGCGCTCGCCTCGGTGACGGTGCTGCACCCGGAGTGCATGCAGGCCGACGCACTCGCCACGGTGCTGACTGTGCTGGGGCCGGAGGACGGCTTGGCCTTCGCCCACCGGCATGGGCTCGCCGCGCTCTTCGTCCGCCGCGGCGACGAGGGGCATTGCACCTTCACCAGCGATCGCTGGCCGACCCCGGCCCTCGCCGCATGACCGAGCCCGCCCTGCGAGCGCTGGCCGCGTGCCTCACCGTGCTGGCCTACATCGCGCTGTGCGCGGCCATTTACGGGCGGCAGCGCCGGCAGCACGACGCCATGGCACGCCGGGCCGCGGCACTGGCCGGGAACGAGCCCGCAGCCGCCACGCTCGTGCTGTTCGCGAGCCAGACGGGCCAGGCCGAGGCCCTCGCCTGGCAGACCGGCCGCTGGCTGCACGAGGCCGGAACACCGGCGCGCGTGATGTCGCTCAACGACGCCGACGCCGAGCTCCTGCGCAGCACGCCCCGGGCGCTGTTCATCGCCAGCACCTATGGCGAAGGCGATGCGCCCGACGGCGCCAGCATGTTCGCCGAGCGCGTGATGGGCTCGGCGGCCGAGCTCTCCTCGCTGCGCTATGCGGTCCTGGCGCTGGGCGACCGCCAGTACGCCAACTTCTGCCGCTTCGGCCGCCTGCTCGACGAATGGCTCCATGCGGCGGGCGCAAGGCGCAGCTTCGAGCGCATCGAGGTCGACAACGCCGAGCCCGCCACCCTGGCCGCCTGGCAGGCGCAGTGCGGCGGTGCACCGGATGCCGGGCCGGAAGAGCCGCCCGAAACCATCTCCGTTCCCTGGCGCCTTGCCACCCGCACCCTGTTGAACGAAGGCAGCGCGGGCGCGCCGGTCTATCGCCTGGCGTTCACGCCGGCCGCCGGGCCGGCGCCTGACTGGGCGTCCGGCGATCTCGCGCAACTCGCCCTCGCGAGCGACCCCGGACGCCCACGCGACTATTCGATCGCCTCCATCCCCAGCGACGGCGAGCTGCAGTTGCTGGTGCGCCAGGAGCAGCATCCGGACGGCACGCTCGGCGCCGCCTCGGGCCTGCTGACGTCGACCCTGCCCCTGGGCGACACGGTCCAGTTGCGGCTGCGCCCGCACCGCAACTTCCGGCTCGGCGACAACGCCGCACGACCGTTGCTGCTGATCGGCAACGGCACCGGACTGGCCGGACTGCGCAGCCATCTGCGCACCCGCGCGGCCCTGGGCCGGCACGACAACTGGCTGGTCTTCGGCGAACGCCATGCGCGGCACGACTTCCTCTGCCGCGACGAGATCGAGGCCTGGCAGCGCACAGGGATGTTGCAGCGGCTCGACATGGTGTTCTCGCGCGACCAGGCCGAAAGGCTCTACGTCCAGCATCGGCTGCTCCACCTGCACGCGGAAGTCAGCGCCTGGATCGCCCGCGGTGCGGCGATCTATGTCTGCGGGCGCCTGCAGGGCATGGCGGCCGGGGTCGATGCCGCGCTGCGACAGATCGCCGGTCAGGCGACGATGGGCGAATTGCAGGCCAGCGGCCGCTACCGCCGCGACGTCTACTGAGCCGCCCGGCGCCCTGTCAGTTGCGCTCGAGCAACGAATAGACCCAAGCGTCCTCCGAAATTTCTCTCAACGTTAACGCTGCGTTAACAATCGTATTGAGATTCATTATCATTCACTGACTTCGCTTCTTCCGCGAATCAGCTCACCCAGCCAATCCAGCCGCCTCCACGCCGAGGACGCGCAGGGACCCGCCAGTCGAGCTCTCAGTTTTGCTTTCACCTGGGATCCCTCCATGGCCTACATCAAGAGCCGCAAGCACGCCGTCGCGCGCGCGCTGCCCCCCTTCGGCAGTGCCGCCGCCGCCACCCTTCTCGCATTGACGCTGCCTGCCGGCGCGCAGACGTCCACGAACACCCTCAAGGAAGTCCGAGTCGAAGACAGCGCCGCGACCGACTTCAAGGTCGACAACTCGGCCAACCCGAAGTTCACCGCGCCGCTGATCGACATCCCGCAGGTGATCCAGGTGATTCCGGAAACCCTGATGCGCGAGCAAGGCGCCACCACGCTGACCGAGGCACTGCGCAACACGCCCGGTGCCGGCGCCTTCTTCCTCGGCGAAAACGGCAACACCACGACCGGCGACTCGATCTTCATGCGCGGCTTCGACGCCTCGAGCAGCATCTTCGTGGACGGCATCCGCGACCTGGGTTCGTTCTCGCGCGATGTCTTCAACGTCGAGCAGGTCGAAGTGGTCAAGGGCCCGTCGGGCACCGACGTCGGCCGCAGTTCGCCGACCGGCTACATCAACCTGATCACCAAGAAGCCCAGGCTGGAAGACAGCTTCTCGGGCTCGCTCGGCTTCGGCACCGCGAGCTACAAGCGCGGCACCATCGACTGGAACAAGGTGGTGAGCGGCGCCGACGGCTCGGGCACGGCCTTCCGCCTGAATGCCGTGGCCGAAGACTCCGGCGTGGACGGCCGCGACTTCATCAACAACAAGCGCTCGGCCATCGCGCCCTCGCTGGCCTTCGGCCTCAACACGCCGACCCGCGTGTTTCTCGACTACCTGTACGTCAAGCAGAACAACATCCCCGACGGCGGCGTCCCGACCATCGGCCTGCCCGGCTACACCACGCCCGATGCGCTGCTGATCAATTCGCCGATCCTGCGCCGCACGTTCCTGAACTACGCCTCGAAGGTCGACCCCAGCAACTTCTACGGCACCAGCTCCGACTTCAACGACGTCACGGCCAACATGTTCACGGCCCGCGTCGAGCACGACATCACGCCCGACATGACGGTGCGTAACGTCACGCGCTGGGGCCAGACCACGCAGGACTACATGCTGACGTCGTTCATGCTCGGCGGCCTGACGGCCAGCCGCGTCGGCAACACCAACACCTACCGGGGCACGGTGCCTGCCGTGACCGCAGGCTTCATCAACACGGTCAATCCGAGCAACCCCGCGACCTGGACGACGACGCGCAACCTGCCAACCAACAAGGACGTCGAAAACAACATCTTCGTCAACCAGACCAGCCTGTCGTCGAAGTTCAACACCGGCAGCTTCAGCCACACCGCGAACATCGGCCTGGAATTGATGCGCGAGAGTCAGGACAACGCGAACTACTTCGGCCCGGGCTTCGCGTCGGTCAACACGACCTTCGCACCCGCAGGCTCCTGGCCGGTCGCCAACCTGTACAACCCGAACCCCTACGTGATCGGTTACAACCGGATCCCGAACGGCACCGGCAACTACGGCAAGACCGACACGGTCAGCCTGTACGCCTTCGACACGATGAAGATCAACGAGCAATGGCAGCTGACCGGCGGCCTGCGCTACGACCACTACAGCACCGACTACTGGGCGACCACGATGGGCACCGGCCCCACCTTCCCGATCACGCCGACCAACCTGTCGACCTCGGGCGACCTCTGGACCGGCAAGATCGGCGTGGTCTACAAGCCGGTCGAGAACGCCAGCTTCTTCGCCGCCTACGGCAACTCGGCGCAGCCCCCGGGCGGCGCCAACTTCTCGCTCGCCGCCTCGGGCACCGGCAACAGCGCCTCGCGCGTCGACTTCGCGCCGCAGAAGGCCGACACCTACGAGATCGGCACCAAGTGGGACGTGCTGAACAAGCGTCTCTCGCTGACCGCGGCGCTCTATCGCACCGAGGTTCGCAACGAGATCGTGCAGGATCCGACCAACACGGCCGTCTACACCCAGGACGGCAAGAAGCGGGTGCAGGGCATCGAGCTCGGCGTGGCCGGTGCGATCACCGACCAGTGGGGCATCAGCGCCGGCCTCACGACCATGGACACCAAGGTCAACGGTTCATCCAACGCGGCGGACCGGATCGACGTGATCCCGTACACGCCGGAACAGGCGTTCACCGCCTGGACCAGCTACCAGTTCCCGTTCGGACTCACCATCGGCGGCGGCGCGCGCTACAACGGCAAGCTCACGCGCGGCTTCGACGGTGCGGTCGGCACACCGGCCTACACCGATGCCTACTGGGTGTTCGATGCGATGGCCTCCTACCGCATCAACAAGAACGTCGAACTCCAACTGAACCTGTACAACCTGTTCGACAAGGAATACGTCGCCGCGATCAACAAGAGCGGCTACCGTTACGTGCCGGGCATCCCGCGCTCGGCCCGCATCACGGCCAACTTCGCGTTCTGACGCGGATCAATGCCGTCGCATCCTCCGGCTGCGACACTCGAGCCCCGGCCCCGCGCCGGGGCTTTTTCTTTGAGGAAACCGCAAGATGATGCTGCATGTCCCCGACGTTCTGAGCGCAGACCAGGTGCGCGAGATTCGCGCCAGCCTGGACGCCACCGAGTGGGTCGACGGCCGCGAGACGGTCGGCGACCAGGGCGCCCGGGTCAAGCGCAACCGGCAGTTGCCGGAGCAATCCGCGGTCGGCCGCGAACTGGGCAAGACCATCCTGGGCGCGCTGGCCCGGAATCCCCTGTTCTTCTCTGCCGCCCTGCCGCTGCGCTTCGTGCCGCCGCTGTTCAATCTCTACGAGGGCGGCGAGCACTACGGCCTGCACGTCGACGGTTCGGTGCGCTCGGTGCCGGGCACCGGCGAGCAACTGCGCACCGACCTGTCCTGCACCCTGTTCCTGTGCGATCCGGAGGACTACGAGGGCGGCGAACTCGAGGTGGTCGACACCTATGGAACGCACGAGGTCAAGCTGCCCGCGGGCGACCTCATCCTCTATCCCTCGAGCAGCCTGCACCGCGTCCACCCCGTGACCCGGGGCGCCCGCGTCTGCTCGTTCTTCTGGCTGCAGAGCATGGTGCGCGACGACCGCCAGAGGGCCATGCTGTTCGAGCTGGACCAGGTGATCGAGAAGCTGCGCGGCCGGCTCGGGGAATGCGAGGAATCGATCGCGCTCACCGGGCAATATCACAACCTGCTGCGCATGTGGTCCGAAGTCTAGATATTCGGGCGGACCGGCTGACCCTGCTTCCGCGATAGTTATTGCAAATGCGAAGAATTCGTATTTATAATCGAGCCTTCTTCAAACAGCCAGCTACAAGCCGCCTTCACCGCCATGATCGTCTGCGTCTGCCGCCGAATCTCCGACCGTGAAATCGCGCGTCATGCACGCGCCGGGATGACGTTCGACGAAGTGCAGTTCGAGCTCGGCGTGGCCACCCAGTGCGGCCAGTGCGAAAGCTGCGCGCGCGACGTGGTCGCGCAATGCAGTGCCTCGCACCCGGTCGCCGCGCTTCACCGCGAAACCGGCACCCAGGCGATCCAGCTTGCCAATTCCATCAAGGAAAGCAACGCATGGAACTCTTCGCGGCACTCGGCGGCAGCCTGATCCTGGTCGCCAGTTCGGTCTGGTGGATTCTTCGCAAGTAAGTCGTTAGCGTAGCGGTTTTGCTGCACCGGGACACCTCTGGGCGTCCGCATTCGAATGATTGATCGTGTCTGACCGCTTTTCCCCGCCTCCCTCGGCCCTTGGCCTGTCGCGCAACGCCATCATCGCCGGCAGCGTGGTGTTGTTCCACGTCGCGGCACTCTGGGCCCTGCAAAGCGGGTTGCTGCGCCGCGCGGCCGAGGTGGTGATTCCGGTCGAGATCCTGAGCGAGTTCATCGAGCCGCCGAAGCCCAAGGAACCCCCTCCGCCGCCGCCGCCAGCGCCAAAGCCCCAGGTCGTCAAAACGCCGCCACCGCCGCGTCCCCAGGCCATCCGCGAGCCAAAGCCGACGCCGGCGCCGAACGCGCCCACGGGCAGCATCGAGCCGCCTCCACCCCCGGCACCGTTGGCCCCACCCGCACCGCCGGCGCCACCCGCACCGCCCGCCGCGCCGCCCGCTCCGCCCTCGGTTCAACTGCCGTCCACCGACGCCGACTACGCGCAGAGCTGCAAGCCCCAGTATCCGGCGATGAGCAGACGCCTGGGCGAGCAAGGCAAAGTGATCCTCACGGTTCTCGTGGGCGCAGATGGCCTGCCGAAAAAAGTCGAAATCAGCCGATCGAGCGGCTACGAACGATTGGACGAGGCGGCGAGAGAGGCGATGTCGAGATGCCGCTTCTCTCCCGGCAAGGTCGGCGGGGTGGCACAAACTATGCCGTACGACGCTCCGGTCGTCTTCACTCAGAAATAGCTTTCTTTTTTGGAGTATTTATGGATTCCCACTTTGGCCTGATGAACGTCTGGCAGCAAGGCGACTTCGTCACCAAGGCTGTCGCGCTGTTGTTGATCGGCATGTCGCTCGCGTCCTGGATCGTGATCCTGATCAAGGCGATCGACGTCATCAGGTACAAGCGCCTCGCGAAGCACTCGCAGGACTTCTGGCACAGCGAGGACTTCGCCACCGCCCTCGCCAAGCTCGGCAAGGACGACGGCAACCCGTTCCGGGCGCTCGCGCTGGAAGGCCGCGAAGCCGCAGCCCACCATCGCAACACCAAGGCCCATCTGCATGACGCGCTGGACGTCAGCGACTGGATCACCCGCGCCCTGCGCAACGGCATCGACGAATTCACCGCGCGCCTGCAGAGCGGCCTGGCGATCCTCGCATCGGTCGGCTCCACGGCTCCCTTCATCGGCCTGTTCGGCACCGTCTGGGGCATCTACCACGCACTGATGAGCATCGGCTCCGCCGGCCAGGCGACCATCGACAAGGTGGCCGGCCCGATCGGCGAAGCGCTCATCATGACGGCGCTGGGCCTGGCGGTCGCCATTCCCGCGGTGCTGGGCTACAACGCCCTGGTGCGCGGCAACAAGTTCGTGCTGACCAAGCTCAACAGCTTCGCGCACGACCTGCACGCCTACTTCGTGACCGGCGCCCGCGTCCAGAGCGGCGGCGGCGAAGCCACGGTCGTTCCGCTCAAGAAGGTCTGACTGCCATGGCCTTCGGAACACAGGACGAACCCGACGAGGTCATGAACGAGATCAACATGACGCCGCTGGTCGACGTCATGCTGGTGCTGCTGATCATCTTCATCATCACGGTGCCCGTGATGAAGCACGCGGTGAACATCGATCTGCCCCGCGCCAGCAGCGAGCCCGAGCAGACCAGGCCCCAGAACATCCTGTTCACGGTCGCCGCCGACGGCAGCTACTACTGGAATGAGCAGAAGATCGACGACGCCGAAGTGGTCGGCCGGCTGGCCGCCGAGGCGGCCAAGGATCCGCAGCCCGAGCTGCACATCCGCGGCGACAAGGCGGTGCGCTACGAGCGTGTCGCGCAGGCGATGTCGGCGGCACGGCAGGCCGGGGTGCGCAAGATCGGCTTCATCACCGAACCGGAACCGAAGTAGTCGCCGCACGCAAGTCAAAAAATTCAATCGCGGCGATTGACTTTTAATTGCGAATGGTTATCATTAACCAACCGCTTCGACACAGGAGTCTTCGAATGTCCGCAACGCCCAACGCCTTCACCGTGCTGAACCATCCGTCGCTGGACCACGCGGGTGGCGGTCGCGCTGCCGCCGAAGTGGCCCGTCCCGCTCCGCTGCTGGAAAGCGCGGAACTCCTCAAGGGCGGCAAGGCCGTCGGCATCCTGCACAACGGCTCGCTCTATCGTCTGCAAGCCACCAAACTCGGCAAGCTGATCCTGACCAAATAGGACCCAGCCCGCCCCTCGCGCAAGTTTCATCGTGGGGCGACTCGAGGAGATTCATCTCCGAAGGGTCGTTTTTTGCTAGCCAACGGTTCGCCGACTAGCCAAGCTTTTTTTCACGCTGACCAACGTACAAACGCCGTCCCGAGGACGGCGTTTTGCTTTGCGGCTGCGCTTCAGAGGCCCAGGGCGGCGATGCCGGCCTTGGCGATCTGCGCATCTTCGTTCGACTTGACGCCGCTGACGCCCACCGCACCGATCACCTGGCCGTCCTTCACGATCGGCACGCCGCCTTCGAGCAGGCCTTCGATGGCCGGAGCCGTCAGGAACGAGGTCCTGCCGCCGTTGATCATGTCTTCGAAGGTCTTGCTTTCACGCCGCCCCATGGCCGCCGTGTGGGCCTTGGCCGGCGCGATATGAGCCGACAGGGCCGCTGCGCCGTCGAGACGCTGCAGCCACAGCAGGTTGCCGCCGTCGTCGGCGATCGCGATGGTCACAGCCCAGTTGTTCTTGAGCGCCTCGGCTTCGGCTGCGGCGGCGATGGCCTTGAGGTCGGCAAGTTCGAGAAAGGATTTGGTCTTCATGGTCTTCCAGCAAAGTTGAGCAACCCTGAAGCATAGCGTTCAGGATGGCAGGCAGCCGCCCTCGCAGCAGGCGAAATCACTGCAGGAATGCGTCCGGTGATGAGGGATTTCTGCGGGTCCGGCCTTGCGGCCCCCTAGAATGCGCCCAACTGCAGCGTTGCAGCCAACCCAGGAGCTCAGCAATGAACGACCGCGTCAACACCCTCGACACCTCCGTCGGCTACGGCCAGACGCTGCCGCAGGCAGAACGCCAGCGCGTCCTGCGCAACACCTACTGGCTGCTGGCCCTGAGCCTGCTGCCCACCGTCTTGGGCGCCTGGCTGGGCGTTTCCACCGGCATCACCCGCGCGCTGACCGGCGGCCTGGGCCTGATCGTCTTCCTGGGCGGCGCCTTCGGCTTCATGTTCGCGATCGAGAAGACCAAGAACTCGGCCGCCGGCGTGCCGGTGCTGCTGGGCTTCACCTTCTTCATGGGCCTGATGCTGTCGCGCCTGATCGCGATGGTGCTGGGCTTCAAGAACGGCTCCGAGCTGATCATGACGGCGTTCGGCGGCACCGCCGGCGTCTTCTTCGTGATGGCCTCGCTGGCGACCGTGATCAAGCGCGACCTGTCGGGCATGGGCAAGTGGCTCTTCGTCGGCGCCTTGGTGCTGATGGTCGGCGCCATCATCAACATCTTCGTCGGTTCGAGCGCCGGCATGATGGCGATCTCGGTCGCCGCCATCGGGATCTTCTCGGCCTTCATGCTGTACGACCTGAAGCAGATCATGGACGGCGGCGAAACCAACTACATCAGCGCCACGCTGGCGCTGTACCTCGACCTCTTCAACGTCTTCCAGAGCCTGCTCGCGCTGCTGGGCATCTTCGGCGGCGAACGGGATTGAGCGCTTCGGCGCTGCATGAATAAGGGCCCCGAGGGGCCCTTTTTCATGCGCGCTCGAAAACCGCAATGGACTCGACGTGCGCCGTGTGCGGGAACATGTTCACCACGCCGGCGTGGGTGCAACGGTAGCCCGCCTGGTGAACCAGCAGGCCGGCGTCGCGCGCCAGCGTCGAGGGGTTGCAGCTCACGTAGACGATGCGCTGGGGCGGCGCCCAGCCGCCGTCGTGCAGCTCGACCTGCTGATGCAGATCGGCCAGCGCCTTGGCGAGCGCGAAAGCACCTTCGCGCGGCGGGTCGACCAGCCACTTGTCGGCGGCGCCGTCGGCCACCAGCATCGCGGGCGTCATCTCGAAAAGGTTGCGGGCGACGAACGTGGTCGGCACCAGCTCGCCGCGACCCGGCACCGCGGCGCGGTTGCGCTCGAAATTGGCGGTGGCGCGCGCCACCAGCGTGTCGCTGCCCTCGATGCCCAGCACCTCGCGCGCCCGGCTCGCGAGCGGCAGCGTGAAATTGCCGAGGCCGCAGAACCAGTCGATCACGCGCTCGTGCGGCCGAACGTCGAGCAGGCGCAGCGCACGACCGACCAGCACGCGATTGATGTGCGGATTGACCTGGGTGAAATCGGTCGGCTTGAACGGCATCGTGACGCCGAACTCGGGCAGCCCGTAGGCCAGCGCCGGGCCGCCTTCCTCGAGCAGCTTGACTGTCTCGGGGCCCTTGGACTGCAGCCACCATTGCACGCCTTCGTTGCGTGCCGCAAAGGCCTTCAGGCGCGCCACGTCGGCATCGGACAGCGGCTCCAGGTGCCGCAGCACCAGGGCGATCACGCCGAGTCCGGTGCCGCTGGGCGAATCGCCGCAGGCCAGTTCGATCTGCGGGCAGGTCTCGCGCGCCTCCATCGAGCCGATCAGCTCGCGCAACGGCATCAGCATGGCGCTGACCTGGGCCGGCAGCACGGGGCAGACCTTCATGTCCGCGAGATAGCGGCTCTTGCGTTCGTGGAAGCCGATCAGCACCGTGCCCTTCTTGACCACGTGGCGCACCGACAGGCGGGCCCGGTAGCGGTAGTGCCAGGCCGGCCCCTCGAGCGGCCGCAGCACGTTCTCGGGCCGCACCTTGCCGAGATGCCAGAGGTTGTCCTCGAGCGAACGCTGCTTCACCGCGACCTGTGCCGCCGCATCGAGGTGCTGCATCTTACAGCCGCCGCAGGCACCCGCGTGCAGGCCGAAATGCGGACACCCCGGGCGCACGCGCTGGGACGACTCGCGGTTGATCGCGGTCACCGTGCCCTGCTCCCAGTTGTTCTTCCTGCGGTGCACGTTGAAGCGCACCTCCTCGAAGGGCAACGCACCTTCGATGAACACCACCATGCCGTCGGCCTTGTGCGCCACGCCCTGGGCATCGAGATCGAGCGACTCGACCTGCAACCATTCATCGCGCGCGGGGGGCGCTTCCTTCTTCTCTGTAGCTTCCGTCATCCCCCGATTGTCTCAGGGCCGAGGGCGGCGAGCGCCGGCCGCTACAGGAACGCGTCGCGCTGCACGCCCGCCCGCACCAGCTGCCGGCGCATCTTGGCCAGCGCCTCGTTCTGGATCTGCCTCACGCGCTCTCGCGTCAGGCCCAGGCGCACGCTCAGCACTTCGAGCGTCTCGGGATCGCGGTCGTGCAGGCCGAAGCGGCCTTCGAGCACTTCGCGCTCCCGTTCGCTCAGCACCAGGATCCATCGGTCGAGGAGTTTCTCGACCTCGTGCGTCTGCGTGACCCCGATGGGATCGCAGCCCTCATCGTCCGAAGCCACGGTATCGGCCAGCGTGAAACTGTCGTCGCCGCGCTCGCCGCCGGCATCGAGGGAGCGCGGCGCCTCGGCGAGCGCCAGCAGATCGGCGACTTCCTGGACCTCGCGGCCCAGCAGCGCAGCCACGTCCTCGACCCGCACGCCATCGGGTCGGCGGGCCAGGAAATCGGCGTCACCCTCGAGCGCGCGGCGGGCCCGCATCACCTGATGCAGCTCGCGCACCACGTGCACCGGCAGGCGTATGGCGCGGGCCTGCATCATCGCCGCCCGCTCGATCGCCTGCCGGATCCACCAGGTCGCGTAGGTTGAAAAACGAAAGCCCCGCTCGGGCTCGAACTTGTTGATCGCGTGCATCAGGCCGAGATTGCCTTCCTCGATCAGATCGGCCATCGGCACGCCGCGCCCCAGGTAGCCCTTGGCGATGTTGACCACCAGCCGCAGGTTGTGCTCGATCATCGACTGCCGGGCGGCGAAGTCGCCGCTGCGCGCGGCGCAGGCGGTGCGGTACTCCTCGTCGGGCGTGAACAGCTGGGTGCGCCGGATCTCGCGCAGATAGATCGTCAGCGAGTCGCCGCCGCCCAGTCCGACCGGCAACGCGTCGCCCGCCCTGTCGTCCGGGTCCTGCTCGGAGAAGCGAGCCTCGGGCTGGATGTCGCCGCCGTTGCCCGCCACTCGCCGCACGTCCGCGGTGCGATGAGGGCGAGAGGCGGCCATGGCGCTAACGCGTCGGCAGGTAGCGGGCCGGATCGACCGGCTTGCCCTGGCGGCGGATTTCGAAATGCAGCTTGACGCGATCCGCATCGCTGTTGCCCATCTCGGCAATCTTCTGGCCCTTCTGCACCGACTGGTCCTCCTTCACGAGCAGCGTGCGATTGTGCGCATAGGCCGTGAGATAGGTGTTGTTGTGCTTCAGGATGATGAGGTTGCCGTAGCCACGCAGGCCGGCGCCAGCGTAGACCACGCGCCCGTCCGCGGCGGCGAGCACCGAATCGCCGGCCTTGCCGGCGATGTCCAGGCCCTTGTTCTTGGATTCGTCGAACCCGGCGATCAAGGAGCCCTGCGCGGGCCAGATCCAACCCACGTCCTCGTCGCCCGAAGCTGCGGCCGGCGGGGTCGGCGAGGCGGTGACGGGTGCTGCGGGCTTGACCGCCGGACCCGCTGCCGCTGCCGCTGCCGCTGCCGCTGCGGTGGCCGGTGCGACGATCGGCTGCGTCCCGGGCCGCGCGGCGTCAGTGGCGGGCGCTGCCGCCACAGCGGTCGCGCCGGTCGGCGGGATCACGCGCAGCACCTGGCCGACTTCGATCAGGTCGGGATTGTCGAGATTGTTCCAGCGGGCGATGTTCTGCCAAGTCTGCCCGGTCTCGATGCCGATGCGACGGATGGTGTCGCCCGGTCGCACGGCGTAGTAGCCGGGCTTGCCATAGTTCTCGATCCCGGGCAGCGGCTTGCCCGATGCATCGGTGGTGATCGGAGGCCCGCCGGGAACGCCGGACCCGTTCGTCGCGCCCGGCGCTTGCGTCATGGTGCCGCGGTCTTCGACCGGCACCGGACCGCGTGGTGAGGCACACCCCGCAATCACGAGCACACCCACCAGCGTGACGCCGGAGAGCCAGCTCCGATTGCCAATACCCTGCATTGTTCTTCCCTTCAAGCAATTCCCGATTTTAGGGGGACAAAGTGAACAGCCTCAAGAACGCGGCGCTCGAGACCGCGCGCTGTTTTGTCGATGACGACCAGCGCCTGGCCGCCGGTCGCGGACTGGGTCGGCGCGACGATCCGGCCGCCGACGGCCAGCTGCGCGGTCCAGGCTTCGGGCACCGCCTCGCCGCCCGCTGCGGCGATGATGCCCGCATACGGCGCGCCCTTCGGATAGCCCACCATGCCATCACCCAGCATCAGATGGACGGTCGCCAGCCGGAACGACCGCAGGTTCACCCTCGCCCGCTCGTGCAGGCCGCGCAGCCGCTCGATGCTGTAGACCTCGGCCGCCACATGGCTCAGGACGGCCGCCTGGTAGCCGCAGCCGGTACCGATCTCGAGCACGCGGCCCAGGCGTTCGCCGGGCTTGTTGGCCAGGGCCGGCGCGCCGAGCAGCAGTTCGATCATGCGCGCCACCACGTTCGGCTTCGAAATGGTCTGGCCCAGACCGATCGGCAGGCTGGTGTCCTCGTAGGCCTGGTTGACCAGCGCACTGTCGACGAACAGATGGCGTTCGACCGTGCCCATGGCACGCAGCACGCGCGCGTCGGCGATGCCCTGGGCGGCGAGCCGCTGGACCATGCGCGCCCGCACCGCGTCCGAGGCCATCGAGGGCGTCGTCGGAACCATCGGCTTGAGCGGCACGGCGGGCATGCGCCCGCGGGTCGCTGCGGAGGCCGTGGGCGTCAGGCGTACGGGAAAACCCGGCCGTTGGTTGCCCAAGTCAGCCCCCCGCCGCGCTGCGCGCGACACGCGCCATCGTGTCGCCCCAGTGCGCGAGGTTCGAGTGATCGGTGAGATCGACCTGCAGCGGCGTCAAGGCCACGTGGCCCGCGGCAGTGGCATGGAAATCGGTCCCTTCGCCACTGTCCTTCGCCCCGCCGGCACCGGCGATCCAGTACATGGTCTCGCCCCGCGGGCTGTCCTGCGTGATCACCTTTTCGGCCGCATGGCGGCGCCCCAAGCGGCAGACCTTGACCGGCTTCAGTTCGTCGAAGGGCCGGTTCGGCACGTTGACATTGAGAAGGAAGGCATTGCCACCGAGCATCTGCTCGCGCTCGATCTGCTCGACCAGGCGCCGTGCCACGCGCGCCGCGGCATCGACATGCGCCCAGCCCTTCTCGATCTGCGAGAAGGCGATGGCGGGGATGCCGAACAGATAGGCCTCCATGGCGGCGCCGACGGTGCCGGAATAAATCGTGTCGTCGCCCATGTTGGCGCCGTTGTTGATGCCGGACACCACCAGGTCGGGCCGGTAGTCGAGCAATCCCTTGAGGGCGATGTGCACGCAGTCGGCGGGCGTGCCCGTGACATAGCGGAAGCCGTTGTGCGCCTTGTGCACGTAGAGCGGCGCGGCCAGCGTGAGGGCGTTCGACTTGGCGCTGTTGTTGTGCTCGGGTGCGACCACCTCGACCTCGGCGACGTCCTTCAGCGCGTCGTGCAAGGCGACGAGGCCGGGTGCCTGGAAGCCGTCGTCGTTCGAAATAAGTATCTTCATGGCATCAGTCAGTGGCGGCGATTGTAGGCGGCGGTGCGTCACGGCTGGGACATGCACCGCCTGCGCCGCCCGCCTATCATGACCCGGATTTTCCATAGACCCCAGACTCATTCACAGGAGACACGAGCATGCACGCATGGCTCTGCGAAAACCCCGTCGGCGTCGAGGCGCTGACCTGGAAAGAACTGCCGACGCCCACACCGGGCCCGGGACAGGTGCTGATCGAAATCAAGGCCGCGAGCCTGAATTTCCCGGACCTGCTGATCGTGCAGAACAAGTACCAGATGAAGCCGCCGCTGCCGTTCGTTCCCGGCTCCGAATATGCGGGCGTGATCGCCGCGGTCGGCGAAGGCGTCACGACCCTGAAGGTCGGACAGAACGTCGCGTGCCTGTCAGGCACCGGTGGCTTCGGCACCCACACGCTGGCGCCGGCGGCGCTGTGCATGCCATTGCCCGACGGCTTCGGCCACGTCGATGCCGCGGCCTTTGTCATGACCTACGCGACTTCCTGGCACGCATTGATGGACCGCGCTCAATTGAAGGCCGGCGAGACGGTGCTGATACTCGGCGCGGCTGGCGGTGTCGGCACCGCAGCCATCCAGATTGCCAAGGCCGCGGGAGCCAGGGTCATTGCAGCCGCATCGACCGAAGAAAAATGCGAGCTTTGCAAGTCCATTGGCGCCGACGCGGCGATCAACTACACGACGCATGCATTGCCCAATGGCTTTCGCGACGCGATCAAGGCCGCGACCGACGGCAAAGGCCCGGATGTCATTTACGACCCGGTGGGTGGCGAATTCGCCGAACCGGCATTCCGCTCGATCGCCTGGCGCGGCCGCTATCTGGTGGTCGGTTTTGCCGCCGGCCCGATCCCCTCGCTGCCATTGAATTTGACGCTGCTCAAGGGCGCATCGCTGGTCGGCGTGTTCTGGGGCGATTTCGCGCGCCGTGAACCCAAGGCCAATGCCCAGATGATGGCCGAATTGGCGAAGTGGTACAGCCAGGGAAAGGTCAAGCCAGTGATCGACCAGACCCTGCCGATGTCGGAACTTCGCGCCGCCTATGCGCACATGGGCTCGCGCGGCGTCAAGGGCAAGCTGGTCCTGATTAATTAGCTCGCCCCCAGGTTGGGCTCACTTCGTGTAGCCCGCCCACCCCCTACCGGGGGCAACACCGGCGGACCGGCGGAGCCGGATCCGCGGTGTTTCACGAACGGGCCTGGCTTTGCCGGCCCCCCGAACGCAAAAAAGCCCGCGGCAGCGGGCTTTTTTGACTGCGGACGGACGAGGGTTACTTGATCTCGAAGTCCGACAGCGATTTGCCGGCGTTCAGCGCCTCGGTGATCCAGCGCGGCTTGCGGCCACGGCCGCCGGACCAGGTCTCGCCGGTGGGGCTGCGGTATTTGGCAGCGCTCTTGGGCGCAGCGACGCCAGCACTGCGCTTGCCGGCACGCACGCCAAGCTTCAGGTCGCTGGCGGTCAGGCCGTATTCGGCGATCTTCTTGCGCAACTCCTCGATAACGCCAGCCCGCTCCTGATTTCTCAGATCCTCGGCTTGCTTGCGCAATTGCGCGATCTGCTCGTCGTGCTTCTTGATCTGGGAATTGATGTCTGCAAGGGTTGAGGCCATCTGTGCTTATCCTCTAATTGGAAAGCCAAAATTCTAATTCATATTCCAATTGCCGCAAGCAGGGCAACAAGAAATCTCGGGGCACTCGACTGCAGCTTTACAAAGACGTGGAGCAGCGACGGCCCCCGTGACGGGCCCGATCCGGGAAACGGTGCCCGCTTCGGCTCCACAAAGCAAAACAGGCACCGAAGTGCCTGTTTTGCTGACGAATGTCTTTGGGGTGGCTGATGGGACTCGAACCCACGACGACCAGAATCACAATCTGGGACTCTACCAGCTGAGCTACAGCCACCGTAGAGCCATCAATTGTAGCGTCAAAAAACTAGCGTCCGGCCATCGAAGTGGAATCTGCGGGCTTCGGCACCAGAATTTCTGCCTTGAAACGGTTCTTCAGCAGGTTGTAGTAGGCGGCGGTCTCGGCCGCACCCACGGCCTGGGCGAACTGTTCGTTCTCCTGCTTGGCCATGTCGGGCGCCGGTGGCGTGCGCGGCACGCTCTTGATCACGCGCACCACCGCATAGCCCTGGGCGCCGAGGTCGGCACCGACGAGCGCCGGCAGCTTGCCGGTGTCGGCGCGCAGCGCGACTTCGATCACCGGCACCGGCTGCGATTGCGTCTCGAGCCGCGACACCGTGATCGGCGCGCCGAAGCTGGCGCCTGCCGGATCGGTCTTCCAGGCCGCGAGCTTGGCTTCGCCCTCGGCACGCGCCAGCGCCGCCGCGCGCTCGGCGACCAGCAGCGTACGGACCTTGTCCTTGACCTCGTCGAAGGGCAGAGTCCGCGCCGGCGAGTACTGGACCACGCGACCCGAGGCCAGCTGGTTGGCGCCGATCTCGATCGCCTCGGTGTTGTGCTTGCGCTCGAGCGTATCGGGAGCGAACAGCGCATTGAGGAAGTTGCGGCTGGCCAGCACGCCGGTCGCGCCCTGCGCCGGGGTGCGCCCGACGTTGGCCACGGTCTGGATCGTGAGCTTGAGCTTTTCGGCCGCCGGCTTGAGGCTGTCGGGCTGCTGGTAGACGATGTCGGTGAAGGTCTCGGCGGCCTTGGCGAATTCCTGCGTCGCCTGCTGGCTGCGCACTTCGTTCTCGATCGTGGCGCGCAGCTTGTCGAACGGCGGCACGACGGCAGGCTTGAGGTCGACGAGCTGAATGATGTGGTAGCCGAACTCGGTCTCGACCAGGCCGCTGATCTCGCCCTTCTTGAGCGCGAACATCGCGTCTTCGAAAGGCTTGACCATCGCGCCGCGGGTCACGAAGTCAAGATCGCCGCCCTTCTGCGCCGAGCCGGGGTCCTGCGAGTTCTTGCGCGCCACGTCGGCGAAGGTGTCGGGGGCCTTGCGGATGCCGGCGAGCAACTGCTCGGCCTTCGCGCGTGCCTGCTCGCGCTCGGCGGCCGGGGCGCTTGCAGGCGCTGCGATCAGGATGTGGCTGGCGCGCCGCTCCTCCTTGCTTCCGAAGCGGGCGGCGTTCTGGTCGTAGTAGCTGCGCAGGTCGGCCTCGCTGACCGCGATGCCCTTCTTGGCGGCGTCGAGATCGAGCACCAGGTACTCGATGCTCGCCTGCTCGGGCACCTGGAACAGCGCCGTGTGGTCCTTGTAGTAAGCCTGCAGGTCGGCGTCGCTGACATTGACCTTGGCGGCGAAGTCGGCGGGCTTGAAGAGCGCGACCTGGACCTCGCGCCGGTCATAGAAGGCGTTGAGCGTCGCCGCCGCCTGCGCCGCCGTGGCGAAGGCCGTGCCGGACACGCCCAGCGAGACTTGCTGCGTCGCGAGATCGGCGCGCACCGAGGCTTCGTACTGCTCGGGCGTGCGGCCGGTCGCACGCATGAAGGTTTCGCGGTCGAACTTGCCGTCGGCGGTGCGAAACGTTGCCAGGCCCGGATCGGCCGCGAACATCCGTGCCAGCCGCTCCTCGGAGACCGACATGTTCGACTTCGTTGCCGCTGCGGCAAGCACGCGCTCGCGCACCATGCGCTCCAGCGTGGCATAGCGCGCGGCGTCCGAGTCGAGCAGCGCCGGCTCGATGTTGGGCGCCTGCTGCCGGATCCGATCGACCTCGTTGCGGTGCTGGGCATCCCACTCGGGCCGCGTGATGTCGACGCCCGCCACGTGCGCGACCTTCTCGCCCTGGCCGCCCCCCTGATAGCGATCGACGCCGAACAGCACGAACGAGGGAATGATCAGCAAGAACAAGAACACCATGATGATCTTGTTGTACTTGCGGAAGGAATCAAACATGCTTGAGCACTCTCTAGGACGGATATTGACGCAGCAAGAAAAAAGGCGAACCGTCAGTTCGCCTTCTTTGCATCGGGTGGTGGGTGCTGAGGGGCTCGAACCCCCGACCTACGCCTTGTAAGGGATTGGCTTCCCCTTACGGATCAACAGCTTACAGACGGCGCCAACTAACAACGCCACCCAACATACAGACGCCGTGCATTTTACTCTGCGCGGCCACACGCCCCTCCGTTTCGGTGCGCTGTATGCTTATCCAGCCATGAAAGACGCCGAGTACTACACCTTCATGCTGCCGCCCAGCGCGTGGCGCAAGAAGCCATCGCCGTCGACGTTCAAGATGACGATCGAGCAAGCAGCGGCTCGATACCCGGGCGCAGAGCCCATCTTGGCGTCGAAGGAGATCCGGCAGGGAGGCGACGAGGTGATCGCTGCTGATGCGCCCTACCAGCGTCGACAGCCGAAGCCGGAAGCGAAATGACCTTCGCCGAGCTGCCCGTCGGCGCCAAGTTCCGGTTCTTCCGGCGCGGCACCGTGCTGACGAAGACCTCTGCGGGCGGATATGCCACAACGGGCGCCGGGGAGCAGAACGCATCGCCCGACGTGGCGGTGCTGCCCGAGGACGAGGACGCCGCCGTTCGTATCCCGCGCGATCCGCCGAAGGTGGACGACGCGGCCCTGCTCGCGAAGGCCCTGGACCAGCTTGAGACGCATGCCGGCAAGACGCCCGATCTGGCGGCCGCACGCCAGGCGCTACGCCGGCTGGACGCGATGGCACGGATGAAGGCCCCGGCGTTGAAGGGCTAGGATGCCGGCCATGACACATTTACGGCACATCACCGTCTTCGTTGACGAGCCGGATCCCGGCCACTTCCACTGGGTGCTCCACGAAAGCATAGAGGATGCTTCGGTCTGGACCGACATCGAGTCAAGCGTCGAATCCTTCCCGAGTTGGATGGAAGCCTTCGACGCTGGCTGCGTGGAGCTTTTCAAGCTGGTGACCGACGAGCGTTGCGGGCCCAGAGCTTCGGGCGAGGACGAGGACGCCAGTCCGGTCGGCTGACGATCAGCACAGAGGCGGGGCGAGCACTGAGCCCACGCACTCATGGCGGCGTGCTATGTTCCCCGCCCATGAACAGCGACGAAATCTCTGATTGGAGGCGCAAGCGGCTCGCGCTCATCGTCGACGAGATGGGCAGCAGCAAGGCGCTTGGGAATGCAATCGGCCACAAGTCGGGCGAGCAGATCCGCGGCATCCTCGCTGGCATGCGCCCCCTCACTGCGAGGACGATGGACCTGATTGAGGGGTTGCCGGGCCGGAAGGGGTGGTTCTTCCGTGACGGTGCTTCACCCGAAGGCCGCGACCTCGTGAGCTGCCTGCGCTATCTCCGTGAGGGGCTAGAGTTGCTGACGCCTGAGAATCGTCAGATCGCGCGGATCGCACTGAAGCACTTCATCGACAACCCCGACGAGTTGCTCGAAGTCGCCCAAACACTCCAAAAGCTGGCGGACTAGCTCAGCGCGGCGGTAGGTACTGCACCGGCCCGACGAGGATGTCAGACGCCCCGGCTTCAATCTGCCACTCAGCCTTGAAGTAGCAGTCGGTCCCATTGGGCTCGACGATCTCGCAACGGCGGACCTCGAGGTTCCGCAGCAGGCTCATCCTCATGACCGCCTTGCGCGCGGCGCTGTGCTGTGGCGTCCTGCCGGCCATCTCCGTACCACAATGCTCGAGCGATTGCGCATCCAGCTCGACACATAGTCGCATCGCCTCGCGGGTCGCCTCGCGCAGGGTCTCGGCCGACGCCCCGCCGCACAGAGCGAGCGTGACAAGAATTGTCAGAGCCTTCGTCATATTGGTCATTCTCCGTGCCGCGTTTCGTCGCATCATGCCGTGCCATGTGCACTAATGCACATTTTTTTACATATCTCCGGCTTGGCACATTTGCTGCGGTGAGCTACCCGTCCGGGGATTGGTCCTCGGCCTCAACAGGAGTTTCAATGAACCATCGCACCATCGCCCGCCGCGTCCAAGCCGGCTTCACCCTCATCGAGTTGATGATCGTCGTCGCCATCATCGGCATCCTGGCCGCTGTCGCGCTGCCGGCCTATCAGGACTACACCGTGCGCGCCAAGGTCTCAGAAATGATCCTGGCCGCTTCGTCTTGCCGCACTTCTGTCACCGAGATGTACCAAAGCGCATCGGCTATCGACATCAGCACCAGCCTGCCAAATTCCTGCTCCACGACGGCCAGCAAGTACGTCAAGAGCCTCGCGGTTGACCTCAACGGCGTCATCACCGTCGTCGGCGAGCCGGCCGGTCTTGGCGGGTCTGTTGTCGCCAACAAGGACACCATCGCTCTGACTCCATACATCGATGCCGCCATGGCTACGGCGATGGATGGCACGAAGGACGGCGGCAAGGTCATTGCGGCGTGGAAGTGCGCCACCGACGCGACCAACCCGCTTGATACTCGCTACCTGCCGGGCTCCTGCAAGTAAGCGCCATAGTGCCTCAAACAGAAGCCGCCCTCGGGCGGCTTTTTTACGCCTGCCCGGCTATGGATTGAAATCACCGGTCCCAAGGCTGTAGTCCGACTGCGTAGCGCTCGCAGGTCTGACCGCGCGCGTGGGCAGCGTCAGCGAACTCTCCCAGGAGCCGAGCTCTTTCTCGAGCGCGGCCGAACAGGTCGGCAAGCAGAACAGCGGGGTCGGCGGCTGCCGGCCCTGTGGCGGTAATGCCGGAATCTGCGGAGGCTCGACGGATGGAGGCGAGGAAGGCGGCGACACGCTGCTGCAGCCGCCGCTCAGCAGCGCCAGCGCGATCAGCAGCTGCACGCGCCACGTCGAGTTTCTTTTGGCCATCGATCGCCACTCCTTCGGCCGCTCGGGCCCATCGTTGTTCAGTTTCCCGGCGTGAACGCTCGGCCAGGCGGGCGGCCTCGGCCTGGGTGGCGCGGTAGTTGGCCAACTCGGTCCGCGCGCGATCGACGCCGGCCCGGGCGTTGCTCACCCTCACCTGCTGGAACATCACCGCGGCCAAGAGCGCGCCGATGATGACCAGCCAGCCAGCCTTCCCTGCGGCCCAGGTGTAGAGCCAGGTCATCGGCCACCCCGTAGCCACCAGCCGACGAAGTTCCAGAAGTGCGCACCGTACATGGTCAGATCCCCAGCGCTGCACGCGCCTCGTCGTAGTAGCCGTTCCATGTCTCGCGGTGAGGCTTGCCCGGGCGCCATGTGACGTTGGCGTAGAGCTTCCATGCACCCTCGTAGTCGCCGATCTCCGGGAGCGAACCAGGCGCCCACCAGAGGTTGAGCCGGGCAAAGACGCCGGCAAGCAGATCGTTCGTTTCGAGCGCAGCCCAGACGTTCGGCCGCTCCCATGGGATGCCAAGCTCTGCGCATACCCGATGCGCATGGCCTGTCGTGGCCGGATGGGTCATGACACCCTTTACGCCCCCATCCCGTTCGAACTGCCAGAAACCTCGGGCAGGCCCGTTGCCCTGCTGCCGGCGATACCGGAAGCGCGACTCTTGCCGCCCGATCGTGAGCAGCATCAGCCGTGCTTTCGGCGTGTCCATCTTCATCGGGAGCATGGCCAGGCCGGGATTGATGATCTCCTCTAGCACCTGGTGGAGAGGCATTGCGGTTTGGAGGTCCATCACTCGGCGCCCCTCTTCTGGGCGGCCACGTTGCCCACGATGAACGCGCCCACGGTGCCGAGGATGATCGTCGCGTAGGCGCCGCTCTCGAGCTTGCCGAACCACAGCAGGACGGACGTGACCGCCCCACAGCCGACGCAGAGCAGGAACTTGCGCCCGCCCGCCAGGTTGATAACGTCGCTCATCGGAAACCTCCCCTCAGTGCAGCCCACCAGCCCGCGACCGCCGCGACGATGCCCGTCACCCACGCGATCGGCTTTGCGCCCTTGGCGATGACGTCCATGACCTTCATCGCTCCCTCGAGGTTGTCCAGAAACTCGATGAATTTCCCGAGCTTGGCTTCGATTCTCTTGGTCGTTGCGGTGTTCTCTTGAAGGTCGGTTTCGACCTTGCCCATGCGGTCGCGCAGTTCCCCGATGCCGCTGTCGATCTTGTCTTCGCTCATGGGGTCAGTTCCCGGAGTCGGCCCGAATCGCCGCGAAGTTCTTGCCGTTGCCGCCGTTGTAGAGGTAGTCAAACTCCGCATCGCTGATCGCCTTGGTGGCGTAGAAGCACTCATCCGCGCGAACCACACCCTCGCGACCGCCGGTGAAGTACGTGGTGTCGCTGGATAGGCCGCCCGAGATGTTGAAATTCGAGACGTTCGACGTGGTGTAGATCGCAGAGGGGAAGGAGCCGGTGACCTTGGTCATCGACCCCGCGCCAACCTGGCGGAACCGGATTTCGAGTTGATTGCTAGTGCGGTTCAGCGTCCCGATGATGAGCACCCACGTCAGGGCGGTGAAGATGAATCCGGTATCAACGATGATGCGGCCGCCGACCGTCCCGTCCGTAGTGGCCTGCCACTTCACCTTGTTATCTGCGCCCTCAATAGAGATGTACGCTTGCGTTGCGTTCCCTGTGCTTCCGACCCGCCCCATGATGAACCGGCCGCTGCCCGCCACGTTGGCGATGGACGTGAACCAGCCGCCGAAGGAAAAGTCGGAGTTCGGGAGGTCGAGGTTCGTGTTGCTCCGCGGGATGTAGGCCGTTTGACCAGTTCCCATGTTCGGGTTGTAGCCACGGCTCACCAGCCCGCTGGGGGTTGTGATGCCGTTGGAATTCACCGCCCCAGCGGTGTTGCGCAGCGTCAGGTGATTGCTGCCCTTGGAGTCGAGCAGCGTGGGCGAGCTGACGTTGTCCTCCATGTCCCAATAGGCGACGAGGGCGTTGTAGATCGCGAGCGCGTTGGCGTCGATTCCGACCTTCTTCAGCCGCATTGCGGCGATCGGCATCATGCTTCTTGCCCCACGGCGACGACATCCCACTTCGTATCGTCGTTGTTGTAGATCATCGCCAGGTACACCGTCTTGCTGATCACGGTCGTGGTCGGAAGCGTCACGCCGACAGCCCGGTACTGCGTGCCGTAGCTGATCGCGCGCGCCGTGCCGTTGTCCTTAATGCGGATAACGATGCCGAGGCCGTCGATCGCGGTGCCGGTCGGGTTGGCCAAGGCGAGCGCCGCGGCCTGCGCCGTGACCTTCACCATGTCATTGGAGAACGTCGGGGTGACCGTCGCCGACGACGCCACAGACTGCACGTTGGGCGAGCGGGCTTGCTTCAGGTCGAGCGCCGCTTGCAGGTCCGTCTGCGATGCCAGAGTGCCAGTGATCGAACCCCAGGCCACCGAGCCGCCAGCCGGCGCGAAGGGGCCGACCGTGCCGCCGTTGATGCGCGCGTACATGCCGGCCGTCGTCGTCCACACATCGCCATTCGCCGGGGCTGTCGGGGCCGCGCCGTGAGGGATGTTCAACCCTGCCCCGCCCGTCGCCGACGCGAGCGTCAGCAGCAGCCCGTTGAGCGTGATCTTGTCGACCGTCAGGGTGTTGGTGGTGTAGTCGTAGGCGAACGCCGCCTCGGAGCCGAAGGCGCCCGATGCGTTGTACTGGATCTGCTTGTCCGAACCTGCCACGGTGCCGCTCGGACTCGGCGCGCCGAATGCCTGCCGCTTGTCCGTGATGGTGGTGATCGTCGAGGCCCCGGTGACCACCTGGTACAGCCGCATGTACGTCGCGGTGTTCAGCCAGTTCGTGGTGGTGGTCGCCGTGGTCACCACGCCGGTAGTCAGGTGCGCAACCACATAGTTCGTGGTGCTGGCCGTGAGCACCACCGTGCCATTGGCCGGCGTGGTGCCGTTGAACTCGCCACCGAGGTAGCCCAGCGTCAGGCCGGTCGTCGTCGCAGGGTTGACGCCGTACAACGCAGACGGCGAGACCGAGACGAAGTTTTCATTGACCCGGAGATGCCAATTGGCCGCCGCTGCGATCTGCTGGAGTGCTGTGGTGCTCATGCTGTTGCCTGTAGTTCGTGGCCGGGGCCGATGGAGTCGCTGACTTGCCGGACCTTCAGGAAGGCCGTAGCCGATGGCGTGACGCCGATTGCGGCGATCTGCGCCGCCGTGACGGTCGCGGTGTTGGTGACGACGGTCCCGAGCAACGTCGCGTAGGTGCCCGAGCTGTAGAAGGCCCAGGAGTAGGCTTCGGTCGCCTCACCCAACGGCAGCGCGCCGGTCGAGTTGTTCATCGCCAGGCGCGAACGACGATCGACCGTGAAATCGTTCGTGTCAGTGCGGCGCAGATTGATCGGGCTGAGAGGCATCAAGCCTTCCCCGGTGTTGGCGTAGGTCTGCGAGGCAGCGGAGTCCTTGCTTCGCCCCTTGGTGACGGCGCGATAGCTCTTGGATTGGCCGATCCCGCCGACGCCCGTGTCAGGGCGAAGCATCCCGGCTATACGCAGCAGGACGAAGGTGTCACCGATCTGCTGCGTGCCGACAAACCGCTCTGTGCCAAACAGGCCGCGCAGATGGGTCATCAGGGTGTACCGGCCGCCGCCCAGGCTGGTGCCCTGCGCCGATGCTCCGATCTCCCACCGGCCAGCCGCACCGTAAGCCCAATGCTCGCCACCGCCCGAAAGAAGGACATCGCGCGTGACGCTTGCGAAAACGTCGTCGCCCAGGCTGACGGTGATGACGCTCTTTTCGTCGACGGTGAGCGGAGCCCACGCCCCGGTCGTCTCACCGAAGCCGATGGGCGCCGATGCCGAGACCGTGCCGCGGCTCAGAAGCGAGGTGTCATCGTCACCGACGAACAGTTCCCCGTCAGCAGGAACCGCTGCGTAGCTGTCGAGAGCGACATACGGGCCGGCGTTGTTGTCGGCATCGCGCACCGGGGGGATGTCCAGGATCTGAGCGCGCAGCGGGGCGGCGAGAGGCGCGACCACTTGTCCGACGTAGCCGGTCGCGCCGGTCGCCGTCTGCGTGAAGATGGAGGCATCGCCTGGGCACAGGCTCCATTCGCACACCGCCCCGGTGTCGTTGGTCGACAGGACGAGCCACAGCTTGAACGTGCCGCGCGGGTATTCGACGGTAACGCCATCGCCGGGGCTGACCGCGGCGAACTTGCGCGAGACGATCGCGCTGCGGCTGTTCTGCCGGCGCCAGCGGTCGTACAGCGCCATCTGCGAGACCTTCTTCGCTTGGTTCGAAGTGACGCAAATCGGAAGCTGGATCTGCACGTCCTCGGTCGCGTCGGTGACCTGGCGGACTTCCGTCTCGGCGGCTGTCTGGTAGTCGCTGGTCTGTTCGATGTAGCTGGTCGTGACGCTGCGAGGGAGGTCGATCTCCTGCGTGCGGTTGAGAGGCATGGCCTCGCCCGATGCATCGCCCTCGGCTTGGCCGAGTTCGTCGAAGCTGATGGTCGCCACCGACGTGATGTCCGCGAACTTGCGGAACTTCGTCACACCGTCCTCGTCGACCACATAGCCGCCGATCAGGGTCAGCAGCGGCTCGATGTTGGCGCGCGCGCTGGCCGGGTTGGCGAGCTTGTAGCCGATCACAGTATCCGAGTCGGGGATGCCGCTCACGTCGTAGGTCGTGACGCCGGCCAGTTCGCACTCAGCCGCGATGATGTCGCTGACCTTCGCTGCGGTCGGCATCGCCACGCCGAAGCGGTACATGAACGGCGTCATGGTCCACGTCGGGCCAGCCGTGGTCAGTTGGGAAACGCCATAGACGTCGGTCCCATGAATCGCAATCCGGGAGTCGTCGACCAGCAGACCAGACGGGTACGAGACCGCGCTGGTGTCGATCGCAGTCGCCGTGACCGAGACATCAATCTTCCAGAGCGTGGCGAGAAATGGTCCAACGACGGTGTTGTAGACCGTGACCGCGCCGATGGTGTCGACCGTGGCGCCGACGCAGAGGCTCGTCGCATTCAGGACCGCGCCGAAGTCGGTCGGCAGCATGCCCGAAGTGACAACCGAGAAATCGACGAGGCTGCGAACCTCCACGGTGTAGCGGTAGCTCGACGGGTCTTTGTAGACCAGCCACGCGAAGTTGGCCGTGAGGAGAATATCAAATGGGTCACTTCCGGTCGCCGAGCCAACAAGTTCACCGGAGTCCCACTCGTGCAGTTTCGTGAGCTTCTGCAGGCTGCCGGGGTCGCTGCTCACGCACACGTAGTTCCCGAACTTGCAATAGCGCCCGGAGCTTGTGATCTGCAGCGTATCGACCGCGAGCGCCTTCGCGAGCACGCCGTTGCCGTCGTAGAAGTTGAGGTTCCCGCTGTCGGGAGACCCGCCAGGGCCGATACCCCGAATCGCGCAAAGCGGGATGTCGCTGCGGCCCGTGAGGTGCGAATAGGCGCCCCAGATGCTCAGAAGCGGCGAGGATGCAACGTTGCTCACGTAGTCCAGGCCGAGAGCATAGGCGCCGATCGACTGGTCAGATCCGACGTTCTGCTTGATGAAGACAGGGATCGGGTCGCCGTTGGTCGGGATGTGCGACCGCGGCTGCATGATCGTGCTGGCGTTGCCGTTGATCACGCTTCCGGTGCCAAGCACCGACTCGTTGCCCGAAGCAGGATTCACCATCAGCTCGGCGCTGAACTGAGGAACGCGCCCGCCAGGACACTCCACCGCGATCAGGCGCATGCGAACGACGCCGCGATAGGCCGAGCAGGAGCCAGGGCCGCCCGTCCACGATTCCTCGATGGGGTCAGGGAGCTGCGTGATCTCGCCTTGGAATAGCTCGAGCGAGGTGTAAGGGCTGTCCGCGGTCGCAAGGGCCGAGCCGATCGAGATCCCCGAGCTGATGTCGTAGACGAGCTTCCCGTCTTTCCACAGCTTGCGGATCGCCACCGTGGAGCCGTCGCGCGGGGTCTCGCACAGCAGAATCGTCATGTGGACGTAGTACTGATAGCTGGTGTTGGTCGCGCCGCCGCCGCCCTTCCCCGCCTCCGTCGTCGTCGCGATCTCCAATTTGTCGGTAGACCAGATGACGTTTCCGTTGAAGCGCTCCGTTCCATAGACCCTCGGGATTCCAACGCCATAGGTCGAGTACTGGACCTTCAGGTCATCCAGGCGCGGGCCTTCCGTATGCGGCCCCTTGTCGAACAGGCCGCCGATGGCGCCACCGATAGCACCTCCCACGGCGATGCCGACGACAGGAATAAAGAACCCGACGACGGCGCCGATGACGGTGCCGAGTGCGCGGCCGCTCATGCGATCTCCTTGAAGCGGAAGCAGCCGCGCACGGTCTGCATGAAGCGTTCATCCAGCCGGCATTCGGTGACGCGGCGATTCGGTAGCCACGCATGGATGATTCCGAGCGCGTCAGGGCACAGCGGGTAATCGCAGACGATCGCCATGTGGCGGCCGATGCCGTCGATCTGAACGAGGATGTCGCCGGGCTGGATCTCGGCCGGCGCGACTTCGGTCATGTGCGAGCGGCAGAACTCCAGCATCTCGAAGGCGGTCGAGGTCTTGGCGTACCCGGGCGCAGCGTCCAGAGCGGGCAGGCCAAGTTCCGCACGCACAAGGACCGGGAGGCCGATGCAGTCCAGGCCGGCGCGGCTGCGCCCCTGGTGCAAGTAGCGGACCCCGAGCAGCGCGCGCGCCGCGGCGGCGATCTCGGCGCCGGTCACAGGTTGCTCCCTTCGGTGCCGCCCAGGCCGAGCACCTTGTCAGGGCCGGGCAGATGCTCGAAGCCGCCGTGGTTGGGCGTGTTCGCCCACTTGGTGCGGCAGTCCTCGGTGAAGCGCTTGCGGCATCCAGGGGTGAGCGTGTACGTGTCGCCGATCGCCGGGTTGTTCAGAAACGGGAGGTAGGTGACGAAAGCACCCGAGGCGAAGGAATAGATTTCCAGCGCCTGGCCGACGTTCGCGCCGCTGGTGAACTCGATCACGCCCGCGCCGAAGTAGTCCAAAGCCTCTGCTCGAGCGCTGTCCGCGAACGTGCGGAGGTCGGTGACGCCGGTCAGCGTTCCCGTGACGGTCAGCGGGCCGAGAGCCTTGTTGCAGGCTGGCGTGAAGTTGTCCGGGCTGATCGAGCCGAAGACCCACGGGCAACCCTTCGTGACCAGCCGGCCGACCGTCTTCTGCAGCCGCTGCGTCAAGCCGCGCATCTCGGCATTGAAGGCCGAGCGCGTCACCTTGATGTCGCCCATGGTGAACGTCGCGAGACGCATCGCTCCGTCCGACAGCGAGCGATAGTTGACCTCGAACATCTCGACCGTGCAGCCGTCCCACAAGCCCGCCTCGAAGTCGGGTTCGGTGATCTCATCGGACAGCGCCCCCTCGACCTCGGTGTTCACGACCGCGGCGCTGGCCTCTTGGCTGATGGCCTTAGGGTTGAAGCCGTCCTTCGAGCGGTAGATCACGCCTTCGAACAGGAGGTCGCGCGCGGAGGTCGTGACAGCCAGCACATAGCCGTCCCGCCGCGTCGCCTTCCAGCACCAGGCGAGCGTGGTGGACCCCAGCGACTGGTGCGCCGCCAATGCGATGGAGCGCGCCTTCACGACTCGCGCACCTCGTCGAGATAGACCGATGGCCCCTGGACCAGTCGGTCTTCTGGATCCTCGGCGGCCGCGACCATGGCCCAGTCCAGGTTGTCGTCGCGAAAATGCACCGGTACGTAGAACGAGCCCGACCAGGTGAGCGTCTCATCGGGCTGCGGGTACTTGTGGCCCTGCCCGCTGCCCGCGGTGATCGCCTTCCCGGCCGTGTTGGTCGAGATCGTATAGACCGCGCCGGCGATGTTGGTGATTGTGTGCGCGAGGTTGTTCAGCAGGGCCGCGTCGGCCCCGCTCAGGCCCTGGAGCCACAGCTTGCCCGTCGTGGTCACCAAGCCGCTGATGGCCGAGGAGAGCGTCACCTGCGTGGTCGCACCGACCGTCACGCCGCTGACGGTGCGGGTCGCGTCAGGCACGAAGGTGACATAGACCGGGCCAGTGGCGAGCGAGACGTTCCCGGCCGCGACACCGACAACGATCGGCGTGCCGCCCCGCAGCATCGCAGGTGCCCCGAGCGGGCGCGTGATGTCACGAGCGCGCGTGCGAGTGGTGCCTTCGGGCGAGTACAGCTTCTGGAGGATGTAAAGCGGCCCGCCATTCCCACGACCGGACACCCCGGACTGCACGCCGGCCATATAGCCCATGAGTGCGCCTCTGGAACCTGAAACGACAGAGTCCTTCGGGTCACGCAGGAGCATTCCGTACGTCCCGGCATCTGTCACTTCGTACATAGCCTCCACGAGCTCCCAGAGTCCGGTCTCCATGGGCACGACGCCAAGTTGGAAGGAACGGGTGGTCACGTCGCGCACGGCGTTGACGGTGCTGAAGCCACCCTTGTTGCGGCTTCGGTCGTTCTCACGCGTCTGCGAGCCGGTGACACCTGCGTGGATCACTTCGTCGGGGACGATGACATCGGAGTAGACGACGATGCTCATGAGTTCCTCTGCGCGCGGCTGATCGCGTGGCCGGCGTCGCGTGCCGCCATATCGGTCGTCTTCCGATTGGTGCCCACCGGGAAGTTCTGCGTGAGATACACATTGCCGCCAGCACCCGGCTTGTTCTGAGCGGCAGGGATGATCTTCTCGCCCTTGTGGATCTTGGCGATCATGTCTTCGGGCACATAGTCGGTGCCGACGTCGAAGCTCGCCATGCCACCGATCAGCGAGGCAAGCCAGCCGCCGCCTGATGCGCCGCCGCCTGTCCCGAAAGCGTTGTTGCTGGCAAGCAGGCCTTCGAGCGCGTCGCCGCCCGCTCCGCTGCTCTTGCTGCTCTTTCCGGTCAAGGCGCCGCCGAACTGCTTCAGGATGCCGCCGAAGTACCCTTCGCCCTCCCCCCCCTTGGCCAGGTCGCCGAACATGGCGCGCGCGAGCTGGGCAGCGGCGGCCTCCGCGGCCATGCGGTTGAGCATCTTGACGAAGCCGTCGCCGATGCTCTTGTAGTTGCCCTCCATGATGTCCACGAGGCCCGAGCCGATCGAGTCCTGAATGTTCTCGGCCATCCGCGTGCTGTATTCGTCCTGCTGGTTTCCCGCCTCCCTTGCGCGCTTCTGGGCTTCCTCGAGGACCTGGCCCTGCTTCAGCAGCGCGCGCGAGTAGGTGTCGGCGAGGAGATAGCCCTGGTCGTAGAGCTCATTGAGCTTGGCAACGGAGGCGGTGTATTCCTCGAGCGGCGTGCGCGTGTCCTCGAAGATTTTCTTGGCTTCGTCCTGGGCCTCAAACATTCGCTTCTGAGCTTCCTCCTGCTCGTCGGCGCGCTTCTTCTCGGCCTCGGTCAGCGCCTTGGTCGCGTCGATGTCCGCGGCCTTCAGCAGGATCTGCTGCTTCATGGCTTCGGTGACCACGCCGCCCTCTGCCTGGATGCGTCGGATCTCGGCCAGGGCGATCTCGACCTGGCTCAGCTGCTCGGTGCGCTCGAGCTGCTTGTCCAGCGTCTCAAGATAGCGCTTGGCATCGGCCTCCTGATCCTTCGGCTTCTGGCCTTTGCCGCCGCCGCCCCCGCCACCAGACGGGATAACGGGAGCCTGACCTTTCGGCTTCTCACGGAAGCGACGCGACACAGCGTCGCCGGCATCGTCCCCGCTGATGCTGCCAAGCACTTCCACGCGCTGCCGTGCCTTGGAGATCTCCAGGTATCGATTGACATCGTCCAGATCCTTCTGGCGCGCCTTGTTGGTCTGCTTAACCCATTCGGGGCCACCGACGTTCTCCACGACGGCGTCCTGCATCGCCTTTTGCAACCGCTCGCGCTCGCCCATCAGGGCCTTCACATCGGCTCCGGGGTTCGCCGAGAGCTTGGAGAAGTTCGGGTCAAGGAAGCCCTTGGCCACATCCTTTACGACAAGATCGAGCGAGCCAAGCTTCTTTATCTCCAGGTACTGGCTCAGCAGGCTGTTGAGCGACTTCAACAGCGGGCCACCGATTGAGATCGCCGCAGCTTCAGAGGCCAGGCGGAGCTTTGTCAGGTTGTCGTTGAAGCTGGCGGCGTCCTTGGCAAGCTCGCCGCCGTAGATCGCGCCCAGCTGCTGCGCTTCGACTCTCAGGGCCTCGATCCCCTTTCGCCCCTGGTTCAACAGCGGGATCATGTCGGCGCCGCTCTTGCCGAAGATCTTCTGAGCGAGCGCCGCCTTGCCAGCGCCGTCCTCATAGCTTGCGAAGCGATCCGCAAGATCACCGAGGACATCCTCGCTATTGCGAAGACTGCCGTCGGCGTTCTTCACCTCAACGCCCAAGGTCTTGAATGTCTCGATCGCCTCTTTGTTGCCGCCAGCAGCCTCGCTCATTTGCTTGCTGAGCCGCTGCACCCCGCTCGTCAATGCTTCCAGCGGGGTCCCCACAGCTTCCCCCGCGAACCGAAGTTCGCTGAGCTTTTCGACCGTGATGCCCGTCTTCTCCGAAAGGTCGTCGAGCTTGTCGAGGAGGTCGATTGCGCCGCGCAGCTGGCCGGCCGCGAATGCCGTGCCGATGGCCGCCCCGATGCCGGCCAGTCCGCCCTTGAGCGAGGCCACGCCCGTCTTCATCCCATCGAGGGAGCGGCTCACGCTGGCGAATGCTGCCTTGGTCTTGTCCGTTGCGGACAGGATGACTTCTGCTTTGGTGGTGGACATCTACCTACGCCCCCGCCTGGACATCGCTTTGATCTGCTGAGCAGCTGAGAGGCGGCGAGCCGTCGGCGCGGCCGGCGCTGCCCATGGGTCGGCCTGCAGGAAGTCCGCAGCCGCCCAAGCCTTGCCGCCGCGGCGCGTGCTGGCACCCTGGAAGATTGCAGCAAGCACCTGCGCGTGCCGCACTCGGGCAACCCCAGGGTGCATTTGCTCGTGCCGGATAAAGACCTTCCATTCCTCGAACTCCTGAGCGCTCATGCGCCTGCCCAACTCGTCTACGGTGCAGCCCAGCCGGGCAGCGAGGGCGAAGGCGAAGCGCCTATCCGGCTGGTCTCTCAGTTTTTTTCGACGTCACCCAGGTCTTGCCCTGACAGCCGCATTGCGACGTTGAAAAGGCGGAAAGCGTCGGTCTGGTGGGCGGTGCCGAATGCATCCCACTCCTGTACGGTCATCAGCCGGCCACCCGAGTCGTCGACGACACAGGTGTGCAGCGTTCGAAAAATGATCGCGGCGCCCGCACGGGCGTGAGCGTCGCCTTCGCTTTCCCCCTCCTGGGGTTTGCGTGCAGACGCGTGCACGCCGTCGCTGGCCAGCCGCTCGCTGAGCAGCATGCCGCGCACGATCACCTCGCCGCCGAGGCTTTCCACTGCGACCACTTCTTTCGGGAGTTCGGGCAGCGAGATCTGGCTGCGGTTGAGTGCCATGGGAATTCGGACCTTCAGTTGTGGGTGGGGTCCACAGGCAGGCTGGGCATTGCCCACTTAGCCAGCTGCTCGACAACCTGCCGTGCGCCGGACCCTCCTGTGAAGATCAGACGGCGTAGTCTTGGAACAGGCCGCGCACGTTCACGACCACGGGCGTGGTGACCGGGGCGCCTGCAGAGCCATTCGGCGTCAAGCTCGCGGCAGGCACGCCAGCGAACACACCGACGGAGCCATCCGCGAACGTGAAGCGCATCGCCAGAACCGAGCGAGCGCGCGATGCTGCCTTGAGCGCGATCAATGCGGGATCGGAGGGCACCCACAGCGAGCCGAAGGTGAACACCAGCGGCGTCTCGTTGCCCGGGATGTTGTAGCCTCGGCGGCGGTGGATCGTCTGAATCAGAACTTGCTCGGATTCGCCGCCGGCCGCGCTCACTTCCGTGAAGGTTGCTGCGCTCGCGCCGAAGGTGACCTTCTCGACGGTGCCCGACACGAAGGTGCCGAATAGTGTCGAGTCGATGCCTCCGAGTGTGAGGGTGTCCGTGGTCACCGCAGTGACCTTCGCGACGGCATAGTCGAGATCGATCATGCCTTGCACCTTGAACAGGCCAAAGTCACCGACGATCAGTCCGTGCGCGAGCGCCGAGACAACCGCGGAAGTCGCCTTGGTGATGGCTGTGATGGGCTTTGCAGCGCCGAGTACGGTCTGCACGTCGACGTCAACGTCGGACCAGAGTTGGATATCAGACATGAGGATCTCCGTTCAAGAAGCGGTGTCCGGCGCGCCGCGCCGGGTGAAATACGTGAAGCGCCAGGTCTGCTCGCGAGCAGCCATGGCTTCCTTGCCATCGCCGCTCAGCGTCATGCGTGACGAAGAGATGCGAGCCCGTCCGGGCTTCGGAATCGCGAATGCCGGAACGCCGAGGACGTGCTCGACCTCCAGGCCAAGGTCGCGCGCCTGGCGGCCGTAGTCCGTGGCGTGAGCGACGACGCTGGTGACCAGAACGGAGAACGCCCGCTGCTCGAGGCCGCTCAACGTTTCCGGTGCCACTGTCTCGCCTTCAGGGGCCTCTTGCACCAATAGCACCGGCAGGTCTTCAACCTCCAGCGGGTCGATGCGGTCGACGAAGACCCGCGGGCCAGCGGCGGTGTTCGCGGCGATCAGGGCGGCGGCGACCCCGTCCAGGATCTGTTGCTGTACGTGGGCCATCGGTCAGCCCTCGCGCAGCTGAAGCACCACCATGCGGCCGGTAGCGTCAGGCATCCGGCCGACCAGCGTGTATGCCGTTGCCGGCATCTCGTCGTCAGGGCCGATCGTGATCGACGCGCCTTTGACGAGGCCTTCGGCATCCGAGGCCTTCGCCAGGCACTCCGGGCCCGTGGATTCCACGAGACCCCCAAGCACCGCGACGCCCTCGGCCCCGAAGACCACGCGCGTCTGCACGATGCCCAGCGTCGCGGGGACGCCGAACTCCTGCAGGAACACGTCGAGGTCTTCGGCGAGGCGCATGGCTCTGTGCGGTGCTGACGAGCCGATCAGGCCGTCAGAGCGTCGACCATCGTGGCGAAGCTCTCGACGTGGCGCAGACCCACATCGACGTCCTGCATCGCGATCACGCGCACGGTGCCGGCCGTGCCGCCGGTGTACGGATCCACCAGGATGTCCAGGCCGCCCCAGAGGCCGACCACCAGGTCGGCAAAGTTGCCGAAGATGATCGCCGAGGCGGTACCGACAGCCGTGCCCTTGGTCAGGTTGCTCGGCACCGAGTTGGTGACGCCGGCGCGGTAGCCGTTCAGGGGCGTGTTGCCATCGGCCCAAACGGGCGCGCCGCTGGAGCCGGCGAACTTTTCCGTGCCCTTCAGCTTGCCGCGCACCTTGGCGTTGGTGAGATACGCCAGCGTGCCGACGTCTGCATTCGCCACGGCCACGTCCGACTCGAGCTCGATGATGTGCGCCCAGGTGGGAGCCAGGCCGTTGGTGCCGCCCACCACGGAGGCGGTCACCTGCGTCAGGATGCCGCTCGGCTGGTTGGATGCGCCGGTGCCGCTGATGGCGGCTTGTTGGATCGCGAGACCCAGGACGGTGGCGAGATCCGTCTGGACGAGGTTCTCGACGTCCAGGCTGGACTGCAGCATCAGCTTGCGGCTGATGTCGGTGTACGCGCCAACGGTCTTCGGCGACATGGTCATTTGGCCGAAGGTCTGCGCACCTTCGGTGGGCGAGCCGCTTTCTGCCACCCAGTAGGCGGTGGCCGCGCCCGTCTGCTTCGGGATGGCGATCTGGCCCACCAGGCCAGACATGAAACGCGCGCCCAGGGTGTTGACGACCATCGCATCGCGCAACAGGCTGATGAAGTCGCCGGCCAGAAGGTCCGTCGCCACCAGGTTGCCGCCGGCGGTGGGGGTGCCGACGGTCAGGTCGCGCTTCTGCACTTCGTGCGGCACGAAGAAGCCGCGGGCCGCCTTGCCCATTCGCTTGCCGACAGCCTCGGAGCATTCGAACTCGAACGCAGCGGCCTGGCGGGCAGCGACGTCGGTCGGGTTGGCGAGCGCGTTGATGGCGCGCACCACGCTGAAACGGCGCGTCTCGGCGCGCGTCATGCCGATGTCAGCAGTCGGCAGCGGCTTGCTCGACAGATGGCGGATGGCGTCGGCCTGGAACTGCTCGACCGTCTGGCCGGCCTGGATGGCGCGCATGGCCAGCTCGGCGCCGCCGGGCATGCCGGCCGCGATCTTGCTGATCTCAGCGGCGTGGTTGCGTTGAGCGGGGGTTTCGATGGCCGGCGAGGCGGCAGCGATGGCCGCAGCGGCGGCAAGGGTGGCGAGATTTTCTTGCGACATAGCGCGTTGCTCCAATGAAGAGGGTTGAGAGAGAGACTGGGCCGGCTCCGCAGCTAGGCTGCGACCGACACCGACCGCTGCGTCAGCAGGAACGCTGACCAGCGAAACCTCGAAGGGCTCCCAGTCGGTGACGCGATAGGTGTCCTGCCCATCCTTCGTCCCTTCCAGTACCGCTTCGTGCACGATGTAGCCGACCGAGACATTGCGACGGATACCGTCGACCACGTCCCGGAAGACTTCCTCTGCTCGAACGCTTCGACCGAAGCGCACCACGGCGCGGGCTACTTTGTCCGCGCCGATCTCCACAGATTCGATGACCCCGACGACATCGCGTGCGTCGTGGTCGCAAAGAAGGTTCGCACCGGCGGCGAGGCGCTCCATGCGCATCGCCTTGCGACTGAGGTCCAGGACCTCGACGAACCAGCTGCGGTCGACGCGCGTCTCGCTCGCGAATGCGAGGGTGACGGTCCGCGCCTCTTCATCGACCGCGGCCCGATCCAGGACGAAGGACCTGGCGAGTTGACCCTGCGGGTTGAGGTGCTTGCGCAGTGCGACGGGGAGTGCTGAGCTCATGCGCCTATTGCAACGGTGCAGGGGTGACATTCGTAAGGCGCGCAATGTCACTATGCCCCGCTCAATCGACCGTCTCGGCCGCCGACCCTCCAGGGGGCAACGCTCCAGGAGTGGCGTCATAGGCCGGCAAGGCAATGCCAAGAGCTGCAGCCAGCTCCTGTGCCGCTTTGATCTGCACCATCGTGTCGCCAAAGTCGCGCCCCATCTGGGCGGAGAGCGACTGCGGGGACATCAGGCCAGCTCGCACCTGGAGGATTCGCGCCTCCATGTCCTTCTTCGGATCGACCCAATCCCAGCGCCGCGGCTGCCACTCGTGAGCGGAGAACTTGGACGCCTTCGCGGCCGGCAGCGCGCTTCCATTGGGCATGGTGATTGCGCCGGAAAGCAACGCCATTCGCAGCCACTCGGCAGCAATCGGCTCCAGGAATGCGTCCGTGAACCACTGCTGATCTGACGCCCACCGATCGCGCTCCTCGAGCGTGCCGCTGCGGATGCTGGAGAAATTGACGTTCTCCAGGTCGTTGGCCAGCGAATGGTAGGCGACGCGCCATCCGCTTGCGATCCGCTGCAACGTCGTCTTGACGAAGGGCCCGAAGACTTCGTTCGGATACTTGCTCTCGTGCGGGGTAAAGGTGTAGCCGGGCGGCAGGGTGTCGTAGATGCCGGGCTGCGAGGTCGTGATCGTCTCGCCGGTCGTGGTGTCGGTCTGGCCGATCGGAGGCCCAGCCTGGGCGTCGAGCGACTGCTCGAAAAACCCGAAGTGATTGGCGCCGTGCTCCGCCGCAAGCAGGGCGGCCAACTTGAAGCCACCGAGGTGGTGCAGGCTCAGCATGCCCGGCGCCATCCACGGGATGCCGCGCATCTGCTCGGCGCGTTCCACCTTGAACCCGTGCAGGAGATCCTCCGCTGGAATGCGGATGCGCCGGCGCATGGTACGGGCGCCGTCGTTCGGGTGCGACTCGAACAGGTGCAGCGCGATCGGGCGGCGGTAGTCGTCCACCTCGACGCCCATGATGACGGTATTGCCCGAGCCGGTCGCGCTGCCGTTGTAGGTGGTGTCGATGCGGTCGACGTCGATCACCTGCAGCGCAAAGTTAAAGGGGTTCTTTGCGTCCGCGCCACGCACCAGGCGCACGAGGAATTCGCCGTCAGCAGGCAGACCGCCTACCAGCCCCTCGCACAAGTCTCGGAACGACAGTTTGCCGGTGACGTCGCAAGACTGGCACCACCGCGAGAACGCATCCTCGATGGCCGCATTGGCCATCTGGTCGGGCTTCCCAGGGGAGTTCTCGACGCGGGCCTGGAACTTGAAGCCGGTCGGGCCGACGATGTTGTTCTCGACCATCCCGCGGAACTTACGCGCATAGTCGTTGTTGTTGGTGAGCTCGCGACCGCGCGACCGCAAACGATCCAGGTCGGAGCGAAGTTCCTCGTTGATGCTGACCTGGGTCGCCAGCCAGTCGGCCGACAGCCGGTCAACTCGGGCCGCTTGAAAGCGCCGCACATTGGCGCCAGCGGGCTTTCCCCCGCGCAGTCGCTCAAGGGCGCGCTGCCAGATGTTTGACTTGCTCAAGGACCGAACCTCACTTGGATGCGGCCGCTAAGGCCTTTGCCGACGCCAGCGGCCGCGTCTTCAGACGCGACCTCGCGGCGATACCTGTCCCGCAGGACCAGCAGGTCGGCGATTGGGATGTACTTCAACTTTCGGCCAGCGACCTCGTATTCCCCGGTCGAGCTGCTGGCTCGCCCTTCGATAGTCGCCTCGATCGCCTCGAGCGTGCGGCGTGCGTGCGACCGCGCGTCAATTGCAGCATCGAAGGCCGCGAGCACTTGCAGGCGGCCCGTGCCGACAGTGAAGACTTCCGCTCCCTTCGTGACGCGAGCCCGCCAGTCATACGCACCTGGCGCGTACGTCGCGGTAGTGGTGGCGGACAGCACGATCGCATGGTCCGCACCATCGGCCGTCGCCTGAAAAGCCAAGCGAGTTCCCGCATTGACGGCTTCGTAGCCGAGCGACCATCCGTCATCGGCGGGATAGTCGGCAAGCGTGCGCGTCCACTTGGCAGTGTCGCCAGCCACGATGCTGGAGGGTTCAGTGTTCGGGATTTCAATGGCCACGAGGCGCGCCTTCAGACGGTTTGGATCGGACTATTCAACAGCGCAGGTGACATCGGTAAGGCTCGGCGTGTCACTTGGTGGGCGCCTTGATGATCCGAAGCACCTGGCGCTCCGAGATCTGATAGCGCCGGGACAGCAGCGAGAGCCGCTCTCCCGTGAGGTAGTCGCGCATGATCCGACTGTTGCGGGAACTGTGCCCCTCCCCCGTACGCCGAGCAATGAACACGCGATCTCCGCCCCAGTCGGCGCGGATCTCTTTTTCTACGGCCTGCGCGACTGCGGGCGTCCAGCCCGTGGGGCTCGCCTCGATCGCCGAGCTCACGCGGTGGAGGATGTCGAGGACGATGTCTTTGGTGTTCACCATGATCTGGAGGGGGGTCTTTTGGATGGACGGTGGAGGAAGGGGCGCGGCGCGTCGGCCGGCTTGAGCTCGGCGGGGGCTGGCTGCGCCGGTGATTCATGGGCAGCACCAGGCGCCGGCGCTTCTGGTTCGATGTGGGCGGCGGCCTGGCCAAAGAGATCGGGCTCGCGTGGTGCGATGCGCTGCTCGCGCGCCGCCCAGCTGGGCTCCCGAAACGACTGGATTCCCAGGTAACACGCGGCGGCGTAGGCGTAGACCATGCAGTCGCCGGCCTCTTCGCGCTGGCCCTGCGGTGTGATCCAGCGCAGAGAGTGCTTGCCTTGCACCACGACTGGCAGCAACCGGGCCGCGGTCATCTGCTCGAATTCGTCGCTCTCCTTCAAGGCGGCCGGCACGTGGACGAAGCCCGGGCCCGCCGTCGTCAAGCGCATGCGCCCGTAGAGCAAATGCTTTGCGGTGTCCGTGCCAACTTGCCACACCTTGATGCCGCGCGGCATGCTACGGCCGCGCCAGTTCACGTCGAGTTGGCTTGGCTTGCCGAGCACCGGACGGCCGTACTGGCTCGCGCCCTTCACTGCCATGACGTGCGCGTGTGCGTGGTGCCGGCAATAGTTGTACACCGCATGCGTGTTGTGGCCACCGCTGTCGACGCACGTCGCCTCGATCAGCAACTGCGCGCCACTGACGTGCATGACGGGCGTGCGGCGAATCTCGGTCAGCCGCGTCCAGGGTGAGCCTTCGGTGTTCTCATCGAGGTTCGGATCGCCGTAGATGATGTGGCGATCGACCAGCCAGCTCTCCTCGCCGCGACCGTACGCCCATACGCGCGCCTCGAGGCGGTCGGGCTGGGTGTCGACACCCATCGCGAGCATCAGGCCGCGCAGGGGAACCTTGCCCATGTCGTAGCCCTCGGAACGGCGGCGCAGCGCTTCACTGTCGGCGCCGCTACCCTGCTCCGCCCAGGTCTCAGCCAGACTCGAGTTGATGAACTCCTTCAGCGGGCCGGCCAGGCCGGTCTTTTTCTTCTTCTGCGCATCGTCCCACTTCTCCACCAGCGAGGCCCAGCTGCGCCAGCCGAGCGGGCTGTACAGCTTGTTGAGCCAGAAGCCGGCGCGCTTGCCGCGGCCGGCCCCGGGCGCCTCGGGGATCCAGATCCCGCCGGCGAGCATCTCGGTCTTGTGATGCTCCTCGATGGTCGCGCCGCAATGCAGGCAGACATAGACGGCGGTCTCCGGACGCGCGGCACCGGAGGCAGTCTTCAGCCACTGCAGCCCATGCTCAACACCAGCGCCCCACACGAGGATCTGGCGTTCGCCGCAATGCGGACACGGCACGTGGTACTTCCGGCGATCGCTTGCGAGGTATTCGGCTTCGATGACCGATGCATCCTTGATCGTCGGCGTGCTCGCGATGATCAGCTTGCGGCGGCTGAAGTTGCTCATGCGCTCCTCGAGCAGGCCGAGCGGCGGGCCCTGGTTGTCGACGTCGGCCGGCCACTTGTCCACCTCGTCGGCCACCGCGAACCCGAGGGGCTTGGACGCCAGCGAGCTCGCGCTGTTCGCGCCGCCGAAGAACACCGCAAAGCCACCTTGAATGCTGCGCGCCCGCCAGCTGCTCGACTCGTCGCGGCTGCGCTGGACCGCCACCAGGCCGTGCATGATCGGCGTCTGCAGGATCGTCGGCAGGAATCGCTGGCCGCTGTGGTCTTGCGCATCCTGCAGCGTGGGCTGCACCATCATCATGTCCTGCGGCTCGGTGTGGATCCGCTGCATGATCGAGTTGTAGAGCACCTCGGTCTTTCCGAGCTGCGTGGCGAACATCAGCACGATGCGCTCATACGGCGAGAACGCGCTGGCGACGGCCATCGGCTCGACCAGGTATGGCGTGCGCGCGTTGCGCCACTGCCCGCGCTCGGAGCCCTTTGCGATGAAGCGGTAGGCGGCGGCCCATTCCGATGTGTCGATCCGCGGCGGCGGTGCAAAGAACCGCGCCTTGCACCGATCGAGAATCTCGATGGCGCGGGGTACGTCGTCGGGGAGATCGCGAGCGCTCAAGCAGACTCCTCCGGCTTGCGCACCGTTGCGCCGGACAACAGCTGCAGCGCCTGGCTGTGTTCCTCGTCGAGCAGCTGCTCGATCTTGAACACGTCGGTTTCAGCCGCGAGCAACGGTGCCAAGCGGGCGCGCACCTGAAGCAGATGTTCACGGGCAGCGGCGAGCGACGACGACCACACGGTCTCGACGGCCGACACTCGGATCAGCTCGCGCCGCTGCTCGGCGACCTTCAGCTCGGCGAGCTCGGCTTCCGCCGCCTCGCGCCGGCCGCGGGAGTCCCAGTAGTCATCGCCGCCAGGCGCCGCCACGTCGCCGCCGGCGCCGAGCAGATCGGCCCCCGCCGGAGCGCCGGCCTCATCGCGCGCCGCGCGAGCTGGCATCCGCGCGCGGGTATTCGCCTTCCACTGGGCGTCGGCGATCATCGCGTCGATCTGCCCGTCGATGAGGGAGATCCGGCCAGCTTGCGCAGCTTTGGTGACCGCGGCCTTCGAGCAGCCGCGGTGCTTCGCGTAGGCCGCGAGGGACATGAGGTTGACTTTGGACACTGTTGACCTACCCGTTAACTTAGTGCCGGCCCACGCACTAGCGCGACAACGGGCCTCGAATTACCCTTGACTGGCCCCTCCAGGGAGGACCCAGACCGGGGGGTGGGGCCCCGGCTCGAGCCATCCCTTTCTTGAATCTGCCCCTGGGTCATGCGGCACCCTTCGCCGGCCGCGCCGTGTTGAGGGCGTGGGCCACGGCTGACTGGATGTGACCCGGCAGCACGCGCGCTACCGTGGTGTTCGCCACGTCGAAGAAGCGGAAGCGCACCCGGTAGGTCGCGCGCGAAACGAACAACAGGACCGGCTTCACTGCCGTGCCCCATGCCCCAAAGCTGGTGCGCACCCAGATGCCACGAGGCAAGTGCTGGGCATGCTGCCCGCCCTTCCATGCGCCACGGCCGCGCGGGTGCGCGCCCTTGCCCGTGCTGATGAAGTACTCCTCACGCGAACGGCGCGCCTTGCTGCGCTTGCTGCCCGATGCGTTCTGGTTCGCGCCTGCGAGGTTGAAGGCCTTGACCTGGCTGAGGATCTTGACGATCTGCCCGCGGCTCATGTTGCCGTAGGTGTCCAGCGAGGCGCCCTCGCCCGGTACCGCGCGCTCACCCGATGCCATCGCTCCACGCTGCACGAGCAGCTGCTCGAAGCGCTTTTGCCGGCGCGCACCGCCCTCGATCTGAGGCAGCAGGAAGTTCGGCTCGTAGTAGTCCTTGAGCCACACACGAGCCTCGAGGGTCTGCTTGGTCGCTCGCTTGAGGAACAGGGAGTTGAGCGTGTAGCGGGTCGGGCGGTCGAAGACCGAGCCCATCTCATCGCGCTCAGCCTTCTGCACGTCCTGTGCTGTGCGCGTGATGGCCAAGGCCAGGGCGAACGGCATCTGGCCCTGCTGCTCGCCCAGCATACGCTTGACGTCGGGGAAGTTGTCGGTGACGGTGATCTGCATCTCAGTTCCCCTTTGCCTGCGCGCCTTGTGCAGATGTCTGCATCGGCTCGGCGATGAAGGCTGCGAACCCACATCCATTGACGACGGCGTACTGCTGCCACTCCGCAGCCGGATGGTCAGCCGGAAACGGTGTGCCGACGACCTGGCCGCCCTCGATGGCATAGAAGAACCCGGGCGCCTTGTCGACGGTGCCGCGGCGCAGGCAGTGGTTGACGTGCTCGAGGCCCCAGTCGAGGCGCTTGCGGGCGATCCAATCGGCTGTCATCGGCATGGTGGCGCGCATGTCCACTCTCTTCGCTGGCTCGGTCATGGTGCTTCGCTCCTGTTGAGTGAGGGGCTGGACGGGGGGTGGACGGCGCAAACCCGCATGGATGCTGGATCCGTCCACCTGTCCACCCCGACCAAGGTGTGTGGGTGAGCTGCGCCCGCGAGCGCGCGCGCAGACACGCGCCCGCCTGTCTGCGCGCCTGCACGTGTGAAGGCCGGACGCCGCTTTAGGGTGGACGGGTGGACGGATGGGGTTTTCTTCAATCGCATCAACGACTTGCGCCGTCCACCCCCCCTGGACAGAGGGTGGACGGGGGTGGACGGCGATGGCGTCAGGACCGGCTGCGCAAACGCATGCACGGGGCGAGACCACCGCATGGCATCCAGCCAGGCGTGCGTCGATTTCAGAACGGGAGGTCATGGCCCTCCTCCTCTACGGCCTGCGGGCCGCCCTGAGGGGCTTGCAGCGCCTCGCTGGTCTCCTGGACAACAGGCCGGCGCAGATATCCGCGCTGGCGCTTGCCGGTGGTCTGTCGGTGGCGGATGAAGCCGAGGGACTTCATCGCGTTCGAGATCCGCGAATCCATCTGCCCGTTGCCGTCGATCCGATCGGCCTTGATGTTCAAGGCCTTGTCGTAGAGTTCGGTCGACCCGAAGAAGTCGCGATCCCGGCGGGGGCCGTCCGTTGACAGCGTCCCGTGGTCGGCGTTGACGTATTCATCGAGGTAGTTCTCCCACTCGTCGCGGCGCTTGAACGGCTCCTGCTCGGGGAAAACCAGCTCCTTCTCCTCCTGCCTGGTCGGCCAGTACTGATCGCCGGCCTTGACGCGGTGCAGGGCCTCGGCGAGCAGCTGGCTGCGCGCTGCAGCGAGAACCTCGAGGTGGACCACCTTGACCTCCAGCGGCCAGAAGCGGCGATCGCCAGTGGCGTCCTTGAGGAAGGTGTCAGCGTTGGTGGTGCCGACGTTGACCGAGTGCCGAGGGGCCTTGACCATCTGCGACCCATAGGGCGGCCGGTACCAGTCCTCCTGGGCGGAGAGGAACTGCTTGATCAGCGTGGTCTCGGACTTGTTGAGCGACTCCAGCTCGGCCGACTCGACGATCCAGGCGAGCTGCATCGCCATCTGGCTGTCCTTGTCACCGATGCGGATCGCGTTGTCGGTGAAGTAGGGATAGGCCAGCGCACGGAAGGCGCCCGACTTCGAGAGGCCCTGCTCGCCCTTGAGGATGAGCATGTAGTCGAACTTGCAGCCCGGCTGGATCGCTCGCTTGACGAGGCCCATCATGAAGCACTTGCCGATCAGCCTGGTGTAAGGCCGATCCTCGACCTCGAACACATCGGTCAGCCAGTGCTCGATGCGCGGCACGCCGTCCCATTCCTCGGCCTTGATCCAGTCGACGATCGGGTTGTACTTGCTCAGCCGTGCCGCCATCAGCACGCCGTCGCGCAAGGTGCCCTTGCCCTTGATGCCGAGCCGGTACGTGCGCAGCAGGTACTCGCCCAGCATCAGGTCGTCTTCTTCGTCCCACTCGCCTGCAGGGCGGCCCCACGGGGCATCCTTGCTGCGCTCGAGCAGTTGGCTGAAGTCGTTCTTTTTGATCAGGCCGCGCAGGGCTGGATCGTTCAGCATGCAGTAGAGGACGTTCTCGCGGCAGTCCTCAGGCCGCCCGCCTTTGCCCTTGACGAGCATGGAAAGCACCTCGTCGTGGGCATCGTCGTCTTCGCCGCTTCCGCCAACTGACGCCGGCCGCGGACCGCCGCCATTACCCCCGCCCCCCGGCTCCCCAGCGGGAGCCGGAAGGTCGCGATTTTTCTTCTGCCGGGCAGGCTTGCTGAGCTCCACCCCGACCAGCGGGGCGAGCCACTTCAGCGCGTCGGCCGGCTTGGCCGCGGGCAGGTGCTCGATGACCAGGTCGATCGGCGTGCGAGCACCCTGCTTCGAATCGCCCATGTCCGCGACACCGAAGTCGACGATGCCCTCTGGCGCGATCGACAGATCTTCCTGCAGGTCGCGATTGAGCGCCTTCGATGTGACGCGGTAGCCAGCACCGCGCGCGATCGCGCCGGGGAACAACGTCGGCACCCAGGCGGCGAATGACGCCATGGCGGCATCGTTGACTCGCCTGAAGTCGTCAGAGCCCGACGCTGCTGGCTGCGCGGGCGGGGTCTGCCCGGCCGAAGGAGAAGGCTCCGGCCGCTTGGCGGCTTGCGCTGCTGCCTTGGCATCGTCGATCGTCTTGTGCAGGCGTCGCAATGCCAGTTCGGTGATCGGCTGCACCTCGGCCGGCGTGTTCGGGAACCGATTGGCCGTGAACGTGAAGAACTGGCGGGCGCAGAACACCTCGAGGCCGATGTCGTTGCTCTTGTTCGTCGTCGTCTCGCCGGCGACGATGATGTGCACGCCCTTGCCGCTGGGCGAGATCTCGGTGAAGCTTTCGCAAGCGCCAACGATGTTCCGGCAGCGCTCTGACCACTGGCCGTCCGCCTCGAGCTGGCCGTCCAGGTCGATGCCGATCAGACCATCGCCTGGAAGGAACGCGAAGCCGATGCCGTGCCAGCCGCCGCGATCGAATGCCTTGCGCACGATGGGTAGTGTCGCCAGCCGCATGCGATCGCGATCGTCGCCCTGCCCGCCTGTGCGCCGACCCCCGCCCACGTAGTAGGGAATCTTCCCGGGCTTCTTCTGCCCTTCCTTCGATTCGAACTTCCACAGGAGCCACTGCTGGCGGGTCGCCAGAGACTCAGGGATGCTCTCCCACACCGGTGCTGTCACCGGCGGGAATTGGAGGACATCTGTCATCTGCTATGCCGCCGCTGCCCCTGGGGCGGGTGGCGACTCTGGCGGCAGCAAGCCGAACATGGAGTCGGCTGCTGCAATGTCGTCGTCGGTGACAGGCGGAATCGGAATGGCCGGCGCGCTCATGAAATGGCTCCGAATTCAGAATCGGATTTCCAGATCAGATCGGGAGCGCGCGCCATGACGCGCGCGTGGGACCGAGTAAGGAAGGCGTAGGTCTCAGCGTCGACAACCTGCACCCCGTCCTCGACAATCTTGAAACCGAGCGCGTAGAGAAGGCACATGGCCCCCTGCAGATGCTCGTTTTTGATCCTGCTGACCGAGGTGTCGGAGGTGCCCATTTCGGCGGCGGCGGCGCCACCCGTCCCGGGCTTTTCCATCGCTTGCAAAACGCGGGTGAACGCTTTCCGTGCTTTTTCTTGCGACATCGAAGACGCTTCCGTCATGTCTCTTACCTGCATATCAAACACACGCCTGCGCATGGACAAGTTCGGGCCAGATGCCCGCATAGGTCTTCTGGCACAGCATTTGCCGCGTCACCTCCCCCTTGGTGGCGTCCTCGGCCTTGCGCGCAGCTGCTGGATTCATGTCCCGCTTGCCGGTCAAACATTGGTACAGGTACTGCTCGTTCAGGCCGGTGACGGACGCGATCCGCCTGCGGTCTTCGGGAGAAAGGTGCTTTGCCATAACCGCCATCTTAGCGATTCGCTAGATGATCCACAAGCGATTCGCTAGGAATATTCGCCTAGCTCTCTGCTAGAACCACGAACATGGAAACGATCGCAGATCGCCGACGCAGGAAACTCATCACCTTGGTTGAGAGGCACGGAGGTCTCTCTCGCCTCGCGCAGGCAACCAACCAAAGTGCGGCATCGCTCGACCAGGTGATCAAGCGGACTCCGCTGCCACCCAAGAAAGACGGGACAAGGAGCGCGAAGGCGCTTGGCCCCACTGCCGCGCGCGCCATCGAGGACGCGCTGCAACTCGGCCGCGGCTGGTTCGATGCGGATGACGTGGAGGCCGCTTCTTCACCCGCAGCGGCACCAGCACCAAACCCAGCACCTGATTCGCTACTACAGGCTCTCAATGTGCTGGCAGCGGCTATTTCCAATGCCGATGAGCTGACTCGGATATCTATAGAACCTTTGCTCTCTCGTCTAGCGCAAAGACCACAAGAAAGCGGAACTATTGCACAGCGGATCTATGAAGAATTGAGCGTTCGAGCAATTGGCTCCCAGCGCGGCGAAACTGACCCACCGAGTCAGCTGTTTGACTTGGACACCAAGAAGATGGAACAAAGTGGGCAACGTAATCGAACTGCGGCGCAAGGTGGCCGCAAGAACTTCTAATACCGCAGCGATGCTGGCGGACTTGACGGCCAAGGAACAGCGGGGTGAGCTGCACGGCATGATCCACATCATCAAAACGGACGAGGGAACTTCGTTCGGCGTGAACGGGGAGTACTCCGAGCGGCTCCAGTTCGCCGGCTACGCGCTCATCAAGGGACTGAATGCCATCGCCGACAAGATCGCGGAGTCTGGCTCGTCTGGCTACACCGCGGCAGGCCCGATCCGGGAGACCTGGCCGGCCGTGCCCCCGATTGGCGGCTTGCCCAGGCGGCTCAGGGACCCCTACCGCCCAGAGTTTGGCTGAGTAGGCGACTGCCGCCTTCCCGAAAGCCCGCCGTGCGCGGGCATTTTTTCGTCCGCTAGATGGTGATTTCCCACCATCGCGAAAATATTTCTAGCGAATCGCTTGTTTAGTTCTAGCGATTCGCTATGATCCCCTTCACTCGCCCACCACACAGGAGTGAAGTGATGACCATCCACAAGCCGAAGCCGCCGCGCAAGCCGCTGACACCGAGCGACCGGGCGTTTCACCGCCAGTGCCAAGTCGCGGTGATCAATGGCATCTACGCAGCATACGGCGGCCACATTCTCGAGGCCCCGCAAGGCGCCTACGAGACGGCCATCCGTGCCGCGTGCCGGGTTGCAAAAGACCAAGCCGACGAGTTGCTGAGGGCCGATTCGTGAGCGCCTCCATCCACTACCTCGAGGCGAAACCGCAGCCGCTTGCTCCGCACGAACTGGACCAGCAGCGCAAGGACTTCCTGAACAACGTCGACGTCACGATCGACGGCGTGAAGGAGATCCCGGCCTTCAACAACGACGTGCCCCACGTCCGCAACGAGCGCGTGATCAAGCCCACCGGCATGCCCCCGGACCACTGGAGGCTTGTATGAGCACCGCGCAGCACGCGCCGGGGCCCGGCTTTGAAATCTCGCTGCGCCTCGGCCAGCACGTTCGCCACCGCGATCATCTGGGTCAGCGCGTCACCGGTGTGGTCCGCGGGCTCTCGATCGACAGCGATCGCGTGCTGCAGGCCGACATCGTGCTTGACGCCCCGATCGTCATCCCGGCGCGTAGTACCGACGACCGAGAGATCAGCATCTGGCATCAGCATGTGCCCGCTCACGAGCTGACGCCGTTCGACGACCGCGACGAGCTGGTGGCCGAGCTGCTGGAGCGCTTGACCGAGTTGCTGGAGTACAGCGACAACCTGCGCGGTTCCGCCGTGCACAAGCGAGTGCTCGACGTCATCGCCAAGGCCACCGGGAGCGCATCGTGAGCGCCTCCACTATCGACCAGGCAAGCGCCGCCCTGGCGCTGTCCGTGAGCATCCGCGAGCGCCTGGTGGCGGCCCTGGCCCTGGCTGATGCCGCCCAGGCCGAGGCCGACCGCATGCGGGCCGTCCTGCGCACCCAGGCCACCGACTGGCTGTGCATGCACTGCCGGCAGGCGTGGCCCGCCGACATCGAGCCGGCCGACGGCCATTGCCCCAACTGCCACCAGGCGCTGGTGCCGCGAAAGGACGCCGTATGAGCATCCTCCGCCCCGACCTGTTCGACCGTGAAGTGCGCCCGCCGGCCAACGGCCTGGTCGGAACCCGCACCGGGATCCTCATTGGCTCGCGCTGGACGCCGGGCCCGGCGCCGCTGAATGCCGACGCAGAGCTCATCCAGGAGGCGCTGCTCGAGCGCCGCACGTCCACCCCTCGTCCGCTGCTCCATCGAGTCGCCGGCGCCGTCTGGCGGTGGTGCTGATGCGTCACGAGCTCTCCCCCGACATCGTCGCGATGTTGAAGCAACGGCATCTGGCCGACCTCGCGCGCACGCGCGCCATGTGGTCGACGCCCTGGCAGCAGTCGACCAAGGTCGAGCACTTCGAGGCCAACCCTCACCCTCGTCACCGCTTCGGCAAGGCCTTGCTGGCTGCACTCGCCACTTGGCTCTTCGGCTGCGTAGCGATCGGCACGGTTGCGCGCGCCGTCGAGGACGCCTGCGAGGCCGAACCCATCAGCAGTTGGATGGGAGCACTCAAGTGAGCGCCGTGCACACGTCTGCACCGGCCAGCGCGCCGGACATGTTCGCCGCCGACTCGGCACCCATCGCGCACGGCGACCTGGTGCTGGAGATCGTCGGCGTGCTGATCCATGCCGCCGAGGTGCGCACGAAGCTGGTCGGCGACGACCAGCACCCCCTGCCCGTGCTGTGCATGGACGTGCGCCCGCTCTCCGGCCTCAAGCGAACGATCCACGCAGAGCAGCTCTACAGCGAGGCCACCCGCAAGCAGGCCGAGCAGAAGGCCGCCACCTTGAAGCGTGGCGCACACATCACCCTCACCACGAACCTGACCGGCATGCGGATCACCTTCCCGCACGTCCAGGCCGTGGCTCTCAACTCCCCCCTGACCCAGGCCACATGAAGACGCACATCATCGGACTTACCGGCTTCGCCGGCACCGGCAAGGACACCGTTGCCGACCTTCTCGTTACCCACCTCGGATTTCGAAAGCTCGCATTCGCCGACGCCCTGCGCGCGGAAGTGTCCGAGGGCTTTCAGGTCGATCCGGTCTATCTCTCGCACCCGTCGACGAAGCAGCACGCGATCACCGCGCTGGCGATGAACCGGGCGCCCCAGGACTTCCTCGCTGCCGTGGCCATGACCATCGGCAAGGACGGCCGCGATCAACTCGGGCACCTTTCGCCCGCGTGGCTCACGGCGCCGCGGTCGCCGCGCCAGATCTTGCAATGGTGGGGAACCGAGTACCGGCGCAAGCGCGACCCGCGCTACTGGACCCGGATCGTCCTCGAGCGCGTGGCCACGATGCACCGCAACGGCACCGCCCGCTTCGTACTGACTGACGTCCGGTTCGAGAACGAAGCCGACACCGTGCATGCGGCCGGCGGCCTGCTCTGGCAGGTCACGCGCCCCGGCTGCGACGGCGCAGCTGAGGGAGGCCACATCAGCTCGACGGACGGCAGCATCTTCAAGCCGGCCGCGGTCATCGCAAACACCCACGACCTGCGCCACCTGCAGCAGCTCGTGCTGGGCGAGTTCACGGCGCTGGAATGCGGCATCGCGGGCGTCAAGGTCACGGTGCCGCAGTGATGAAGGACATCGTCGACGACACCATCTTGTCGAGCGTGGCGGGGCCGCGAATCCCGTTCTCGCGCGAGATCTACACCGGCGCCGAGCTGACGACCAGGTCGAGCAGGCCCGGTGCCTACGACGCCATGGCGATCCCCAGCCTGTTCAACGGCAGGCAGAGCGCGCCAGGCGCGCAGAAGGTGCTCGAGGCGCCGCGCTATGTGCCACCTGCGCCGGCTGTACAGCCTTCGGCGCCGGCGACACCGACCTTCCACGCAACGACCGGCCATGCCGACTTTCTGCCGGGCGACACGAACGACCGTCGATTCATGGCCGTGGAGCTGGGGCCGGGGCGCAACCAGTTCAAGCTGCGCGCGCTGACGCCTGGCCGGCGATCGCTCACGCCGTACAAGCCTCAGCCGCTCAGCGCACCGTCAAAGGTGCTGGAGCATCTGCACGAACACGGCGGCTGCATCACCTACGTCGAGATCGCGCGGCGATTCGAGATCCCGCAGGCGACGATCACCGCGAGCTTCAAGTCCGCCCTCAAGAAGGGCGCGCTCGAACGCCATGTCGTCGACGGAAAGATTGCGCTGGCCCTCCCGGGCTGGACGCCTCCTGCTCCCGAGCCGGAGGACCCTGAGCTGATCGCGGCCCGCGCCGCCCAGCTCGAGCTCGCGAAGGCCACGCTCGCGCTGTGGCAGTTGCACGCGGCGGCGCTCAAGGCGCGCACCGCCTTCGAAACGATGGCCACCCGGCTGCGTCCCCTCATCCCCACCGAAAGCATGCCGGCTCTCTGAGCCGAAAGGAGCAACTATGTCCCTCAAGGAATACGCCGCGGACAGCGGCACCGAAATCGCCGACGACGTCGCAGCACCTGCGGCCGACCAGTTCGCGGTGCTCGACCTGGCACTCATCTCGCCCAGCCTGACCAATCCGCGCAAGACCTTCAACGAGGCCAAGATGGCCGACCTGGTCGAGAGCATCAAGGCGAGCGGCGTGCATCAGCCCATCCTTGTGCGGCCGCTCCCGGCTGCGCGCCTGGCCGACACGTTCCGCAACCGCGGCGACGGCAACCCGCTCCCGACGCACGAGATCGTGTCCGGCGAGCGCCGGTACCGGGCCAGCAAGCTCGCGCAACAGAAGTCGATCCCGGCGATGATCCGCACGCTCAGCGACGCCGACGTGCTGGAGATCCAGATCGTCGAGAACCTGCAGCGCGACGACCTCACCGAGCTCGAGGAGGCCGAGGGCTACCAGCGGCTCTGCGAGGAGACCGGCCTGCAGAAGGAACAGGTCGGCGAGCGGATCGGCAAGAGCCGCGCCTACGTCTACGGCCGGCTCAAGCTGCTCGACCTGACCAGCGGCCCGCGCGAGGCCCTGCGCCGTGGCGACATCGACGGCAGCAAGGCGCTGCTGATCGCCCGGATTCCCGACGAGAAGCTGCAGGTCAAGGCGCTCGAGGCCGCCACCGAGAAGGACCACCAGGGCTCGCCGCGGCTGAGCTACCGCGCGCTCCAGACCTGGGTGCAGCAGAACGTGATGCTGAAGCTGTCGAGCGCGAAGTTCTCGATCATCGACGCCAGCCTGGTGCCGGCCGCCGGCGCCTGCCCGGCCTGCCCGAAGCGCACCGGCGCGAATCCCGATCTGTTCACCGACGTCGACGGCCCCGACGTGTGCATCGATCCGACGTGCTTCCACGGCAAGGAAGCCGCGCACTCCGAAAGCCTGGTCGCGATGGCACGGGCCAAGGGCATGGAGGTGATCGAAGGGCGTGAGGCCAAGGAAGTCATGCCCCACGGGACCTCGTCGTATCTGCGGGGCTACACCTGCCTGGAGGACCTCGTGCTGGGTGGCAAGCCGCTGCGGGAATTGCTGACCGCCAAGGAACTGAAGAAGGTCGCGCTACTGGTCGCGCCGGAATCGGGCGAGCTCATCGAAGTGATTTCTGACGAGGTGGCGAGCAACGCCAAGGCACGCGTCAGGCACGCGGCCGAGTCGCCGAAGGATCGGGCCAAGGAACGCAAGGCCGACGACGACTACGCGGCAGAGCAAGAGCGCCAGCAGTTGGAAGCCGAGTACCAGAAGCGTTGGCGCGCCACCGCCCTGGCCGCCATCACGCCGCGTGTCAAGGCGGGCGAGATCCGCGCAATGACGGCGAACCTCATGCGTGTGCTGATCATGGAGATCTCTGGCGTCGATCAGCGCTGCAGTGAGGACGACGCGATGCAGGCGCTCGGCCTCGACAACGCCGACGACGAGCTCATTGCGTCGACCGTGCGCGCGACCGATGACAACGAAGTCGGCTTCGCCGTCCTTCTGATGCTGGCAAACGGCGATCGCATCCCCGGCTACCAGTGGACGGATGGCAAACGCTCCGCGCGCACCTCGGCACCGGTCCTCGGGGAGCTGTGCGGCCTCCTGGGCATCTCGCTGGACGACATCAAGGCACAAGCGCAGGCCGACATTCGGGCCGAACGAGAGCAAAAAGCTCCCGCCGGCGACGAACTGGCTGCGCAGCCGGAGGGAAGTGCGAAGGGAGGCGCAAAAAAATCGAAGCCTGCGGCGCGAGCGCCCAAGGCGAAGACGACGAAAGAGGAGGCAAGCGCGAGCATCGCTGCCGCGCTGCAAGAGCTCGATGCTGGGCCAGGCGGGGAGCCGGCGCCCGAGGAACAGGCCGAGCCGGCGACCCCCTCCCTCGCAGCATGGCCTTGGCCCAAGGGAGCGCAATGAGCCGCGGCAGACCTCCACGCCGCGTGCGCTTTCAGCCGGCAATCAACATGGTCGACGTGGTGATCAACCGCGCCACGACGCTGACGGCGGGCGAGATGGGACGCCTCATGGTCCCCATTCGCAGCGCGCTCAAGGCGCTCCGCGAAGGAGTTGCGACCGAGACGCAGTGGTGCGTGCTGGCTAGCTCTGTCGAGGTGGCGCTGGCGATCGAAGACCAGGGCGTCGTCCGCGGCCTTCGGGAGCATCTGAAGAGTGCCGAGCAGGCTCTCTTCGGGATCCGGGAGCGCGCGCTGGCGTCCGGCACCTGGCGCCAGACCGCCCTTTACTACCGAGAGCTCGATGACGTGGTGGAGGCCATCCGCCTGCACCAGTTCCAGCTCGAGCAGCTGAGCACCCGTGAAGTCAGTCGCGCGGTCGAAGTGGCCAAGACCCGCGTCTACCAGGCGGGCGGGCGAGTCATCGATGTTCGCTTGTTGGAGGCCGCCGCAGCATGACTACCATCCGACTGCGTGAGCGCACCCCGGAGGAACGTGCCGCGTACCTAGCCGCGCATGGCTGCGCCCCCGATGGCACCCCCCTTGCCCCCGCACCCGCAGCCGAACCAGCGCAGGCAGCAGCCGAGCCGGCAGAGCTAGACGGCCTGCATGGCTACCTGCTGTCGATGGCGAGCCGCGTCGGCGTCGAAGATGGCGCAGTGATTCGGGGATGGGCGCGCGCCATCGCATCTTTTGCCAGGCCAGCGCAGGCAGCGGCGGTGTCCGAGATCGATGCTTACCGGAAAGCCTTGCACTACGTCGCCTTCGCTTTGCACGGCACGCCGCAGCACATGCTCGCCAAGGGCATCAGCCTGTACGACAACGACCGCGTGAGCGTGAAGATTGCCGACATCGACGTGGACACCGGCCGTGTTGCCGATCCGTTCGCGCCCTTCGACGCCGCCAAGGCAGCGCGAGCAAACTTATGAAGCGCCGCCTTATTGCTTTCGTGCGCGCGCTCCGCGACTGGTGGCCCGAGCGCTACACATGGGCCGATGCATGGAGGAACCGTCGCAAATGATTCCGACCACGATGCACATCACACCGATCCGCCAGCTCAGCCTGGACGACCTCTGGGCCGAAGCGGAGACGCTCGGCGCATTGCGCGTCTGGACGCTGACGGATTACCGCGAGCCCCGCAAGATCACCGGCTACAAGATCGAGCTCAAGGGCAAGCGCCGCAACACCGAAATGGAGGTCACCGCGCAGCACACCTCGCTGCACTGCGCGATCGCCGACGCCATCAATGAGGCCCGCGAGATGGGCCTGGGAGAGCAACCTTGAGCCACACCGTCGACATCCAAGGCGCCGCAGACCTCCTGAAGGTGCACCCGAAGACGGTGCTCGACTTGATCAGCGCCGGCGCGATCCCGGCCGCCCGGGTGGGCCGCGCCTACGTGATGCTCACCAAGGACGTGCTCGCGCACATCGAAGGCGAAATCGTCAGGCAGACCGCGAGCCGCATGCGCCGCCCCCTGGCGCGCCCGACGCGGACCAGCTCGGGCAGAATCCCGGCATGAAGACCTCCGAACTCACCGGCTCGCCGCTGGACCTATGGGTGGCAAAAGCCGAGGGTCGCTCGAAAGCGTTCATCGACCCACTGAAGGGCGGTGCGGTGTGGGACCCGGATTGCAATGAGGCCTTCATGCCGTCAGACGAATGGGCTGATGGCGGACCGATCATCGAGCGCGAGCGCATCGTGCTGTGGCCGACGACCGTCTTCGTCGAGCCCATTGATCCGAACCAACTAGACGAAGAGCGCCAGCAATGGGCCGCGCTGCACCCGAACAGCAAGGGCTTGGGCGGCTGGAAAGACGGCAGAGGCGAGCGTCGATGTGACGTATCGCGATGGGATGCCCGGACCGACTCCTCTTCTCGCCGCCATGCGAGCATACGTGGCGTCCAAATTCGGCGACATTTGCCCCGAGCTGTGAGTTCACCAAAGGCGCGCAGCCAGGTCGCTGCCGCGTAGGTTCGCATACCGCATCATCATGCGGTGCGCCTTGTGGCCGGTGATCTTCATGATCTGCGCCTCGGAGAGCGTGGTCTTCTCGAACAGCCGGCTGGTCGCCTCGTGCCGCAGGTCGTGGAAAGTCAGCTGCTCGCACTTCGCCACCTCGAAGATGCCGATGTACAGCTTCGAGAGATAGTCCGACGTCGCGTCCAGCTCCTTCGCGCTCCAGTCGGGCGGCACCCACGGAAAGACAGTGTCGGCGGCCTTCGCCCCCGCCGCCTGGCGGACCGCCAGAAAGTCCTTGAGGATTGACACCGCGGTCGACGACATCGGGACCTGGCGCTTGTCGCCGTTTTTCGTTTTGTCCAAGAAGACGGTGCGCTTCTTGATGTCGACCTGGTCGAGTGTCAGCGTATACATCTCGCGCATGCGCATCGCCGACTCGACGGCCAGCACGAACATGCACCGCAGCGCCTTCGGGTCATCGAGCGCGAGCGGCCGCTGCTTGCGCGGCAGCACGCCGCCATCGATGACCGCCAGGATCCGCTCGAACTCGCCCTCCTCGAGGCGCCGATCGCGCTCGACGTCGACGCGCTTCACACCCGCGAGATCAGCATCGGCCTTCGTGTACTGAGCGTAACCGTCTGGCAACGTGCGCAACGGATGGTCGGGCATCAGGAGGTGCCCCTTGCGCAGGCCCCAGTCCGTGCACCTGGCCAGGGCGCCGACTTTCGCGCGAATGGTTGCCGGTGCGAGCTTCTCGATGCGCTTCAACTCCGAAATCCAATCATCGACCCAGCCCGCGTTGATCGAGGGCAGGTGCGTGTCGCCCCGGGACTTGATGATGGTAGTGAGTTGACCGCGGTCCTTCGCCGTCGGATGCGCATCGCGCTCGTATGCGCGCACCAGGTCCTTGATCGTGGTGATGCGGGCTGAGCTCGGCTGCTGAAGATCGGTCGGCACGATGCCGCGGTCGAGCAGCAGCTCCACGCGCTGAGCGAAGGCGTCGCCCTCTACCTCGTTGGGGAACGTCATGTAGATCGGCTTCTCCAGCAGGCCGGCTCTCTTGAACGTGTATTGCACCGTCCCGTTCGCGAATTTTTTCTTGCCGGCCATGGCCCCCGCCTTTCGATTGAATGGCCGGCAGTGTAGGGCTTGCCGGGGATTAGTTTCGGCTGGTAGACAACTCTTTTTGGCTGGTAGAGGCTCTCTTTGGCTCCCTTTCAGGCCGGTAAATGAGCAAAGAAAAAGGGCCTATATTTACTCTAAGCCCTTGATTTCATTGGATTTTCGGTGGTGGGTGCTGAGGGGCTCGAACCCCCGACCTACGCCTTGTAAGGGCGCCGCTCTACCAACTGAGCTAAGCACCCCACCTTAAACGATGTCTCAGTTCAGCGCGTCTTTGAGCGCCTTGCCGGGACGGAACTTGGGGATCTTGGCGGCCTTGATTTTAATCGCGTCGCCGGTGCGCGGATTCCGGCCGGTCCGGGCGGCGCGCTTGCCGACCGCAAAAGTGCCGAAACCGACGAGCGACACGGAACCGCCCTTCTTGAGCGTGGTACGAATGGCGCCGATGGTGGATTCGAGTGCCCGCGTGGCAGCGGCTTTGGAAATATCGGCGTTCTTTGCGATGTGCTCAATCAGTTCGGTCTTGTTCACAAGGGCCCCTTGTAGAAAAATTGTTGATCAGGGTCATCAGAGGCTGCGCCAGCCCCATGGCGTCGCCGCGGGGTGTGGTACAGAAAAATGGATGGCAGTTCTGATGCGCCGGCAGCGCACTGCCGACAGGGATTACAACCACAGGTCTACGGGGTGTCAATACGACGCTGCCCCGTGAAACACAGCGAGGAGCGCGATTTTAGTGGCGTTTTGGCGAACCGCTTTTCAAAGAGCCTGCGCAATCGCCTGGCCCAGATCCGCAGTGCCCGCGGTTCCGCCGATGTCCGGGGTGCGCGGCGCGCCGCTGCCGGGTGCCAGCACCTTCTCGATCGTGGCCAGGATGGCGTCGTGCGCCGCCTTGTGGCCGAGGAACTCCAGCATCATCGCGCCGCACCAGATCTGCCCGATCGGGTTGGCGATGCCCCGGCCCGCGATGTCCGGCGCCGAGCCGTGCACCGGCTCGAACAGCGACGGCGTGGTGCGCTCGGGGTTCAGGTTGGCGCTCGGCGCGATGCCGATGGTGCCGGTGCAGGCCGGGCCGAGGTCGGACAGGATGTCGCCGAACAGGTTGCTCGCCACCACCACGTCGAAGAAGTCGGGCCGCTGCACGAAGTGGGCGGTCAGGATGTCGATATGAAACTTGTCGAGCGTCACGCCCGGATAGCCTTTCGCCATCGCCGCGACCCGCTCGTCCCAGTAGGGCATGGTGATCGAGATGCCGTTCGACTTGGTGGCGCTCGTGAGGTGCTTTTTCGGCCGCGACTGGGCCAGCTCGAAGGCGAACTTGAGCACCCGGTCGACACCGACGCGCGACATCACGGTCTCCTGGATCACGATCTCGCGCGCCGTGCCTTCGTACATGCGCCCGCCGATGCTCGAGTACTCGCCCTCGGTGTTCTCGCGCACGATGTACATGTCGATCTCGCCGGCCTCGCGCGGCGTGCCGTCGCGCCGCACCACCGGCGCCACGATGCCCGGCATCAGGCGGGCCGGCCGCAGGTTGATGTACTGGTCGAACTCGCGCCGGAACAGCAGCAGCGATCCCCACAGCGACACATGGTCGGCGATCTTCTCGGGCCAGCCGACCGCGCCGAAGTAGATCGCGTCATGGCCGCCGATCTGCTCCTTCCAGTTGTCGGGCAGCATCTTGCCGTGCTTCTCGAAGTACTCCCAGCTCGAGAAATCGAAGTGATCGAACTTCAGGTCGAGGCCGAACTTGCGGCTCGCGGCATCCAGCACGCGCAGGCCCTCGGGCATGGTTTCCTTGCCGATGCCGTCGCCGGCGATGACTGCGATGCGTTGGGCGCTCATGTCTCAATCCTTGGAGTTCACGTTGAAGAAAGAAAGTGCCTCGGCCAGCAATTCGGCGGGCGCCTCCTCGGGAATGTAGTGGCCGCACGGCAGCGCGCCGCCCGCCACGCGATCGGCGCGCTCGCGCCATAGCGCGAGCACGTCGAACGAGCGCCCGACCGCGCCGTGCGCGCCCCACAGCACGCGCAGCGGCTGCACCAGCTTGCGGCCGGCGGCGATGTCCGCGCGGTCGTGGTCGAGATCGATCGCGGCCGAGGCGCGATAGTCCTCGCAAATGGCTTGCGCCGATCCGGGAATCGCGGCGCAGCGCTCGTACTCGGCCAGAGCCTCGGGGGCGAAAGGCGCCAGGCCTGCATGGCGGCCGCCCATCACGCTGCGGATGTAGCGCACGGGATCGCTGTCGATCAGCGCTTCGGGCAGCGGCGGCGGCTGGATCAGGAAGAACCAGTGCCAATAGGCGCGGGCAAAGGCGTCGGAGGTGTTCTCGTACATCGCGAGCGTGGGCGCGATGTCGAGCAGCATCAGCCGATCGACCATTTCGGGATGATCGGCCGCCAGCCGGTGCGCGACCCGCGCGCCGCGGTCGTGCGCGAGCACGCCGAAGCGCGCGAAGCCGTGCTGCTGCATGGCGTGGCGCGCATCGAGCGCCATCTCGCGCTTGCAGTAGTTGCGATGGGCCGGGTCCGCCGGCGGCCGGCCCGAATCGCCGTAGCCTCGCAGGTCGAGCAGGACGACCGTGAATTGTTCGGCCAGCCGAGGCGCCACGCGGTGCCAGTTCGCATGGGTCTGCGGATGGCCGTGCAGCAGCAGCAGGGGCGCCCCGCTGCCGCCGATGCGGCCGTGCAGGCGCACGCCGTCGCGCGACAGGTCGAAGGGGGAGAAGGCATCGAACATGCGAGCGATTGTGCGTTGCGCGGCATGCAGCGGCAAGCAACAATCAGCCAATTGATAATTTCCCGAATGGCAGGAATGGAACGCAGTGACCTGGAACTCGTGCTGGCGGTCCGCAACCGCGGCAGCCTGGCCGGCGCCGCCCAGGTGCTGGACGTGGTGCCCTCGGTCGTGACCAAGCGGCTCGGTGCGCTGGAGGCACGGCTGGGCCAGCGGCTGTTCGAGCGCACCACGCGCCGGCTCAGCGTCACCGCGGAAGGCGAAGCCGTATGCCAGCACGCCAAGGGCCTGCTCGAAGGCTTCGCCGCCCTCGAGAACGAACTCGGCGAGCGGCAGCGCGACCTGGTGGGCACGGTGCGGCTGGCCGGCACCTTCGGCTTCGGCCGGCGCTGGCTGGGCCCGGCGCTGGCGCACTTCAACCAACAGCACCCGGGGCTGGAGATCCAGCTGACGCTGGCCGAAAAGCTGCCGGACCTGGGTGCCGATGGCTATGACGGCGCGGTCTGGCTGTGGGCCCCGCAGCATCGCCGCGCCGGCGACTGGGTCACGCGGCGCATCGCCCGCAACCAGCGCGTGCTGGCGGCGAGCCCGGACTACCTCGCGCGCCGCGGCACACCGGCGGATGTCGCCGCGCTGGCACGGCACGACTGCCTGGTGGCGCGCGAGAACAGCGAGGGCAACGAGCGCGAGTTCGCGCTCTGGACGCTGCGTCACGCCAGGGACGGCGCCACGGCACGGGTGCGGGTGCGCGGCCCGCTCGCGAGCAACTCGGGCGAGATGGTGCGCGATTGGTGCCTGTCCGGTCACGGCATCATGCTGCGCAGCCTCTGGGACATCGCGCCGCAACTCGCAACGGGCGAACTGGTGCGCGTGCTGCCGCCGTTCGCGATGCCGGATGCGGACATCCAGTGGGTCGCGCCCTGGCGTCCGAAGACCCCGCGCCGCGTCCGGCTCCTGATCGACTTCCTGGTCGAGCGGTTCAGGGGCGAACCCTGGAAAGAAGCTAGCGCCTGACGACCAGGCTGACGCCGACCGCGGTGATCGCGATGCCCGCCAGCGTCAAGGCCGTGATCGGCTCCGAGAACAGCAGCCAGGCCATCACGGCGGTGCACGGCGGCACCAGGTACAGAAGGCTGGTGACCGCGGTGGCCGTGCCGCGCTGGATCAGCATGTAGAGCAGCGAGCTGCCGCCCAGCGACAGGGCCAGCACCGACCACGCCATCGCACCGCCGGAGGCCAGGTTCCACTGGATCGGGTCGACCTCCAGCGCGGCCAGGGGCAAGGTCGCGAGCAAGGCGGCGCCGAGCTGGATCGCGCTCGCGCTGCGGACATCGCAGGGCGCGAGAAAGCGCTTCTGGTACAGGGTGCCGGCGGTGATCGAGAACAGCGCCGTGAGCGCCAGCGCCATGGTCAGCGCATTGACCTCCCCGCCCTGCCCCAGCTTGCGCGAGACCACCATCACCAGCCCCGCGAAACCGAGGAAGAGGCCGGCCCACTGCGAGCGCGTGACGGTGCCGCCGCGCATCGACAGCCAGATCGCCGTGAGCACGGGCTGAATGCTGACCAGCAGCGCGGCCAGGCCCGAACCCATGCCGGCGCGCACGGCCGCCCAGACGCCACCGAGATAGCCGGCCTGCATCAGCACGCCGGTCACGGCCAGGTGCGCCCACTGCGCCCGATCTCGCGGCCAGGCGACACGCGCCCACCGGACCCAGACCAGGAAGCAGACCGTCGAGAGCGCAAAGCGCACCGCGAGGAACTTGAGCGGCGGGGCGTAGGGCATGCCATAGCGCGCCACGATGAAGCCGGTGCTCCAGATGAGCACGAAGACCGCCGGCATCGCCTGAAGCCAGCCCGCCGACCGGGCCGCGCCGGTCATTTGGCGCGGGCCCGGATCTCGGGAATCGCCTTCTGCAGGTAATAGACCATCGACCAGACCGTGAGCACGGCCGAGATCCAGATCAGCCACTGGCCCCAGGTGCCGGTGTCGATCGCGCCGAACAGGACGCCGTCGAAAAGCAGGAACGGGATCGCCACCATCTGCACCACGGTCTTGACCTTGCCGACCATGTGGACCGCGACGCTCTTGCTGGCACCGATCTGCGCCATCCATTCGCGCAGCGCCGAGATCGCGATCTCGCGGCCGATGATGATCAGCGCCACGAAGACATCGGCGCGGTTCAGGTGGACCAGCACCAGCAGCGAGGCGCAGACCAGGAACTTGTCGGCCACCGGATCGAGAAAGGCGCCGAAGGCCGAGGTCTGCTTCAGGCGGCGCGCCAGGAAGCCGTCGAGCCAGTCGGTGGCCGCGAAGACGATGAACATCACCGTGGCGATCAGGTTGCGCATCGGCTCGGCCAAAGGCAGGTAGAACACGCCCACGATCAAGGGAATCGCGACGATGCGCGTCCAGGTCATGATCGTCGGCAAGGTCCAGAACATGGCGGCGATTGTGTCATGACGGATGAAGCGCTCCCCCAGGTTGGCTCACTTCGCTGCCGCCGGCCGAATTCAGTGGAGGGCGCGATAGATCTCCTCGGCCAGGTCGAAGGCGATGCCGTCGACCGAGGCGATGTCCTCCACGCTCGCCGCCGCCACGCCGCGAATGCCGCCGAAACGCTGCAGCAGGCGCGCGCGCCGCTTGGGGCCGATGCCCGGGATGTCCTCGAGCTGGCTGCCGCCGACCCGCACCTTGGCCCGCTTGGCGCGCATGCCGGTGATCGCGAAGCGGTGGGCCTCGTCGCGGATCTGCGCCACCAGCATCAGGGCGGCCGAGTCGCGGCCGAGGTAGACCTTCTCGCGGCCGTCGGCGAACACCAGCTCCTCGAGGCCGACCTTGCGGCCCTCGCCCTTCTCGACCCCGACGATGAGCGACAGCGGCAAGCCCAGTTCGCCGAACACCTCGCGCGCCATCGACACCTGGCCCTTGCCGCCATCGACCAGCACCAGTTCGGGCATGCGGGCCGAGCGGGTGCCCGGCTTGGGGTCGGAGCCCGCCCCGTCCGCGTCGCCGGCCGTCGGCGAATCGGTCTCGGCCGCCATCGCCTCGGCCAGCTTGCCGTAGCGGCGGTGCAGCACCTGGCGCATCGCCGCATAGTCGTCTCCCGGCGTGATGCCCTCGATGTTGTAGCGCCGGTACTCGCGGTTCTGCATCGCGTGATGCTCGAACACCACGCACGAGGCCTGGGTCGCCTCGCCCGCCGTGTGCGAGATGTCGAAGCACTCGACGCGGAAGTTGTCGAGGTCGTCGGGGGCCAGCTCGAGCGCTTCCACCAGCGCGCGCGTGCGCGCCTGCTGCGAACCCTCTTCGGCGAGCAGGCGGGCGAGCTGGAGCCCGGCGTTCTTGCACGCCATCTCGAGCCACAGCCGGCGCTGCTCGCGCGGGTGGAACACGGCGGTGATGCGGGTGCCGGACTGCTGCGACACGGCCTCGATCAGTTCGCGGCTCACGAGCTCGCTGAGCACCAGCGTGGCCGGAACCGGCACGTCGATGTAGTGCTGGGCGATGAAGGCTTCGAGCACCTGCACCTCCACCGCATCGGCCGGCGGCGGGCCGTCGTCGCCCTCGGCTTCGGCGTGCTGCATCTGCGCCGCGTCCTCCACATGCACCGGGAAGTAGGCCCGATCCCCCAGGTGCCGGCCGCCGCGCACCATGGCGAGGTTCACGCACGCCTTGCCGCCCTGCACCTTGACCGCCAGGATGTCGACGTCCTTGTCCGAGGCGATCTCGATCGACTGCTGGTGCAGCACCCGCGACAGTGCCGACATCTGGTTGCGCAGTTCGGCCGCCTGCTCGAATTCGAGCTTCTCGGCATGGGCCATCATGCGCGCCTCGAGCTGGGTCAGCACGGCCTGCGTGTCGCCCATCAGGAAGGCTTCGGCATTGGCCACGTCCTGGGCGTAGGCCTCGGGCCCGATGTGGCCCACGCAGGGCGCGGTGCAGCGCTTGATCTGGTAGAGCAGGCAGGGCCGGGTGCGGTTGGCATAGACCGTGTCCTCGCAGGTGCGCAGCTTGAACACCTTCTGCAGCAGCTGGATCGATTCCTTCACGGCCCAGGCGCTCGGGTAGGGGCCGAAGTAGCGATGCTTGCGGTCGACCGCGCCGCGGTAGTAGGCCAGGCGCGGAAAGGCGTGCGAGGCGATCTTGAGATACGGGTAGCTCTTGTCGTCCCGAAACAGGATGTTGTAGCGCGGCTTGAGCGACTTGATCAGGTTGTTCTCGAGCAGCAGCGCCTCGGCCTCGGAGCGCACCACCGTGGTCTCCATGCGCACGATCTTCGAGATCATGTGGCCGATTCGGGTGCCGCCGTGGCTCTTCTGGAAGTAGTTCGCCACCCGCTTCCTGAGATTGCGCGCCTTGCCCACGTAGAGCACCGCGCCCGCGGCGTCGAAATAGCGGTAGACGCCGGGCAATTGCGGCAATGCCGCCACTTCGCTGAGCAGCTGGTCGGAATGCGCGGGTCGGGTCTCTGACATCGCCCTCATTGTGGCGCGGCGGCCACCAGCACCGGCTCGCAGCGGACATCGGTCTTGACCGAATTGGCGATGAAGCACTGGTCGTGCGCCGAGTGATGCATCGCCTCGTGCTGCTCCCGCGACGGCAGCGAGTCGCCCGAGAACTGCACCTCCGGATGCAGGGTGACGACGGTCATCGCGATCTTGCCGTCGGCCGTGTGGCCCATCCGGCCGCTGGCGCTGTCGGCATAGCGCTCGACACAGAAGCCGCGGGACGCCGCGATCGACAGGAACCACAGCATGTGGCAGCTCGACAGCGAGGCGACGAAAGCCTCTTCGGGATCGACCCCGGAGGGGTCCGAGAGCGGCACTGGCACCACGTGCGGCGAGGAAGAGCCGACCCACTCGGCGCCGCCGTCGAAGCGGATCGTGTGGCGGCGGCTGTATCGGTTGCCGACGAAGTCCTGGCCGCCGCGGAGCCAGAGGATGTCGGCCGAGTGATGTGCCATGGGCGCTGTCTCCGGTGTCTTCATGAGGGGCTGTAGAGTATCCCGCGATGCGCTGGGATATTTTTTGCAAGGTGATCGACAACCATGGCGACGTCGGCGTCTGCTGGCGCCTCGCGGCCGCCCTGGCCGGGCAAGGCGACACGGTTCGGCTGTGGATCGACGACCCGGCGGCCCTGGCGTGGATGGCGCCCGGCGGCTGCGAGGGCGTCGCGGTCGTCCCGTGGACGCCGGCCAGCGCCGCGCAGGCGGCCGCCGCGGCCCCGGCGCCCGACGTGCTGGTCGAGGCCTTCGGCTGCGATCCGGCACCCGAAACCGTCGCCCGGTTCGCCGAACAAAGGCGACAGGATGGCGCCAGCCGCCGCTGGATCAATCTGGAATACCTCTCGGCCGAACCTTATGTCGAGCGGCTGCACGGCCTCCCCTCGCCCGTGTTCCGGGAACCCGGCGCCGGCCTGACCAAGCACTTCTACTATCCGGGCTTCACCGGGCGCACGGGCGGGCTGCTGCGCGAACCCGGCCTGCTGGCGCAGCGCGAGTGCTTCGACCGCGCCGCCTGGCTGCAGCGCCAGGGCATCGCCTGGCAAGGCGAGCGGCTGGTTTCGTTGTTCTGCTACGAGCCGCCGGCGCTCGATGCGCTGCTGGCGCAGTTCGAAAGCGCGGCCGAACCGACCCGGCTGCTGGTGACCGCCGGGCGCGCCAGCGCTGCGCTGCCGCCCGGCCCGGCCCGGCGCGGCGCCCTCTCCATCACCTGGCTGCCCACCCTGCCGCAGCCGGACTTCGACCGCCTGCTCTGGGCCTGCGACCTCAATTTCGTCCGCGGCGAGGACTCGCTGGTGCGCGCGCTCTGGGCCGGCGCCCCTTTCGTGTGGCAGATCTATCCGCAGGACGACGATGCCCACCACAGCAAGCTCGATGCCTTCCTGGACTGGCTGGAGGCGCCCCCTTCGCTGCGCGGATTCCACCATCTCTGGAGCGGCATCGGCGACGGCGAACTGCCGGTTCTGGACCGGGCGACCCTTGGATCCTGGGCATCGGCGAGCCTGGCGGCGCGCTCTCGCCTGCTCGGGCAAGAGGACCTTTTGACGCGCCTGCGGCGTTTCATCGCCCAAAAAAGCTAAAATTGTGAGCTTTGCGGAATTCCGGCGCCGAGTCAGCTTCGCTGGCTTCGTCAGTCGCAGCTTCCGCTGAACCCGCCGCGGTGCATGTGCAACGAGCGGCTTACATCCAGAGACCCCTGTTTATGAAAATCGCTCAAGAAATCCGCGCCGGCAACGTGATCATGCACGGCAAGGACCCGATGGTCGTCCTCAAGACCGAATACAGCCGCGGCGGCCGCAATTCCGCCACCGTGCGCATGAAGCTCAAGAGCCTGATCGCCAACTTCAACACCGAAGTGGTCTTCAAGGCCGACGACAAGATCGACCAGATCGTGCTCGACAAGAAGGAGTGCACCTACTCCTACTTCGCCGACCCGATGTACGTCTGCATGGACACCGAGTACAACCAGTACGAAGTCGAAGCCGAGAACATGGGCGACTCGCTCAACTACCTCGAGGACGGCATGCCGGTCGAAGTGGTGTTCTACGACGGCAAGGCGATCTCGGTCGAACTGCCGACCAGCGTCGAGCGCGAAATCACCTGGACCGAGCCGGCCGTCAAGGGCGACACCTCGGGCAAGGTCATGAAGCCGGCCAAGATTTCCACGGGCTTCGATATCGGCGTGCCGCTGTTCGTCGCCCAGGGCGACCGGATCGAGATCGACACCCGCACGGGTGAATACCGCAAGCGCGTCTGAATGGCCGCCACTCACGAAAGAAAAGGCTCCCGCGGGAGCCTTTTTTGCGTATGGCCGTCCGCGTGACCCTCCCCAGGCCCGGAACCTGCAACGCGCACAATCCAGAACCCGCTTTTGCCTGCACGACCATGGACAACAACAGCACACACGACCTTCACGACAAGCGGCTCGCCGACGCCTGGGCCACCCTGCAGTCCCACGCGGACAAGGGGTTGCCGCTGCATACCGACCCCTCGCGGCTGGCCTTCGCCGACCCCGAGTTCCTGCTGCGCCGCGAGACCCGCGGCCTGCGCATGCAGCTCGAGCTCATGAAACCCGACATCGAGATGCGCGCCCACGGCATCGAGAACACGGTGGTGGTCTTCGGCAGCGCGCGCTTTCGCAGCGAGGAGGAATCGGGCGCACTGATCGCACAGGCCGATGCCGCCGGCGACAGCGTGGCCGCGGAACGCTGGCGCAAGCTGGCACGCAGCTCGCACTACTACGAGAAGGCGCGCGCCTTCGGCAAGCTGGTGGCCCAATACAGCAATGACTGCGACCCGGAGGACAAGCTCTTCGTCTGCACCGGCGGCGGCCCCGGCATCATGCAGGCGGCCAATCGCGGCGCCTACGAAGGCGGCGGGATCTCGGTCGGGCTGGCGATCGCGCTGCCGATGGAAGAGGAAGCCAACCCCTACGTGACGCCGGCGCTGAGCTTCAAGTTCCACTATTTCGCGATCCGCAAGATGCATTTCATGATGCGGGCGAAGGCGCTGGTGGCCTTTCCGGGCGGCTTCGGCACGCTGGACGAACTGTTCGAGGTCATCACGCTGGTCCAGACCCGCAAGGCCAAGCCGGTGCCGATCGTGCTGTTCGGCTCGGACTACTGGAAGCAGCTGATCAACTTCGAGTTTCTCGCCGAGGAAGGCGTGATCTCGCCCAACGACGTGAAGCTGATCGAGTACGTCGACGCACCCGCCGACGCCTGGGACACCATCAAGCGCTTCTACAAGCTCTGACCGGAGCGCTCAGGCCCGGTCGTCTTCGGGGCGAAGCGCCTGCTGCGCCAGCCCCGGCATCGACGCTTCAGACCTTCAAGCCCCAGGTCGCACGCGCCCCGAGGGCGAGCACGCCCCCCACCACCCAGAACACCCCTGCGATCCCGATCAGCGCGCCGAGCGCGCCGAACAGCATCGGCATCGCCACGCTCGATGCATTGATGGTCATCAGCCGCAGGCCCAGCGCCTCGCCATGCCGCGCATGCGGCGTGATCTGGTGCAGCATGCTCATCACCATCGGCTGCACCGCCCCGAGCGCGAAGCCGAGGATCACCGAGCACAGGCCCATGGTCAGGGCCGAGTCGAGCAACGGATAGACCGCAAACACCAGCGCCGTGACCACCGTGGAGCTCAGGATCACGCTGCGCTCCGACGCCCGCGAGGCGATCAGGGGCAGCACCACGCGGATGGCGGCCGCCGCGATGGCGAAGGCGCCGAGGATGGAGCCGATCACCGAAGCGCTGATGCCCCGCTCGTGGCCCAGCACCGGCAGCACGAAGGCATGCACGTCCCAGCTCGACGACTGCAGCCAGTTGACGAACAGCAGGCGACGGAACATCGGTTCGCGCAGCAGGTCCCACGCGCGGGTCTGCATGGCCCCCGCCGCCGGGGCGGTCAGCGGCGGCTCGTGCGCCCCGCGCGCGAGCATCCAGCAGATGAGCGGCAGGGCCGCCATCACCGCGAACGACACCCGGTAGGCCAGCAGGTCCGCCGGTGCGCGGCCGGCGTGGTCGATCAGCATGCCGGCCAGGAAAGGCCCGACGAAGTTGGCCACCGCGGGCGCGATCGCCAGCCAGCTGAACACGCGCTTGAGCTGCGTGGCGTTGGTGGCGGAGCGTCCCACATGGCGCTGCAGCGCGATGACCGTCGCGCCGGTGGCACCGCCGGTCAGCAAGGCGGCGAGGCACATGACCGGAAACACCGGGAACACCACCACCAGCCCGGCGCCGACCGACGCCGCGAGGACCGACAGCCACAGCGGCCGCTTGAACCCGTGCCGGTCGGCGAAGCGCCCCGCCGGCAGGGCCAGAAAAACCTGGGTCAGCGCGAACAGCGCGATCAGCACGCCGACCGCCGCCGCGCTGTGCCCCTGTTGCAGCGCCAGCAGCGGCGTGGCGAGTCGCATGCCCGCCATCGTGGCATGCAGGCACACCTGGGCGCCGATGACGCGCAGCAGTTCGGAGCCTTTCACGGGGTGTCGTCGCCCTCGATGTCGGCCGTCGGAGGCAACAGCACCTGCGACTGCGCCTCGGGCAGCGCCTCGACCTTGCGCAGCGCGAGCCGCATCTGCTTGGCGCGGGTGTCGGCCTTGTCGAGCGTGTCGGAGGCCTTGGCCACCTGCTCCTTGATGCGCGCCACCCATTCGCCGTAGCGCTCGAACTCGGTCTTGACCGCGCCGAGCACCTTCCAGACCTCGGAGGCCTGGTGTTCCAGCGCCAGCGTGCGAAAGCCCATGTGCAGGCTGTTGAGCATCGCCAGCAGCGTGGTCGGTCCGGCCAGGGTCACGCGGTGCTGGCGCTGGATGGCGTCCATCAGGCCGGGCCGGCGCAGCACTTCGGCGTAGAGGCTCTCGACCGGCAGGAACAGGATCGCGAAATCGGTGGTGTGCGGCGCCGCCAGGTAGTTCTCGGCGATCGAGCGGGCCTCGCTGCGGATGCGCGCCTCCAGCGCCTTGGCCGCCAGCTCGGCGGCGGGGGCATCGGCGCGCTCGTGAGCGTCGAGCAGGCGCTCGTAGTCGTCACGCGGGAACTTGGCGTCGATCGGCAGCCAGACCGGTGCGCCATCACCGCCGCGGCCCGGAAAGCGGACCGCGAAATCGACCCGCTGGCCGCTGCGCGGCTTGGTCTCGACCTGGCGCGCGTACTGCTCGTTGGTGAGCACCTGCTCGAGCAGCGCCTCGAGCTGCACCTCGCCGAACACGCCGCGGGTTTTCACGTTGGTCAGCACGCGCTGCAGGCTGCCGACGCCGACGGCCAGAGACTGCATCTCGCCCAGGCCCTTGTGAACCTGCTCGAGCCGGTCGGCCACCTGCTTGAAGCTCTCGCCGAGCCGGGCCTCGAGGGTGCTCTGCAGCTTCTCGTCGACCGTCTGGCGCATCTCGTCGAGCTTGGCGGTGTTGCTCTGCTGCAGCTGCGCGAGCTGGGTTTCCATGGTCGCGCGCACCTCGGCGAGCCGGCGCGCATTCGACTCGCTCAAGCCCTGGAGCTGCGTGTTCAAGGTGTCGGCCAGCGTCTTCTGGAGCAGCGCGAGCTGCTGCGCGAAGGCGTCGATCTGCGCGTTCTGCGTGCGCGTGGATTCCGCGCCCTGGTGCAGCAGCGCCCGCTGGAAAGTGGCGAAGGCCTGCGCGGTTTCCTGACGCGCGCCGCGCGAGGAATCGCTGATCTCGTGGCGCAGTTCGCGCTCGACGCGCTCGTTGCCGGCGCCCAGGGCGGCGATCAGCGCCGAGGGGTCGGGAACCGGTGCCGGGCGCAGCAGCAGCCACAGCACAAGGATGAAATTCAGGGCCGCGAGGGCCAGCAGGATCCAGGTCTCGATCACGGGCGTCAGTGGCCCGCAAGCACGGCAGGATTCAACGGCGTGACCGGCTTGCCGTTGACCAGGAAGCCGATCAGGTTGTCGACCGCCAGGTCGGCCATCGCGCGCCGCGTCGGCACGGTCGCGCTCGCGATGTGGGGCGTCAGCACGACATTGGGCACGGTGAGGAGGTCGGGGTGCACCGTGGGCTCGCCCTCGAAGACGTCGAGACCGGCGGCGGCAATGCGGCCGTCGCGCAAGGCGGCGGCGAGCGCCGCGTCGTCGACGATACCGCCGCGCGCGATGTTGATCAGCGTCGCGGTCGGCTTCATGAGCGCCAGCTCGGCGGCGCCGATGGTGTGGTGCGAGGCCGGCGAGTAGGGCACCACGAGCACGACATGGTCGGCGGTCTTGAGGAGCTCTTCCTTGCTCGCATAGCTGGCCTTGCATGCGGCCTCGAGCCCGGCATCGAGACGCGAGCGATTGTGATAGATCACCTTCATGCCGAAGCCGAGGGCGCCGCGCCGCGCGATGCCCTGGCCGATCCGGCCCATGCCGATGATGCCGAGCGTCGAGCCATGGATGTCGGAGCCCGAGAACATGTCGTAGCTCCATTTCTTCCATTGGCCGGCGCGCAGGAAATGCTCGCTCTCGGCGATCCGCCGCGCGGTCGCCATCAGGAGCGCGAAGCCGAAGTCGGCCGTGGTCTCGGTCAGCACGTCCGGCGCGTTGGTGCCGAGCACGCCGCGCGCGGTCATGGCGTCGAGGTCGAAGTTGTTGTAGCCGACCGCCATGTTGGCGCAGATCCTGAGCTCGGGGCAGGCCGCGAGCAGTGCGGCGTCGATGCGCTCGCTGCCGGTGGTGAACACGCCCTGCTTGCCCTGCAGCTTCCCGATCAGCTGGGCCGGGCTCCAGTCTTCATCGTTGGGGTTGGACTCGACCTCGAAATGCGCCTGGAGCCGGGCGATGGTCTCGGGGAAGATCGAACGGGCGACGAGGACTTTGGCTTTGGTCATGGTCAACGGAAGAAGATGAGGGTGGTGAGGACGAACAGCGGAATCAGGATCGCACCCGACCACAGCATGTAGCCGAAGAAGCTGGGCATCCGCACGCCGCGGCTCTCTGCGATCGCCTTGACCATCAGGTTGGGCGCGTTGCCGATGTAGGTGTTGGCGCCCATGAAGACGGCGCCGGCGGAAATCGCCGCCAGCGTCGTCGCGTAGGTCGTCATCAGCGCCTGCGGATCGCCACCGGCGGTGTTGAAGAACACCAGGTAGGTCGGCGCGTTGTCGAGGAAGGAGCTCAGGATCCCGGTGGCCCAGAAGTACATCGCCGGGTCGGGCTGGCCGTCGGGCCGGGTCACGGCCGAGACGATCGCGCCGAAGGGGCCGTCAAGGCCGGCCTTGAGCATCGCGATCACCGGCACGATGGTCAGGAAGATGCCCGCGAACAGCTTGGCCACCTCGGCCATCGGGCCCCAGCCGAACTGGTTGTCGGCATGCACCTTGGGCGCGGTGAGCTTGAGCGACAGCAGCGTGAGCGCGACCAGGCCGACGTCGCGCACGATGCCCGGCAGCCCGACCACGGTGCCTTGGATGTCGAAGCTCACGGGCGATTTCCAGACCCCACTGAGCAGCACCAGGAACAGCACGCCGCCCAGCAGCCAGAAATTGACCACACCGTCGAAGCCGAGGCTGCGGGTGTCGGGCGTCGGGTCGAAGGGCGTGACGCCCTCATGCCGGAAGTAGAAGCGGTCGAGCGCATAGAACAGCGCCAGCAGCGCGCCGACCACGAACAGGGTGTCGGGCAGGATGTTCTGCGCGGTCCAGAAGAAGTCGACGCCCTTCAGGAAACCGAGGAACAGCGGCGGGTCGCCCAGCGGCGTCAGCGAGCCGCCGACGTTCGAGACGATGAAGATGAAGAACACGACCACGTGCACCTTGTGCTTGCGGTTGTCGTTGGCGCGGATCAGCGGCCGGATCAGCAGCATCGAGGCGCCGGTGGTGCCCATCAGGCTCGCCAGCACCGCGCCGATCGCGAGGATCGCGGTGTTCAGGCCCGCCGAGCCGCGCAGGTTGCCGCGGATGTGGATGCCGCCGGCCACCGCGTACAGGGCCGCGAGCAGGATGATGAACGGGATGTACTCGGCCAGCAGCGCATGGACCAGTTGGGCCCCGGCCTGCGGAGCGCCATGGATCAGGCCGAAGGGCAGCAGGAAGGCCAGCGACCAGGCCGCCGACACCTTGCCGTAATGGTGGTGCCAGAACGAAGGCGCCAGCAGCGGCAGCAGCGCGATCGACAGCAGGATGCCGGCGAAGGGCACGCCCCACAACGGCGACAGGCTGCCGCCATCGAAATCGGCGGCGGCGGCCAGCGCCGGGAAGGCCATCGTCAGCGAGCCGGCCGCCAGCAGGCGCAGCCAGCGGCTGGAAAATCGCACGGCCCTCATGCGACGGGCTGCGCAATCTCGAAGACCTGGCGCAGATAGGCCAGGTATCGCTCGTCCTCGCACATGTTCTTGGAAGGCGTGTCCGAGAGCTTGGCCACCGGCTGGTCGTTGCAGCGGATCATCTTGATGACGATCTGCAGCGGCTCGTAGCCGAGGTCGTTGGTCAGGTTGGTGCCGATGCCGAAGGCCAGCTGGCAGCGGCCGCGGAACTGCTGGTAGAGCTCGATGGTCTTGGGCACGGTGAGGCCGTCACTGAAGATCAGCGTCTTGGTCAGTGGATCGACCCGGTTGGCGATGTAGTGGGCCAGCATGCGCTCGCCCCACTGGAAGGGGTCGCCGCTGTCGTGGCGCGCGCCGTCGAAGAGCTTGCAGAAATAAAGGTCGAAGTCGCGCAGGAAGGCGGTCATGCCGTAGACGTCGGACAGCGCGATGCCGAGGTCGCCGCGGTACTCCCGGGCCCACGACTCGAAGCCGAAGATCTGGCTGTCGCGCAGCCGCGGACCCAGGGCCTGGCAGGCCTGCAGGTACTCGTGCGCCATGGTGCCCAGGGGGATCAGGCCGAGCTTCATCGCGTAGAGCACGTTGCTGGTGCCGGCGAGCTGCGGCAGCTTCGACATCGCGTGCAGCGGCGCTGGCGTGGTGACCGCGCCGAGCCGGCCGGCGAGCGTGCGCAGCACCTCTTCATGCCAGTCCTTGGAGAAGCGCCGGCGGGTGCCGTAGTCGGCGATCTTGAGGTCGGCGAGCTTGTCGTCCTGCAGCTGGGCGATCTTGGTCTCCAGCCGGCGCCGGCCTTCGGCGAGGTCCGGCTGCGGCTGGGTGTTGCGGAAGTAGACCTCGTTGACGATCGCCAGCACCGGGATCTCGAACAGGATGGTGTGCAGCCACGGCCCCTTGATGCTGATCTCCAGCTCGCCCGAGGGCTGCGGAACGATGTCGATGTACTTCTCGTTGAGGCGGAAGAGCCCGAGGAAGTCGACGAAGTCGCTCTTGATGAAGCGCATCGAGCGCAGGTAGCTCAGCTCGGGTTCGCGGAACTGCAGCGAGCAGAGATGCCGCACCTCCTCGCGGATCTGTACCGCGAAGCGCGCCAGGTCGATGCCGGGGTTGCGGCACTTGAAGCGGTACTCCACCCGCGCGCCCGGAAAGTGGTGCAGGACCACCTGCATCATCGTGAACTTGTAGAGGTCGGTATCGAGCAGGCTGTGAATGATCATGGTGCGGCGCGCTGGTCTCCGGATTTCGGTGTGCGTTCGATTATCACGGGCCGCGTCGGCAAGTGCCTACGGCCCCTTCCCCGGGCGTCCTACCAGGGCGACAGCGGCGTCACGCGAGAGTGTCCTCACGCCGGCCAGCAAGCGCTCCGGTCGGCGAGCAACCATCTGAACCTGAAGGAGATACGTCATGAACAAGGACACCGTCGAAGGCAACTGGAAGCAGTTCAAGGGCAAGGTCAAGGAGCAATGGGGCAAGTTGACCGACGACGATTTCGACGTCATCGCCGGCAAGCGCGACCAATTGCTGGGCCGCATCCAGGAACGCCACGGCATCAGCCGGGAGGAGGCCGAGAAGCAGGTCGCCGACTGGGAAAGCCGCGATGGCCGCAGCCCCTCGGAGATCTGGACGGAGCGGCTCTGAAGGTCGACGCCCGCCTCGTCACACCCATTGCTTAACTCTGGAGAACACCCTATGAAAAAACATTTCCTGATGCTCGCCATCGCATCGGCCTGCCTGGTCGCCGGCCAGGCCAGCGCCATGACCTCGGACGAATACAAGGTCGCCAAGGAGAAGGTCGAGGCCGACTACAAGGTCGCGAAGGCGCAGTGCGACACGCTGAAGGACAACGCCAAGGACGTCTGCGAGAAGGACGCCAAGGGCAAGGAAAACGTGGCCATGGCCGAACTCGAGCAGCAATACAAGCCGACCAAGGCCCATGCCCGCAACGTGGCGGAAGAGAAGGTGAAGGCCGCCTACGCAGTCGCCAAGGAAAAGTGCGACGACCTGAAGGGCGATGCCAAGGACGCTTGCGAGAAGCAGGCAAAGGCCGACGAAGCCAAGGGCATGGCCGAAGTCAAAAAAATGTAGGCCCAAGCTCTCCCCCAGGTTGGCTCACTTCGTGTAGCCGCCCACCCCCTTCCGGGGGCGTCCTCGGCGGCCCGGCAAAGCCGGTTCCGCGAGGACCCTGGAAAGGGGTGTTTCTATTTCAGATCGTCGATCACGGCTTGCAAGGCCGCCGGCAACTTGACCGGGCGCTGGGTCGTCCGGTCGACGTAGACGTGGACGAAATGGCCCTGTGCCGCAGCGGTTTGCGCACCTTCTGCGAACAGCGCGATCTCGTAGCGCACGCTGGAACTGCCGGCGTGCGCCACCCGGATGCCCGCCTCCACCGCCTGCGGGAAGGCCAGCGGCGCGAAATAGTTGCACTGGGTCTCCACCACGAAACCGACCGTCGTGCCCTGGTGGATGTCCAGCGCCCCGCGCTCGATCAGCAGGGAGTTGACCGCGGTGTCGAACCAGGCGTAGTAGACGACGTTGTTGACATGGCCGTACATGTCGTTGTCGGCCCAGCGCGTCGGGATGCTGCGAAAGCTGCGGTAGCTGCTGCGGGAATGGGGGGACGGTCGAACGCTCATGGCGCGGCATTTTGCCAGCGCCGCCAGTACTCGAGCGCCACCCTGAAGGTGCCCAGCTGCACCTGCACGGTCTCCGAGATATCGCTGGCATAGCCGCCTGCCATGGCGAAGGCCAGCGGAATGCGGCGCTGCCAGGCGAAATCGAAGACCCGGCGGTCGCGCGCCTCCAGGCCGTCGAAGCTCAGCTTGAGACGGCCCAGCCGGTCGCGCTCGAACGGGTCCGCACCCGCCAGATAGATCACCAGGCCGGGCGTGAAGCGCCGCTCCAGTTCGTCGAGCGCCTGCTCCAGCGCGGCCAGGTAGTCGGCGTCGCCGCAGCCGTCGGGCAGTTCCACATCCAGGTCGCTCGCCTCCTTGCGGAACGGAAAGTTCTTCGCGCCGTGCAGCGAGAGCGTGAAGACGCTGGCGTCGTCGCGAAAGATGCTGGCCGTGCCATTGCCCTGGTGCACGTCGAGGTCGATCACCGCCACCCCGAGCGGCAAGCGCCCGCGCCGTCCCTGCTCGGCCTGCATCAGCCGCGCGGCCACTGCGGCATCGTTGAAGACGCAGAAGCCGCCGCCCTTGCCGGCGCTCGCGTGATGGGTGCCTCCGGCCATGTTGGCCGAGACGCCCTCCCCCAGCGCGGTGCGGCAGGCGGCGATGGTCGCGCCAGCCGACCGGCGCGAGCGCTCGACCATCGCCTCGCTCCATGGAAAGCCGATCTCGCGCATCGCCTCGGGCGCTGCGCTGCCGTTGCTGATGGCCGCGATCCATTGCGGCGTATGGGCCAGCGCCAGCTCGCCGTCGCTGGCGCGCGGCGCCTCCATCATCCGGACTTCGGGCAACCGGGCCTCGAGCCGTTCGCGCAGCAAGGCATAGCGCCCCATCGGGAAGCGATGGCCGGCGGGCAGGGGCAGAACGAACTGGCCGGAATTGAACGCACGCATGCGGAACATTGTCCGCGGACACGATTTAGAAGGCGCGTTCTAAATTGCTGCACAGCAGCAAAAACCCCTTGTCCGAAACGCGCGGCTGCCTATACTTGAGGCCATGCTGCACCGCAACATGAGTGAAGGGGCAGCTCAAAGCGAGATCCGACCTTTTCAATTCAACTGGAGCATCCACATGTCCCTCACCGCCGACCAAATCATCTCTTCGCAAAAAGCCGGCCTCGAAACCCTGTTCGGTCTGACGACCAAGGCCTTCGAAGGCGTCGAGAAGCTTGTCGAACTGAACGTGACCGCCTCCAAGGCTGCGCTCAGCGAAGCCGCCGGCACCACGCAAGCCCTGCTCAGCGTCAAGGACGCGCAAGAACTGCTGTCGCTGCAAGCCAGCCTGTTCCAGCCCCTGGCCGAGAAGACCGCTGCCTACAGCCGTCACCTGTACGACATCGCCCAAGGCACCGGCGCCGAATTCACCAAGGCTTTCGAAGTCAAGGCCGCTGAAGCCCAGCAAGCCTTCGTCGGCCTGGTCGACAGCGCCGCCAAGAACGCCCCGGCCGGTTCGGAAACCGCCGTTGCCGTGATGAAGAGCGCCGTGGCTGCCGCCAACAACGCTTTCGAATCGGTGCAGAAGGCCGTCAAGCAAGCTTCCGACGTCGCCGAAGCGAACTTCCAGGCCGTGCAGACCACCGCCGTGAACGCTGCCAAGAGCACCGCTCAGACCGCGACCCGCAAGCGCTGAGCTTAGCCGGCCTCTCTTCAAAGCCCGCTTCGAGCGGGCGACGATTGTCTCCTTGGGTCCTTCGGGATCCAATTCAGGGCCCTGTCTTCGGACAGGGCCTTTTTTTTGGGTGGTTCCGCTCTTCGATAATGGCCGGCACACATCTGGAGATCGACATGGAAATCAACGGCAAGGTTTTTATCGTGACGGGCGGCGCTTCGGGCCTGGGCGAAGGCACGGCGCGGATGCTCGCGGTGAACGGCGGCAAGGTGGTGATCGCCGACATGCAGGCCGAAAAAGGCGAAGCTGTCGCAAAGGAGATCGGCGGGGTTTTCGTCAAGTGCGACGTCAGCCAGGAGGCCGACGGCCAGGCGGTGGTCGCGGCGGCGCAGAAGCTGGGCAAGCTGGTCGGGCTGGTCAATTGCGCGGGCATCGCGCCGGCCGAGAAGACCGTGGGCAAGAACGGGCCGCACGCGCTGGCGGTGTTCAGCAAGACCGTCACGGTCAACCTGATCGGCAGCTTCAACATGATCCGGCTCGCCGCCGACGCCATGGGCAAGAACGAGCCCGAAGCCACCGGCGAGCGCGGCGTGCTGATCTCGACCGCCTCGGTCGCGGCCTACGACGGCCAGATCGGGCAGGCCGCCTACAGCGCCTCGAAGGGCGGCGTGGTCGGCATGACGCTGCCTATCGCGCGCGACCTGGCACGCAGCGGCATCCGCAACATGACGATCGCGCCCGGCATCTTCGGCACGCCCATGCTGTTCGGCATGCCCCAGGAAGTGCAGGACGCGCTGGCCGCCAGCGTGCCCTTCCCTTCGCGCCTGGGCACGCCCGAGGACTACGCCAAGCTCGCGAAGCACATCATCGAGAACGACATGCTCAATGGCGAGGTGATCCGACTCGACGGCGCGATCCGGCTGGCGCCGCGCTAATCTCGCCCAGGCCGCCCTCCTGGTCCTCGGGCGGCTTGAGGCTTCCGGTTCGCTCCAGGCGCTCGAACTGGGCAATCACCTGGGCGCCGAAGAGCACCAGCGTGGCCGCGATCTCGAGGCTCAGCAGCACCACGATCGCGGTCGTCAGTGAGCCGTAGACCACGTTGACCTGCGACAGGGTCGCGAAATAGAGCACCAGCACCCGCCGCGTGACCTCCCACAGCAGCGCCGCGGTCACGCCGCCGATCAGCGCATGGCGCAGCCGCAGCCGGCCCACCGGCATCACCAGGTAGAGCGAGGTCAGCATGAAGATCTCGCCGCCCAGCCCCAGCAGGTACAGCAGCACCCCCGAGACGCCCGACAGCGACCAGCGGTAGCCCAGCAACTCGACGCTCTCCTCCCCGATCACCTGCAGCGCGCCCGACACCAGCGTCACCAGCAGCAGCCCGATGCACAGGCACAGGATGTAGATGTAGGGCATCACCACCGAGACCAGGTAGTGGCGCGAATGCTCGGCCTTGCGGTGGTGGAAGATCACCGACATCGCGCTTTCGAGCACCGTGAAGGCCAGCGAGCTGAAGAAGATCATCGTCACCAGCAACACCGGCCCGAGCACCTCGGCGTGGTTCAGGAAGTTCGACAGTTCGGCGACGATCGCGCGCGACTGCCCCGGCAGCAGCCATTCGAGGTAGCGCCCGACCGCGCTCAGCAGGGCCGCCTGATCGATGAACTGCGACAGCGCGATCACGCTGACGATCAGCAGGGGCACGATCGACAGCAGGGCGTAGTAGGCGACGGCGCCCGCCAGCAGCAGGCCCTGGTTGGCCTTGAAGCTCTTGAGGGCCTGCCAGGCGAAGCGCAGCGGATGGCGCAGCACGGGGCCGGCCGCATGGGTGATGGAATGGCGGATCATTCGGTGGTTCCGGGCCATCGGCGGTTCGTGGGGCCGGTGCGGGCTTGACGGCTTGCGTATCATTTGGAGTTCCGAGCCTACATGACCATCCCCGCTTCTTTCATCCAGGAACTGATCGCACGCGCAGACGTGGTCGAAATCGTCGGACGCTACGTCCAGCTCAAGAAGGCAGGCGCCAATTTCATGGGCCTGTGCCCCTTCCACGGGGAAAAATCGCCCTCGTTCTCGGTCAGCCCGACCAAGCAGTTCTATCACTGCTTCGGCTGCGGGGTGCACGGCAACGCGATCGGCTTCCTGATGGAGCACGCCGGCATGGGTTTCGTCGAGGCGGTGCACGACCTGGCCGGCCAGTACGGCCTGCAGGTGCCCGAAGACGATGCCTCGCCCGAGGAGCGCGCCCGCGCAGCCGGCCAACGCCAGAAGCAGGCCACGCTGTCCGAGGTGCTCGAGAAGGCCGGCGAGGCCTACCGCAAGCAGTTGCGCCAGTCGCCCGGGGCCATCGAGTACCTCAAGGGCCGCGGCGTCTCGGGCGAGATCGCCAGGCAATTCGGCATCGGCTATGCGCCGGCCGGCTGGCGCTCGCTGGCCAGCGTGTTTCCGGACTACGACGATCCGCTCCTGGCCGAAAGCGGCCTGGTGATCGTCGGCGAGGCCGACGAAGGCGGCGACGCCAAGCGCTACGACCGCTTCCGCGACCGCGTGATGTTCCCGATCCGCAACGTCAAGGGCGAATGCATCGGCTTCGGCGGCCGGGTGCTCGGCGACGAGAAGCCCAAGTACCTGAATTCGCCCGAAACCCCGGTTTTCAGCAAGGGACGCGAGCTCTACGGCCTCTACGAGGCGCGCGCGGCCTTCCGCGACCGCGGCTATGCGCTGGTCACCGAGGGCTACATGGACGTGGTGGCGCTGGCGCAGCTGGGCTTCCCGAATGCGGTGGCGACGCTCGGCACCGCCTGCACGCCCGAACACGTCCAGAAGCTGTTCCGCTTCACCGAATCGGTGGTCTTCAGCTTCGACGGCGACAGCGCCGGCCGGCGCGCCGCGCGCAAGGCGCTCGACGGCGCCCTGGCCTATGCCACCGACGTGCGCAGCATCAAGTTCCTGTTCCTGCCGGCCGAGCACGACCCCGACAGCTTCATCCGCGAGTTCGGCGCCGATGCCTTCGCGCGTTTCGTGAGCGAGGCCACGCCCCTGAGCCGCTTCCTGATCGAGGCGGCGCGCGAAGGCTGCGAGCTGTCGAGCGCCGAAGGCCGGGCCCACATGGCGAGCAATGCCCGGCCGCTGTGGAGCGCGCTGCCCGAGGGGGCGCTCAAGCGCCAGCTGCTGAGCGAGCTGGCCGCCCTGGCGCAGCTCAGCGCCCAGGAGCTCGGCGAGCTCTGGGCGCCCGCAGCGGCACCGCGGCCGCCAGCCCCGGCGCCGGCCCGCGCCCCCGCGCCCTTTTCCGATGACGACTGGGACAGCCGCGACCAGTGGTTCGACGAGCAATCGCGCGCCGGCCCAGGAAAAAAGCGCTTCAAGTCCTTCCGCCCGCCCGCCCCGCGCCCTCCGCCCGGCGGGCGCCGCCTGCCGACCAGCCGGGCCGACGTAGCGGCACGGCTGGTGCTTTCGAATCCTGCCGAATGGGAGGCGCTGTCGCACGAACTGCACGCCCTGCTGTGCGACCTCCCCGGCGACCACGGCCAGCTCTTCGCCTGGCTCGACAGCCAGGCCCACGAGCACGGCACCCAACCCTGGGCGGCGTTGCGCGAGGGCCTGCGCGGCCTCGCCTTCGAGTCGCTGGCGGTGCGGGTCATGACCGGCTCCGACGGCGGCCCGGTCGGCGACGCCGAGGGCGAGCAGGCGGCCGACGCGGCCCGGGAGCTGCGCAATGTCCTCGACTACATGCTGGACGACCTGCTCAAGGCCCAGCAGAGCGAGGCGATCGCCGCCGTCGGCAGCGATCCACGGGCGCTGGAGCGCTACAAGGCGCTCGAGATGCGCCGGCTGGAGTTGCGCAATCGCCTCAATCCGAGCTCAAACAGTGCTTGAAAAACGCACAGCGCGCTATAATGTAAGGCTTAGTTAGACGCTAGCGTCTGGCGAATTAGGCAAGAGCGACAGCAGCACCTCCGGGCCGACCCCATGCGCAATGCACTTCCCAACGGGAAACGGGTCAATACACCGCAAGGACTGCACACCAAATGTTCGCCCGACATCTTGCCTTTTGACGGCTGTTCGAGGATTCATGTCCCCGACGCCGCAGTGTTTGTGCTCCTGCCTGCGCCGGGTTTGAGGCGCGTGTGATTCCGCTTGGTCCATCTTGTTGTACGAGGTCGTATGCCCAGTTCAAAGAAGCCTGCCGTGTCCGCTGCCAAGAAGCTCGCTGCAGAAAAACCGTCGAAGTCCGCCGCGCTGCAGGCAACCAAGACGGCTGCCGTCGCCTCCAAGGCGTCTGCCGCAACGAAAGTGAAAACCGTGCCCACCAAAACGACTGTCCCTGCCGAACCCACCACCGCCAAGCCCGCCGCCAAGAAAGTAGGCCGTCCGCCCAAGGCCGCCGGCACCTCCACCGCCACCGGCGCCAAGCGCGGCCGCAAGCCCAAGGCCGGCAACGAAGCGACGTCCAGCGACGTCGACCTGTCCGACATCGAGGACGAACTGGTCGGTGAAGAACCGGCGGCCACGACGACCGAGGAAAAGGTCAAGCCGCTGCGCATGAAGATCAGCAAGGCGAAGGAACGCGCCTTGATGAAGGAGTTCGGCCTCGACGAGACCGTCCTGTCCGAGGAAGACCTGGCCAAGCGCCGTTCGCGCCTGAAGACCCTGATCACGCTGGGCAAGACCCGCGGCTACCTCACGCACGGCGAAATCTCCGACCACCTGCCCGACAAGCTGGTCGACGCCGAGACCATGGAAGTCGTGGTCACCATGCTCAACGACATGGGCGTGGCCGTCTACGAGCAGACGCCCGACGCCGAAACGCTGCTGCTGAACAACACCGCCCCGACCGCCACCACGGTCGAGGAAGCTGAAGAAGAAGCCGAAGCCGCCCTGTCCACGGTGGACAGCGAGTTCGGCCGCACCACCGACCCGGTCCGCATGTACATGCGCGAAATGGGCACGGTCGAGCTGCTGACGCGCGAAGGCGAAATCGAAATCGCCAAGCGCATCGAAGGCGGCCTGATGGCCATGATGGAAGCGATCTCGGCTTCGCCCGCGACCATCGCCGCGATCCTCGAAATGGCCGCCACGATCCGTGATGGCAAGGTCGTGATCTCGACCATCGTCGACGGCTTCTCGAACCCCAACGAGGCCGACGACTACGTGGCCGAGGAAGACTTCGACGAGTTCGACGAGGAAGACGACGACGACGGCAAGGGCGGCTCCAAGGCCCTGACCAAGAAGCTCGAGGAACTCAAGCGCGACGCGCTCGAGCGCTTCGATCGCATCGCCGTGCTGTTCGAGAAGATCCACAAGATCTACGAAAAAGAAGGCTACGGCACGCCGGCGTACACCAAGGCGCAGCAGGCCGTGTCCGAAGAGCTGATGACCATCCGCTTCACGGCCCGCACGATCGAGAAGCTGTGCGACCTGGTTCGCACCCAGGTCGACGACGTCCGCAAGAAGGAGCGCGAGCTGCGCCGCATCATCGTGGACAAGTGCGGCTTCCCGCAGGAAGAGTTCATCCGCGACTTCAGCGGCTACGACAAGAACGGCAACCGCGTCGCCTCCAACCTGCTCAACCTCAAGTGGGTCGAGAAGCAGGCCGCTTCGGCCAAGCCCTGGAGCGCCGTGATGGCGCGCAACATCCCTCCGGTGCAGGAACTGCAGCAGCGCCTGACCGACATCCAGTCGCGCGTCGTGGTGCCGCTGGCCGAGCTCAAGGACATCAACAAGCGCATGAACGAGGGCGAATCCTCCTCGCGCGATGCCAAGAAGGAAATGATCGAGGCCAACCTGCGCCTCGTGATCTCGATCGCCAAGAAGTACACCAACCGCGGCCTGCAGTTCCTGGACCTGATCCAGGAAGGCAACATCGGCCTGATGAAGGCGGTCGACAAGTTCGAATACCGTCGCGGCTACAAGTTCTCGACCTATGCGACGTGGTGGATCCGCCAGGCCATCACCCGCTCGATCGCCGACCAGGCGCGCACCATCCGCATCCCGGTGCACATGATCGAGACCATCAACAAGATGAACCGCATCAGCCGCCAGCATCTGCAGGAGTTCGGCTTCGAGCCCGACGCCGGCATCCTGGCCGCCAAGATGGAGATCCCGGAAGACAAGATCCGCAAGATCATGAAGATCGCGAAGGAGCCGATCTCGATGGAAACCCCCATCGGCGACGACGACGATTCGCACCTGGGCGACTTCATCGAGGACAGCAGCAACACGGCGCCGATCGAGGCCGCGATGCAGGCCGGCCTGCGCGACGTGGTCAAGGACATCCTCGACAGCCTGACGCCGCGCGAAGCCAAGGTGCTGCGCATGCGCTTCGGCATCGAGATGTCGACCGACCACACGCTGGAAGAAGTCGGCAAGCAGTTCGACGTGACGCGCGAGCGCATCCGCCAGATCGAAGCCAAGGCGCTGCGCAAGCTCAAGCACCCGAGCCGCTCGGACAAGCTGCGCAGCTTTATTGATACCCTGTAGGCTCGCTGCAAGCCGGACAAGAAAGGCGCCTTCGGGCGCCCTTCTTTTTTCAAGAGCACCAAGAACCGACCGGAGACACCGACCATGAACCCCGATGCCGACAAACTCTGGCGCGCGCCGCGCTGGGCGCTGGCCGTGCTGCTGGCGGTGCTGGGCATGCTGGGCCCGTTCTCCATCGACACCTACATCCCGGCCTTCTCGGGCATCGCGCGCTCGATCGGCGCCACGCCGGGCGAGATGCAGCAGACGCTGTCGGCCTACCTGTTCGGCTTCGCCTTCATGAACCTGTTCCACGGCGCGCTGTCGGACAGCTTCGGGCGCCGGCCGGTGGTGCTGTGGGGCCTGGCGGTCTTCACCGTGGCATCGCTGGGATGCGCGCTGTCGCAGACCATCGGGCAGTTGGTCCTGTTCCGGGCGTTGCAGGGCCTGTCGACGGGTGCCGGGATCGTCGTCTCGCGCGCGGTGATCCGCGACATGTTCCCGCCGGCCGAGGCGCAGAAGGTCATGAGCCAGGTGACGATCTATTTCGGCGTCGCGCCGGCGATCGCGCCGATCGTGGGCGGCTTCCTGTTCGTCCACCTCGGCTGGCACAGCATCTTCTGGTTCCTGGTCGGGGTCGGCGTGGTGCTGTGGGTTGCCAACTTCAAGCTGCTGCCCGAGACGCTGCACCTGGACCAGCGCCAGCCCTTCGAGGTCCGGCACCTGATGCGCGGCTACTGGGACCTGTGCTCCGACCCGCGCTTTCTGCTGCTGGCGCTGGCCAGCGGCGTGCCGTTCAACGGCATGTTCCTCTACGTGCTGGCGGCTCCGGCCTTCCTCGGCGATCACCTCGCGCTGGCGCCGACGCAGTTCTTCTGGTTCTTCATCCTGACCATCGGCGGCATCATGGCCGGCGCCTGGGCCAGCGGCCGCATGGCCGGCAAGGTGGCACCGAAGCGCCAGATCCGCGACGGCTTCGTGATCATGCTGGCGACTTCGGTCGTCAACGTGGCCGCCAACGCCCTCTTCCCGCCGCATGCCGCCTGGGCGCTCTGGCCGCTGGCGGTGTTCGCCTTCGGCTGGGCGCTGATGGTGCCGGTGGTGACGCTGCTGGTGCTCGACCTCCACCCCGAGCGCCGTGGCATGGCCTCGTCGCTGCAGGCGGTGATCGGCTCCACGGCCAACGGCGTCGTCGCCGGCGTGATCGCGCCGCTGGTGATGCACTCCACGCTGTGGCTGGCCGCCACCTCGCTGCTGATGCTCAGCGTCGGGCTGGTGGCCTGGGTCTGGCTGCACGGGCGCTGGCCCGAGATCGGGCGACTGGTCGCCGGCGGCGAGGCAGCCTGATGACGCCCACCCCCGTTGCTTGCTCACTTCGTGTAGCCGCCTCCGAGTCGCCGCCGGAGGTGGCGGCTCTTCGGGGCCGTCCGAGCCGTCCGAGCCTGCGCAGGCAGGCTCGGAGCCGCGGCCCTCAGCCCCTCAAGGGGGCAACACCAGCGGCCCGGCAAAGCCGGTTCCGCGGTGCACCTGGCCTCGGGCAGCGACGACTTCATGCGCCGCGCGCCACGCCCCTGCCCGGCGCAAAGACGAAGTGATGCGGACCGAAGACCTGCGGAGTTTCGCGCGCGCCTGGTTGCCAGGCCGGACCCCGGTCGATGGACGCGAACGCCTGCGCGCGGCCGCGGGCGCCGCGTTCGGGCTGCTGTTCACCGGGCTGGTTTGCGAATGGCTGGCCGGCGGCAGCGGCTGGCTGGTCGCGCCGCTGGGCGCCAGCGCGGTGCTGGTGTTCGCGCTGCCGGCCAGCCCCCTGGCGCAACCCTGGCCCGTGATCGGCGGCAACACCCTCGCGGCGCTGGTCGGCGTCGCCTGCGCCCGCTGGCTGCCCGACGCCGTCTGGGTCGGTGCGCTGGCGACCGCGCTGGCCATCAGCCTGATGTTCGCGCTGCGCTGCCTGCACCCGCCGGGCGGCGCCGTGGCGCTGCTGGCCGTGCTCACGCACACCGGCGAACTGCCTTTCGCCTTCCTGCCGGTGATGGTCGATTCGCTGCTGCTGGTGCTGGCCGGCGTGGCCTACAACAGCCTGACCGGCCGCCGCTACCCGCATGTGCAGCTGGCGCCGCGCCAGCCCACGGCCGATACCCGCTTCAGCTCCGCCGACATCGACGCCGTGCTGGCACGCTACAACCAGGTGCTGGACATCAGCCGCGACGACCTGGAAACCCTGATCCGGGAGACCGAGATGGAATCCTGGCGCCGGCGGCTGGGCACGGTGCGCTGCGTCGACATCATGTCGCGCGAGCCGGTGGTGGCCGAGTTCGGCACGCCCTTGCAGGAGGCCTGGTCGCTGATGCACGAGCGCCGCATCAAGGCGCTGCCGGTGATCGACCGCACGCGTCGGGTGGTCGGGATCGTCACCCAGGCCGACTTCTTCCGCCAGATCGACCTGCAGCACCACGACGGCATCGGCGGGCGGCTGCGCGACCTGATCCGCGCGACCCGCAGCGTGATGTCGAGCAAGCCCGAAGTGGTGGGCCAGATCATGACGCGCCAGGTGCGCGTGGCCAGCGAGGAGCGCCCGCTGGCGGAGCTGGTGCCACTGTTCTCCGAAGGCGGGCACCACCACATTCCGATCATCGACAGCGAGCGCCGCCTCACCGGCATGATCACGCAGTCGGATTTCGTGCGCGCGCTCTACCGCGCGGTGGGGCCGGAGGGCTGAGTTCCTGCGGCGGCCAGTGGGCCGGGTCGGCGAAGCGCAGCACCAGGAAATCCAGCAGCACCCGCAGCGACGCCGGCATCTGGCGCCGCGACGCGTAGACGCCATAGACCCCCAGGCCTTGCGGCACGAAGCCGGGCAGCAGCGCCACCAGCCGGCCCTGCGCGATCGGACCGTTGGCCGAATAGGCTGGCTGCATCGCGATGCCGGCGCCCTCGAGGGCCGCCGCCAGCAGCACCTGCGACTCGTTGGCGCTGAGCCTCCCGCTGACCGGCACCGCGATGCGCTCGTCGCCATGATCGAACTGCCACAGGCTCTTGCCGAAGTAGGAGTAGGTCAGGCAGTTGTGGGTCGCCAGGTCCTGCACGCTGTGCGGCGTGCCGTGCGCGGCCAGATAGGCGGGCGAGGCGCAGATCACCGAAGCGCAGCGGCCCAGCGGGCGGGCGATCAGGTTCGGGTCGAGTTCGTTGGTGATGCGGATCGCCAGGTCGATGCGCTCCTCGACCAGATTCACCGGCCGGGCATCGATGTGGAGGTCGATCGCTGCTTGGCGGTAGCGGCGCAGGTAGTCGGCGACCGCCGACGCGAGCACGTCCTGGGCCAGCGACTGCGCGCAGGCGACGCGCAGCAGGCCACGGGGCTGGTCCGCCCCGGCGCTGGAGGCCATTGYCATCTCGGCCGCGGCCTCGAGCATCCGGCGGCAGCGCGCCAGCGTTTCCTCGCCGGCCTCCGTGAGGCTCAGCCGGCGCGTCGTGCGATGCAGCAGCCGCGCGCCGGCCCACTGCTCCATCTGCGCAAGGTAGCGGGTGACCATGGCGCGCGACATGTCGAGCGCCTCGGCGGCGGCGGTCATGCTGCCGCGCTCGGCGATCCGGACGAAAACCTCGGCGGCGGTGATGCGGTCCATATTCGATCGATTCAAGCAACAAATAATTGCATGCTACGGGGTTTTTTGATCGAATCAAGAAACATACGATTCGGGCCATGACTGAATCGTCCCCCCTTCCCCGGCGCGCGATCCTGCACTATGTCTTCGATCCGCTGTGCGGCTGGTGCTATGCCGCGGCGCCGTTGATCGAAGCCGCGCGCAGCGTGCCGGCCCTGTCCATCGAATTCCACGGCGGCGGCATGCTCACCGGCAGCAACCGGCGCGCCATCACGCCCGAATGGCGCGACTACGTGATGCCGCATGACCATCGCATCGCCCAACTCAGCGGCCAGCCCTTCGGCGCCGCCTACTTCGACGGACTCCTGAACGACACCGGCGCGACGCTGGACTCCGCGCCGCCATTGACCGCGGTGCTCGCGGCCGAGGCAGAGGCCGGCCGGGGGCTGGACATGATCGAGCGCGTGCAGCGCGCCCATTATGTCGAAGGCCGCCGCATCGCCGAGGCAGCGGTCCTGCGCGAACTGGCTGCAGAACTCGGCCTCGATGCCGCGGCCTATTCCGACACCTTCGACTTCCTGGCCGGCGAGCCCACCCAGCGCCATATCGACGACAGCCGGCGCTGGCTGGACAGGGCCGGCGGACAAGGCTTTCCGACCCTGGCGCTCGCCACCGCCGACGGCCGGCTGACGCCGCTGGACACCGGCCGCTACCTCGGCCGACCCGAGGCCTGGGCCGCGCAACTCGACGCCCTGATCGACGCACTGCCGCCGACGGCTTCGTTCGGCTGAAGCACGGCATCGCCCTTTTTCCAACCACCACCCAAGGATCCCACATGAGCAAGATCGCCCTCCTCGGCATCACCGGCCGCGCCGGTTCACGCATCGCCCACGAACTGCTGGCGCGCGGCCACAGCGTCACCGGCATCGCGCGCAAGGTCGACGGCGTCGAAGCCCGACCCGGGCTGACCGTGAAGACCGCCGACGCGACATCGGTCGACGCCCTGGTTCCCCTGTTGCGCGGCCATGACGCCGTGCTCAGCGCGACCCGCTTCGCCGGCGGCACCGATGCCGCCACCCTCGTCGCTGCGGCCAGGAAGGCCGGCGTGCCGCGCCTGCTGGTGGTCGGCGGCGCCGGCAGCCTGGAGGTCGCGCCGGGGGTGGCGCTGCTCGACACGCCCGGCTTCCCCGACGCCTACAAGCCCGAAGCGAAGGCCGGCGGCGTGATGCTGGCCGCGCTGCGGGCGGAAAAGTCGCTCGACTGGACCTTCCTGTCGCCCTCCGCGATCTTCGAGCCGGGCCCGCGCACGAGGAGGTTCCGGCTCGGCGGCGACGGCCTGCTGAGCGATGCGAACGGCAAGAGCTGGATCTCGATGGAGGACTACGCGATCGCCATGGTCGACGAGATCGAATCTCCGAAGCACTCCCGCCAGCGCTTCACCGTGGGGTATTGAGCACACCCCCAGGTTGGCCTCACTTCGTGTGGCCGCCCACCCCCTTGCAGGGGGCGCCGCGCTGCGGCCCGGCGGAGCCGGTTCCGCCGCGGCTCCCGTGAAGAGCGCGTGGCGGAGGCTGGACTCAAGCTTCCAGGGTCTTCTTCATCGCCCGCATTCCGTCGGCGATCATGGCGGCGATCGGCGCCGCCATCTCGTTCGGCGTCAGGTCGGCGATCCAGACCAGGCGGCTGTGGGTGGCGTCTTCGGCGAACACCTGCAGCGAGGCGTTGTGGTGCGTCAGGCGCCCCCCGCTCGCGGACCAGGCGAGGCGCCGCGCCGCATCGTCGCAATCGACGATCAGCTCGCGCGCCACGAGGCCGTTGGCGAAGGTGACGATGCGGGTGCCGCCCTCGAGCCAGCAGTCGGTCACGAAGCCCGGCACCAGCCGGCGGTGGATCTCGCCAACGTCGCGCACCGCGTCCCAGATTGTCTCGGCGCTCGCCGCGACCTGGATTTCCTGTCGAATCGATGCCATGGTTCGCCTTTCCGATCAGCCTGGATCGTGGCCCGCGAGTGTAGGCCGATGCGCCCTAGCGGCCAACCCCGAGCAGGCGTTCCAGCACCTCGGGCTGGGCACGCAGGGTGGCCGCATGGTCGGCGTGCACCACGGTGCCGTGGTCCAGCACCACCGCCTCGTCGGAAATCGCAAGGATCGCCTGCGGATGCTGCTCGACGATGATGGCCGCCAGGCCCTCGTCGCGGGTGATGCGGCGGATGGCGCGCAGCAGTTCCTCGACGATGATCGGCGCCAGTCCCTCGAGCGGCTCGTCGAGCAGCAGCAGCGTCGGGTTCAGCACCAGCGCCCGGCCGACCGCGAGCATCTGCTGCTCGCCGCCCGACAGCTGCGTGCCCAGGTTGCCCTTGCGCTCCGCGAGGCGCGGGAACATCTCGTAGACGCGCTGCGGGTTCCAGCGCCCGGGCCGCTCCACCGCCGTGAGGTTCTCGTGCACCGTGAGCGACTTGAAGATGTTGCGCTCCTGCGGCACCCAGCCGATGCCCGCCGCGGCGCGCTGGTGCGGCGGCAGCTTGTGCAGCGCCGCGCCGCCCAGCGTGATGCTGCCGCCGTGCTGGCGCGTCGCGCCGGCCAGCGTGTTGATCAGCGTGGTCTTGCCGGTGCCGTTGCGGCCCAGCAGCGCCAGTGTCTGGCCTTCGCCGAGCGCCAGCGCGATGTCGTGCACAACCACGGCCTCGCCATAGCCGGCGCTCAGGTTCTCGATGCGAAGCAATTCACTCATGCACGGCTCCATGGCCGAGATAGACCTCTTTCACCTTGGGATCGTTGGCGATCGTGTCCGGGTCGCCCTCGGTCAGCAGCGAGCCGTTGACCAGCACGGTCATGCGGTCGGCGAAGCTGAACACCAGGTCCATGTCGTGCTCGATCAGGAGCACCGACACGTCGGCCGGCAGCGCCGCCACGGTCTCCAGCAGCTCTTCGCGCTCGCCGGCCGGCACGCCGGCCACGGGCTCGTCGAGCAGCAGCACGCGCGGCTCGCAGGCCAGCGCGATCGCGATCTCGAGCAGCCGGCGCTTGCCGTAGGCCAGGTGCCTGGTCTGCTGCTGCGCGACGTCGGCAAGCCGGAACTGCTCGAGCAACTGCCCGGCGCGCTCGGCCACGGCCTTCGACGACCCCAGCGGGCGCCACCATTGCGCGCCGACGCCGGTGTGCTGCGACACCACCAGCGCCAGCGTCTCCAGCGGCGTCATCGAATCGAACAGCTGGTTGATCTGGAAGGTGCGGACCATGCCGCGCGCGACCCGGCGGTGCGGCGCCAGGCGCGTGATGTCCTCGCCCTCGAGCACGATCCGGCCCGCGGTCGGCGTGAGCACGCCGGTCAGCAGGTTGATCAGCGTGGTCTTGCCGGCGCCGTTGGGACCGATCAGCGCATGGCGGGCGCCGCGCCGCAGGTTGAGCGAGACATCGTTGGTGGCCGTGATGCCGCCGAAGCGCATCACCAGGCCGGTGGCGGACAGCACGATCTCGCTCGCTGGAGTACGGCTCATGACCGGACCGCCTTTCGCGCGCCGAACCAGTTCCAGGGCTTCAAGAGCCGATCCCGCCCGACCAGCACCAGCAGCACCAGGATCAGGCCGATCCAGAACATCCAGTACTGCGGCGTGACGGTCGACAGCGTGTCCTGCAGCAGCTTGAAGACGATCGCGCCCGCGATGCCGCCATAGAGCCAGCCCACGCCGCCGATCACCAGCATCAGCAGCACGTCGGCCGAGCGGTCGAAGGCCAGCACGTCGAGCGAGGCGAAGCCGGTGGTCTGCGCCAGCAGCGCGCCCGCGGCGCCCGCGATCGCCGCAGCCACGGTGTAGATCACGGCCAGCCGCGAGACCACCGGGATGCCGATGGCCATCGCGCGCAGCCGGTTGTCGCGCACCGCCTTGAGCGTGGCGCCGAAGGGCGAGTGCACCAGTCGGCGCATCAGCAGGAACAGCAGCAGCATCACCGACAGCGAGTACCAGGCGGCCGTGCGACCGGAGATGTCGAAGGCGAAGAAGCCCAGAACCGGCCCCATCTCCACGCCCTGCAGGCCATCGGCGCCGCCGGTCAGCCAGTCGAGCTTGTTCGCGAGTTCGAGCAGCAGCAGCGCGGTGCCGAGCGTGACCATGAGGCGGGTCAGGTCGCTGCCGCGCAGGATGGTGATGCTCGCAACCGCGCCGAGGGCGGCCGACAGCACGACGGCCACCAGCAGGCCGACGGTCGGATCGGGCATCACGTGCTTGGCGAACAGCGCCGCGGCGTAGGCGCCGAAGCCGAAGAAGCCCGCGTGGCCGAGCGAGACGACGCCGGCATAGCCGAGGATCAGGTCGAGCGACATCGCGAACAGCGCGACGATGGCGATCTCGTTGATCATCAGCGCGTGCGAGGGCATGACCAGCGGCAGCACGAAGGCCAGCGCCCAGAGCGCGTATTCCCAGGGCCGCCAGCGCGCCTTTTCAAGCAACGGTTGCTGGAAGGACTGTGCCCCCACGCTCGGCACTCGCGTGTCCTCGCTGCCCCCCGAGGGGCCCTTCGCGCCTTGGGGCGGCCCGGCGTCGCTGGTCATCACTTGCCCCCCTTGCGCGTGAACAGCCCCTGCGGCCGCCACATCAGGATCAGGATGATGAGCAGGTAGACCGTGAAGGCGCCCATCTTCGGAATGAAGTACTTGCCGGCCACGTCGGCGATGCCGAGCAGCAGCGCGGCCAGCAGCGGCCCGGTGATCGACGAGGTGCCTCCGACCGACACCACGATGAGGAAATAGATCATGTACTTGAGCGGGAAGGTCGGGTCGAGCCCGAGGATCTCGGCGCCCAGGGCGCCGCCCAGTCCCGCCAGCCCCGAGCCCACCGCGAAGGTGAGCAGGAACACGACGTTGACGTTGATGCCCAGCCCGGCCGCCACGCGCGGGTCGTCGACCGCGGCGCGCAGCCGGCTGCCGAAGCGGGTTCTGGAGAGGATCAGCTGCAGCACCACGGTCAGGAGCGCGCAGACCGCGATGATGAAGATCCGGTAGTGGCCCATGCCCAGCAGCAGCGCGCCGTCGCCGATCTCGGTGCGGCCGCGCAGCCACTCGGGCAGGTGGATGTTCTGCTGCGAGGAGCCGACGAAGTAGTCGACCGCGGCCACCGCCATGAAGGCCAGGCCGATGGAAAACAGCACCTGGTCCAGGTGCGCCTTGCCGTACATCGGCCGGTAGAGCGTGCGTTCGAGCAGCGCCCCCGCCGCGCCGACCACCAGGAAGGCCAGCGGCAGGCAGAGCAGGAACGGCACGCCCAGCTTCTGCATCGCGAACACCGTGAGATAGCCCCCGGCCATCGCGAAGGCGCCGTGCGCGAGGTTGATGAAGTTCATCAGCCCCAGCGTCACGGCCAGGCCTACCGCGAGCACGAACAGCAGCATGCCGTAGGCGATGCCATCGAAAAGTATTGTCAGCATGCGACTGTCCGGAACCCTTTGGCTGGCTTACTTGGTCTTGCCCGGGTCCTTGACCTGCTTGATCACGTCGAACTCGATGTTGTAGAACTGCCCGTCCTTCTTCTCGACCTTGCGCAGGTAGACGTCCTGCGTGATGTCGCGGGTCTGGGCGTCGATCAGCACCGGGCCGCGCGGGCTCTCGAAGACCTGGCCCTTCATCGCGGCCAGCAGCGCGTCGCCGCCGCCCTGGCCCTTGGTGGTCTTGAGGGCCTCGTAGATCACGCGCATGCCGTCATAGCCGCCGATGGCCATGAAGTTCGGCCGCATGTTCTTGTTGGCCTTCTGGAAGTCTTCCACGAACTTCTTGTTCATGGCCGAGGGATGGGCCGCCGAGTAGTGGTGCGAGGTGACCACGCCGAGCGCGCCGTCGCCCATGTCGTTGAGCTGGTCGTCGTCGGTCACGTCGCCGGTGGCGATCATCTTGATGCCGGCCTTGTCCATGCCGCGCTCGAGGAACTGCTTCATCACCGCCGCACCGGCGCCCGAGGGCACGAAGACGAACAGCGCGTCGGGCTTGGCATCGCGCACCTTCTGCAGGAAAGGCGCGAAGTCGGGGTTGCGCAGCGGCACGCGCAGCTTCTCGATCACCTTGCCGCCGTTGAGCTCGAAACGCTCGCTGAAGTACTTCTCGGCATCGTTGCCCGGGCCGTAGTCGGCCACCAGCGTGACCACGGTCTTGACGCCGTTCTTCGGCGCCCAGTCGCCCATCGCGACCGAGACCTGCGGCAGCGTGAAGCTGGAGCGCACGATGTAGGGCGAGGCCTGGGTGATGCTCGAGGTCGCCGCGGCCATCACGACTTCGGGGGTCTTCGACTGGGTCGCGATCGGCGCCACGGCCAGCGCGGACGGCGTGATGCCGAAGCCGGCCAGCACGTTGACCTTGTCGTTGACCACCAGTTCCTGCGCGATGCGCTTGGTGACATCGGGCAGGCCGGTGTCGTCCTTGACGATCAGCTGGACCTTCTTGCCGGCGACCGTGTCGCCATGCTGCGCCATGTAAAGACGGGCGGCGGCTTCGATCTGGCGACCGGTGGAGGCCTGCTGACCGGTCATCGGCAGGATCATCCCGATCTTGAAGGTGTTGTCTTGCGCGTGGGCCAGGGGCATGGCCAGCGCGATGGCGGTCAGGCTGGCAGCCTGGACAAGGTGGCGACGAAGCATGGAACTCTCCTGATTCAATGGGATGCGGGACGGGGGATATTGTGACCAGATGCAAGCGAGCCCGGGCTCCGGCAAACACCTAGCGCTCGCCCCGGTGGAATCAAATTCTGCGCGATCATCAAATCGAATGCGCGATGATCGCGCAGACAGTCCGGCGCCTCACGGAGGGTCGGGCCGCCAGGCGGAGTCGAGCGTGATCGTGCCGACCGCGCGCGAGACGCAGGCGCAGATGCGGCGACCCGATGCCTTCTCGTGCTCGCTCAGGAACACGTCCCGATGGTCGATCTCGCCGTCGACCGCGAGCACGTCCATCGCGCACAGGCCGCATTCGCCGCGCCGGCAGTCCCACAGGGTCTGGACGCCGGCGCCCTCGAGCGCTTCGAGCAGGGTGCTGCCGACGGGAACGGTCAGCACCAGGTCGTGGCGCGGAATGCGCACCTCGAAGGCCTGCGTCGCGAGCCGGCCGCTGCTGCCGAAAGTCTCGAAACGCAGGTCGGCCTGCGGCCGGCCGGCGGCGGCCCAGGCGCGCTTGACGGCTTCGAGCATCGGCACCGGACCGCAGGTGTAGAGCTGGCCGCCCGCGGGCAGCGCGGCGATCTCGGCGGCGAAATCGATGGGCGTGCTGCCGGTGTAGGCCTGCACGCTCGCGCTCGGGTGCGGCTCCAGCGCCAGCCGCAAATCAGACAGGTAGGCCAGCTCCTGCTCGCTGCGCGCGCCGTAGAGCATGCGCACCGGCACCCCGCTGCGCTCGGCCAGCGCACCCAGGCGCTGCGCCATGTGGACCAGCGGCGTGATGCCGATGCCGCCCGCCACCAGCAGGTAGCCGGGCGCCGTCAGGTCGAGGCCGAAATGGCTCTGGGGCTCGCTCACCAGCAGCCGGTCGCCGACGGCCAGCCGCCACATCGCGAGCGAACCGCCGCGGCCGTCGTCGAGCCGCTTGACCGCGATCCGCCAGCCACGCCCGTCGGGGGCGCCGACCACCGAATAGGAGCGGTTCTGCATGCGCCCCGAACCGGGCTCTCCGACCAGCACCTGCACCTGCAGGTGGGCGCCAGGTTCATGCCCGTCGACGATGCCCGACTCGGGCCTGATCTCGAACTCGCGCACGGTCGCGCTGACGTCGCGCAGCGAGGTGATGCGCGCGGGCATCCAGTGGATATCGCTTTTCATCTTAGATTTCCAGCACGCGCGTCGCGTGAACTGCGACGCGTGAAACCGTCACGCCCCAAGTCCAGGGATACCGCGGATCTGGCTTTGCCAGGCGGCTGGTATCGCCCCCTTGGGGGGGCGGCGCCGCAGGCGCTTCGGGGGTGGTTCATGCTCTCCTCCGGATCAGCTGCACGCCGGGCAGCGGATGGTTCTGGGCGCCATGCAGGGCTTCGCGCAGGTTGCGCTGCGCGATGCGGCTGTGCTCGCGCATCAGCGCCTCGGCGCGCGAGCCTTCGCGGTTCTCGATCGCATCGAGCACCTGGCCGTGCTGGTCCTGCGCGATCAGGAGCATGTCCCGCGCCGCGGGCGAGTTGGCCTGCACCACGACGAAGCCCGAAGGCGAGGCGAAGGGCAGATTGATCACACGCTCCATCTGCTTGGCGATCAGCGCACTGCCCGACATCTCGGACAGCAGCCGATGGAATTCCTCGTTGAAGGCCACGTAGCGCGAGAAGGCGGTGTCGTCGAGCGCCGGATCGCGCAGCAGTTCGTCGATGCGCCGCAGGCAGGCCCTGGCCTCGCGCAGCACCACCGGCGGTGCGCCGCGCTCGGCGGCCAGCCGCGCCGACAGGCCTTCGAGCGTGCCGCGCAGTTCGATGGCGTCGGCCACGTCGCGTTCCGAGAAGGTGCGCACCGCATAGCCGCCGTTGGGAAGGGCTTCGAGCAGCCCTTCCTGTTCGAGCCGCATCAGCGCGCTGCGCACCGGCGTGCGCGAGACGCCCAGCAATTCCGACACTGCCACTTCGGCGATCCGCGCGCCGCCCGGCAACTCGCCGGCCAGGATCATCTCGCGCAGCCGCAACTGGGCCTTGACCGCCTGGGAGCCGCCGGCTTCGCCCGGCTCGCCGGCCACGGGCAGCGCACTCATCGGGCGAGCTCCGCGGGCTGGATCGGAATCGTCGGCGCCCGCGGCTTCTCGCGCGCCACCATCTGGTCGATCAGCCGCCGCGCCCACATCGAGCCGGCGTCGATGTTGAGGTTGTAGAAGCTGTAGTCGGGCCGGTCGTCGATCGCGCGCTGCTGGGCTTCGAGCACCAGCTCGTCCTCGCGGAAGATGCCCGACACGCCCTCGCGCAACTGGTGCGTGAGCCGTTGTTCGCCGATGCAGTAGTTGCGCGCGAAGGCCCAGAAGTAGAGGCAGGTCTTGTCGGTCTCGGGCGTGATGGTGTTGAGCACGAAGCCGTTGACGCCTTTGCTGCGGTCGCCCGGCGCACCATCGCGCGGCACGGCGCCGCTGCCCGCCTCGGCCACGCCGACATCGATGTTGACGGTGCAGGGCCCTTCGAAGCGAATGATCTGCCAGCGGTCGACCTTGCCCCGGTAGCCGTGCGCATGGTGGATCTGACCGGCCCAGAACGGTGGCGGGTCGATGTTCTCCATCCAGCGCGTGACGGTGGCCGAACGGTCGCCATGGGTGGCGACGAAAGGCGCCTCGGCCACCTCGCGGTTGCCGATCGACGAGCCATGCACGAAGGTCTCGTGGGTCAGGTCCATGAGGTTGTCGACCACCAGCCGGTAGTCGCAGGCGACGCGGATCATCTTGCCGTCGCCGGCCCACTCGGGGTCGTCGTTCCAGTGCATGTCGGGCACCAGCGCCGGGTCGACCTTGGCCGGGTCACCGGGCCAGACCCAGACGAATCGGTGCTTCTCGACCACCGGATAGGCGCGCACGCAGGCCGAGGGATTGAGCGTTTCCTGGCTCGGCATGAAGGTGCAGCGGCCCTGGCTGTTGTAGACCAGGCCGTGGTAGCCGCACACCACCTCGTCGCCCTCCAGCCGCCCGAGCGACAGCGGCATCAGGCGGTGCCAGCAGGCGTCCTCCAGGGCCGCGACCTGGCCGTCGGTGCGCCGGTAGAGCACCAGCTTCTGGTTGCAGATCGTGCGCGCCAGCAATGCGTGCGAGACCTCGACGTCATAGGCGGCGGCGTACCAGGCGTTGAGCGGAAAAGGGCTGTCTGAGGCTTTCATGGGATACGCAATGTATACATTGATGAGCCAAAGTCCATGCTTTTTGGCAAAATTCAGGGTAAATACCGATCTTTCTGTATCCAGCGAAGGGGTTCACTGTCCGGATACGATCGACCGTTCTTTTCCAGATTCGACGGAGCCCACCCATGTCCCAGCACGCCGCCCTGCCTGCCCGCTACGACCACGTCGGCAGCTTCCTGCGCCCCCGGTACCTGCTCGAAGCGCGCGAGCAGAAGGCCAAGGGCGAGATCACGCCCGAACAGCTTCGCAAGGTCGAAGACAAGGCGATCACCGAGATCGTCAAATTCCAGGAAGACATCGGCCTCAAGAGCATCACCGACGGCGAGTTCCGCCGCACCTATTTCCACATCGACTTTCTGGAGCAACTGGGCGGCGTGAAGACCGACATCCCGGTCACGATCCGCAAGCCCGACGGCACCGAGGAACTGGCGCCGCCCGTGATGCGCGTGATCGACAAGGTCGTTCATGCCAAGAACATCCAGCTCGCGGACTTCGAATACCTCAAGAGCCAGGTGTCGGCGGGCAACACGCCCAAGGTCACGATCCCCTCGCCCACCATGCTGCACTTCCGCGGCGGCCGCGCCGGCATCAGCCGCGAGGCCTACCCCGAGCTCGACCCGGTGTTCTACGACGACGTCGCCAGGGCCTACGGCGACGAATTGCGCTCGCTGGCCGCGGCCGGCTGCACCTACGTGCAGATGGACGACACCAACCTCGCCTACCTGTGCGACGAGAAGATGCGCGAGGCCGCCCGCCAGCGCGGCGACGACCCCAACGAGCTGCCGCACCGCTATGCCGCCTTCATCAACAAGGTGGTGGCGCAGAAGCCCGAAGGCATGCTCCTCGCCATGCACCTGTGCCGCGGCAATTTCAAGAGCACCCACGCGGCGGCCGGCAACTACGAGCCGGTGGCCGAGGCGCTGCTCAAGGAGATGGACCTCGATGCCTACTTCCTCGAGTACGACGACGCCCGCTCGGGCGACTTCCGGCCGCTGCGCTTCCTGCCCAAGGGCAAGACCGTGGTGCTGGGCCTGGTGACCACCAAGTTCGGCGAAATGGAGGACAAGGACGAGCTCAAGGCCCGCATCGAAGCCGCCGCCAAGTACGTCTCGCTCGACCAGCTCGCGCTGTCGCCGCAGTGCGGCTTTTCCAGCACGGTGCATGGCAACAACATCGCGGTCGAGGCGCAGCGCGCCAAGCTGCGGCTGGTGGTCGAGACGGCCCAGGAAGTCTGGGGGTAAAAGCTCGCCCCCAGGTCGGGCTCACTTCGTGTAGCCCTCCCACCCCCTGCCGGGGGCAACACCAGCGGCCTGGCAAAGCCAGTTCCGCGGTGTTTCACGAAAGGGCCTCGCTTCACTGGCCGGTTTGAATTGGGGTCGGGGTGAAGTAGGCTCTGTGTCCATGAAGCTCTTCACCGGTCCCCTCAGCATGTTCGGCGCCAAGGCGCAGATCGCGGCGCTCGAGAAGGGCGTCGCCCTCGACTGCGTCATGGTGCCTTTCGACCGCGACGACCACTACCTGCCCAAGCACCCCGAGGTGCTTCGGGTCAATCCCAAGCGGCAGGTGCCGGTGCTGATCGACGGCGAGGTCGAGCTGTTCGACTCGACGCAGATCTTCGAGTACCTGGAGGACCGCGTGCCGGAGCCGGCGCTGTGGCCTCGCGAAGTCGCGGCCCGGGCGCGCGCCCGCCAGCTCGAACTGATGTCGGACGAGGTCTTCTTTCCTCATGTGATCAGGCTCTTCGGGCTGCAGCAGGAGATGCAGAGTCCGGCAGCGCTCGCGGCCTGCGCCGGCTGCACGGCGTTCTACGCCGAGCTCGAAGTCTTGCTGGCCGGGCGTGACTACCTGGCCGGCGGCTACTCCTTCGCCGACATCGCCTTCTACATGGCGCAGGTGTTCGCCGAACGCAAGGGCGCTCCCATGACCGGGGCCACGCCCCGGCTGCTCGCCTGGCGCGAGCGCGTGGGCGCGCGCGGCCCGGTGCGCGAAGTGGTCGGACCCATGATGCAGTTCCTGGCATCGCAGGGGCGTCCGGTGCCGCCCTACCTGCAGGCGCTTCTCCGCACGTGAACCGCATCGACGACCTGCTCGACTGGCTGCCCTCGCCATCGCAGCACCTGCTGGTGGTGACCTTCGCGCTGCTGGTCTATGTGCTCACCACCCGCGCGCGGCGCGAGCAGCGCGCGCCCACCACCGCCATCGCGTGGGTCATGGGTCTCGCGCTGCTTCCCTATGTGATCCTGCCGATGTACCTGGTGTTCGGCCAGCGCAAGCTGCGGCCCGTGGGCACGCCGCGGCCGCCGCGTTCGGCGCCGGCGGGCCACTGGGCGGCCGACCTGGTCGAGAGTTTCGGCCTCGCCGCGCCCAGCCGCTGCGACGTGCGACTTCATTCCGACGGCGCCGCCGCGCGCGATGCGCTGTTCGAGGTGATCGAGGGCGCGCGGCATTCCGTCGACGTCTCGACGTTCATCATCGGCGACGACGCGCTCGGGCACGAGGTGATCAACCGGCTCTCGCGCCGAGCGCGCGGGGGCATCAAGGTGCGGGTGCTGCTCGACGGCTTCGGCGCGCTGTCGCTGCCGCGCTCGCACTTCGATTCGTTGCGCGATGCAGGCGCCGAGGTGGCGGTGTTCCGCCCGATCTTCAGCCTGCGCCGCAGCGGCCCGCGCAACCTGCGCAATCACCGCAAGCTCACGATCGCGGACGACGGCTGGCTCTGGTCCGGCGGCAGGAACCTCGCGGGCGAGTACTTCGTCGGCAACGATGCCCATCCGGTGGCCTGGCGCGACCTGTCCTTCGACCTCCGGGGCGACGTGGCGACCGCGGCGGCACGCCAGTTCGACCACGACTGGACCTCGGTGCGCGGCCGCACGTCGCGCATCATCGCCGCCGACACGGGACCACGCAGCGACGGCAGCCCGGCGCAGTTCCTGCCCAGCGGACCCGACCAGACCGAGGACACGGCCCAGGCACTGCTGATCGACGCCTGCTTCCGCGCCGAGCATCGCCTGCTCGCGGTCACGCCCTACTTCGTGCCCGGCGACGGCCTGCGCGATGCGCTGCGGCTGGCGGCCCGGCGCGGCGTGCAGGTGACGATCGCGATTCCGGCGCACTCGAACCATCGCCTGGCCGACTTCGTGCGCGCCCGCACCATGCGCGACCTGGCGCGCGCCGGCGTGCTCTTCAGGATGCTGCCCTTCATGGCCCATGCCAAGGCGGTGGTGATGGACGACGACCTGGCGCTGTGCGGCTCGATCAATCTCGACCTGCGCAGCCTGTTGCTCAACCACGAGGCGGCGGTGGTGTTCTACGGCCGCGGCGAGATCGACTGGCTGGCGCAATGGATCGAGACCACCGCCTCGGCCGGCGAGACCTACCGGGCACGCACGCCGGGGCTGCTGCGCGACGTCGCCGAGGGGCTGCTGCTCACGATCGCCTTCCAGCTTTGAGCGATGCACGCGAACATGCCCCATGTCCGATACTCCCTGTCTTGACCCCAACATCAGGAGAGACTCATGGGAACCATGATCGAATTCAAGCGCCCGGATGGCGGCGCGGTGCGAGGTTATCTGGCCGAGGCCGAGAAGGCCTTCGGGTCGGTGGTCGTGATCCAGGAGTGGTGGGGATTGAACGACCAGATCCTCGGTGTGGCCCAGCGATTCGCGCAAGCCGGCTTCACCGCGCTGGTGCCCGATCTCTATCGCGGAAAGAAGACCGTCGAGGCCGAGGAAGCCCACCATCTGATGAGCGGGCTGAACTTCGCCGACGCGGCCTCGCAGGACGTGCGCGGCGCGCTGCAGTATCTGAAGGCGCGCGGCGGCAAGGTGGGCGTCACCGGCTACTGCATGGGCGGCGCGCTGACCCTGCTGGCCTCGTCGATGGCGTCCGAGGCCGATGCCGGTGTGATCTGGTATGGCTACCCGCCGCTGGAGTATGTCGATGCCTCGAAGATCACCGTGCCGCTGATGGCGCATTGGGCCACGCAGGACGCGGCGTTCGCCATTGCGGGTGTCGATGCCCTCGAAGAGAAGCTGAGCGCGGCGGGCGTGCGCTATGAAGGGCATCGCTACCAGGCCCATCACGCCTTCGCCAACGAAACCGCGCAAGGCCCGGGCCGGATCCCCATCACGCAATACGACGCCGTCTGGGCCCAGCTCGCCTGGGACCGCACGCTGCGCTTCTTCGGCCGGGAACTCGGCTGACGGCGGTCGGTCGCGGCCGCCGATGCGGCGGCCCGATGGACGCGCCTACTTCGGCTTGTTGGTGTAGCTGGCATTGCCCAGCCCGGTGCCGATCGTCAGCACCGCCCAGCGCTTCACGTCCTGCATGAACGGCAATTCGCTCAGGCCCTGCACCACCGCATCGTTGTGCAGCAGCGCCACGGTCGGCGCCCCGGCGATGGCCGGGATCTTCTTGCACAGCTCGCTCGGCAGGTGGAAGCTGTCGCTGTCCCAGTCGCCCGGCAGGTTCTGCGCGCCGCGCGAGATCGAGCCGTCCTTGCGGATCAGGCCCGGGCAGGCGATGCCGATGAAGGGCGCCAGGCGGATGCCCTTCTTCCTGCCGTAGCGGATCTGCGCCTCGAGCATTTCGGCCAGGCGGTCGATCAGCAGCGTGCGGCTCGGTCGCTCGTCGGCGTGGCGCCATTTCTCGCGCCGCATCACCTTGGCTTTCGACAGGTCGGGCGCGCGCTTCCTGCGCAGCTTGACGATCCCGCAGCGCACGTTGGTGCCGCCGATGTCGAGCGCGAGGATGGCGTCGTGGCCCTTCAGCACCGGCGGCGGCACGAGGTGCACCCAGCCGAGCAGCCCGCCGTCGTCCGGCTCGTGGCAGATCCGGGCCAGTTCCACCGACACCTTGAGGTCCTGCAGCATGGCTGCCGCCTGCAGCACGGCGCGCTCGCCCACGTCGCTGCCCGGGAATCCGCCGCCGATCACGATCCGCTCCACACCGGTCCACGACGGCTGGCGCAGAAAGCGTTCGATCACCCAGGCCAGTTCCTGCGCGAACGCCTCGATCGCGCCGTGAAGCACGTCCGAAGCCTCGGACGCCTCGCTCTGGCCGATCGCCTGGTCGAGTTCCCGCTTGCCGAGGTCCTTCGATTGGGCGCCGCCCAGCGGGTCCCTGCCCTTGCGCCGACGGCGCTGGCGCCAGCGCTCCAGCAGTTGCCGGAAGGCGGTCTGGCTGGCCTGGTCGCCGATGAAGCCGTCCTTGTCGCGCAGCTGGAGGCTGTAGCTCTCGACCGTCACGCAGGGCAATTCGCGGGCGCCGTGCGCTTCGGCAAGCGGCGTCGCCTGCGGGTCCTTGGCCATTGCTTTTTTTTTCACTTCTTGCCGGAGGCGATATCGCTCAGTCGGCCGTGGTCTCGAGGATCAGCCGCGCCGTCTCTTCCGGCGCATCCCAATGGGGGTAGTGGCCGCAGCGCTCGAACCAGTGCAGCCGCGCATCGGGGAACAGCTGTTGCGCGCGTGTCGCCTGCCTGGGAGGGCAGACGCGATCGAGGCGGCCCCAGCCGATCACCATCGGCCTGCGCATCCGCCCGAGGGGCGCGCCCTCCAGCGGCGCCCCGCGCATGCAATCCTTCAGCATCGGATCGAAGGACCGGGCCGAGGCATAGCTGCGCATTTCCTCCAGCACCAGAGCCGGCGACAGCTGGTGAGCGCGCGGCGAGAACCGCGCCAGAAACAGCGATCGCGACCACCCATGGGCGGCCATCGACGGCATCGCGAACTTCAGCGTCCGCGCGAGGCGCATCGACATGCGGATCGAGCCCAGGAACGCCAGGCGCTCCCATCCGGCCCAGAAACCGCCCGGGCCGAGCAGGACCACCGTACCCAGCACCTCGCCGCGACGCGCCAGCTCGAGCACCAGCCGCGCGCCCATCGAACTGCCGACGGCATCGGTGCCCAGCAGATCGTGCTCGCGCAGGAATTGCGCCACCGCAGCGGCCAGCGTCTGCACCGAGACTTCGCCCGCCAGCGGCGGGCTCTTGCCGAAACCCGGGAGATCGATCGCCACCACGGCGCGTTCGGCGGCCAGAGGTTGGAGGATGGTTTGCCACGTGTGCCAGCTGCTGCCCAGTCCATGCACCAGCAGCAGAGGCTTTCCTTGACCGTGGCGGACATAGTTGATCAGCATCCGCTCACTATGGCTGGCCTGGGTGCCGGGCAGCATCAGCACGACGCACCATCGGCTGTAGGAGAACGGCATCTTCGCGCGCCGATACACTGGCCCGATGCAATTGCCTCGTCGCAGGTGGCTCGCCGCCCTGGCCTTCCTGGCCCTCTTTTGCGCCGCCCTGGCTTCGACCGCCCAGGAGCAGCCGCTGCGCATCGGCTCCAAGCGCTTCACCGAGTCCTACATCCTGGCCGAGGTGCTGGCCCAGACCGCGGCGCCCCGGACTCCGGTCGCACCGGTGGTGCGGCAGGGGCTCGGCAACACGGCCATCGTCTACGAGGCCCTGCGCTCCGGCGGGATCGACCTCTACGCCGAGTACACCGGCACCATCGCGCTGGAGATCCTCAAGGGCTCGCCATCGATGACGCTCGAAGCCATGAACGCCGCCTTGCGGCCGCTCGGCCTCGGCGTGGCGGTGCCGCTCGGCTTCAACGACGGCTATGCGCTCGCCATGCGCGCCGCCGACGCCGAGCGGCTCGGCGTGCGCACCCTGAGCGACCTGGCCGGCCATCCGGATCTGCGGCTCGGCCTCTCGAACGAGTTCATCGGCCGCGCCGACGGCTGGCAGGGCCTGGCCGCGCGCTACGGCTTCGGCCAGACGCCGACCGGGCTGGACCACGGACTGGCCTACGAGGCGATCGCGGCGAAGCAGATCGACGTCATGGACATCTACACCACCGACGCCAAGATTGACCACCTGGGGCTGCGCGTGCTCGAGGACGACCGGCGCTACTTCCCGCGCTACGACGCGGTGCTGCTGTACCGGCTCGACCTGCCGACGCGGCTGCCCGAAGCCTGGGCCGCCTTGCAAATGCTCGGGGGCCGCATCGACGAGCGCTCGATGATCGCGATGAACGCGCGCGCCGAACTGCAGGGCGTGGCCTTCGACGTCATCGCGCGCGATTTCCTGGCGGCGGGGCAGCCCGGAGCAAAGGCCGCCGCCGCAACCGACGGCGCGGCCCGCGGCTTCATGGCCAAGCTGTTCGGCCCCGACCTGGGCCGGCTCGCTCGCCAGCATCTGCTGCTGGTCGCCATCTCGGTCGGCGTCGCAATCCTGATCGCCGTGCCCCTGGGGATCGCGGTGTTCGCGCACCTGCGCTTGCGCGCCCTCGTGCTGGGCTTGACCGGCCTGCTGCAGACCATCCCATCGCTGGCGCTGCTGGCGATCCTGATCTCGCTGCTCGGCGTGATCGGCACGCTGCCGGCGCTGATCGCGCTGACGCTCTATTCGCTGCTGCCGATCATGCGCAACACCGTGACCGGGCTCACCGAAGTGCCCGCCGGCCTGCGCGAAGCCGGCACGGCACTGGGCCTGACCGGCGGGCAGAACCTGCGCGTGGTGCTGCTGCCGCTGGCGCTGCCCACCCTGCTGGCCGGGGTGCGCACCGCGACCACCATCGCGATCGGCACCGCCACCATCGCCGCCTTCATCGGTGCCGGCGGCTTCGGCGAACGCATCGTGACCGGGCTCGCGCTCAATGACCGCCAGTTGCTGCTCGCCGGCGCGGTGCCGGCCGCGGTGCTGGCGCTGCTGAGCGAGGCGCTGTTCGAAGCCATCGAAGCCTTCATGCGCCGCCGCCGCGGGGGGCCCCCTTAGACTCCCCTTCCCAAGGAGGCTCTCGCACATGCACATCGTCATCACCGGCGGCGCCGGATTCGTCGGCGCCCGGCTGGCCCGCACCCTGCTCGCCGGCGCGCAACGCTCACTCGCCGGAGCCCTCCCCGCATCGATCACGGCGATCACCCTGGTCGACCGCGCAGCGCCGCCGCCCGACCTCGCGGCCGATCCGCGCGTCGCCGCGGTGGTCGGCGACCTCAATGAACTGCTCGCCAGCGCACCCGAGCGCGTGCTGCCGCCGGGCACCGCGCTGGTCTTCCACCTGGCCGCGGCGGTCAGCGGCGAATGCGAAGCCGATTTCGACCTCGGGATGCGCAGCAATTTCGCCGCCACGAATGCCCTGCTCGACGCCTGCCGCCGGCTCGGCACCGTGCCGACACTGGTGTTCTCGAGCTCGCTCGCGGTCTTCGGCGATTCGCCCGAGCAACCGCTGCCCGCGGTGATCACCGACCAGACGCTGCCGACGCCGCAGACAAGCTACGGCATCCAGAAATTCGTCGCCGAGCAGTTGGTGGCGGACTACGCGCGCAAGGGCTTCATCCGCGGCCGCAGCGTCCGGCTCATGACGGTGAGCGTGCGGCCGGGCCGCCCCAACGGCGCCGCCTCCGGCTTCTTCAGCGGCATGATCCGCGAGCCCCTGGCGGGCCTGCCCGCCGCCTGCCCGGTCGCCGACGACACGCCGGTGGCGATCGCCTCGCCGGCGCGCACCATCGAGGGCCTGCTGCGCGCCGCCGAGGCCAGCGATGCCGAATGGGGCCCGCGCACCGCGCTCAACCTGCCCTCGCTCGCCACCACGGTGGGCGAGATGGCGGCGGCGCTGGCGCGCGTGGCCGGCCCGGCCGCCACCGCGCTGCTCGACCGCACGCCCGACCCGTCGATCCGGCGCATCGTGAAGACCTGGCCCGGGCACTTCGAAACCGCGCGCGCCGCTGCGCTCGGCCTGCAGGCCGACGCCAGCTTCGAGACGGTGATCCACGACTACGTCCGTGAAAATCCCGACGCAGTGAAGCTCGCGATTGCGGCATAGTCGCAGGTTGCCTTGCGGGCCTGGGTCCGCACTCTTTTCCACTCAGGAGACACCCCCATGAAATTGAGCCAACTGGCCGCAGGCCTGGTCCTCGGCTTTGGCATCGCGAGCGCGGCCCTTGCGCAGACGACGATGAAGATCAGCATCTCGACCTCGCAGAACTCGCACCAGGGCGTCGCCATCGACACCTTCGCGAAGGAAGTCGCGAAGCGCACCAATGGCCGCTACAAGGTTGAGACCTTCTACAACGGCTCGCTGGGTGGCGAGCGTGAATCCATCGAAGCGGTGCAGCTCGGCACCCAGGAGCTCGCCTTCTCGTCGACCGGCCCGGTGCCGAACTTCGTGCCCGAGACCAAGATCCTCGACGTGCCCTTCCTGTTCCGCGACAAGGCGCATGCGCGCGCGGTGCTCGACGGCCCGATCGGCCAGGACATGCTGGTCAAGTTCGACGCCAAGGGCTTCAAGGCGCTGGGCTGGGGCGAGAACGGCTTCCGCCACATGACCAACAGCAAGCGCGACGTGAAGGCGCCCGAGGACCTCAAGGGCCTGAAGATGCGCACGATGGAGAACCCGGTGCATATCGCGGCCTACAAGGGCTTCGGCATCATCACCACGCCGATGGCCTTCCCCGAGGTGTTCACCGCGCTCCAGCAGGGCACGGTCGACGGCCAGGAGAACCCGCTGCCGGTCATCATCTCGGCCAAGTTCGACCAGGTGCAGAAACACCTCACGCTGACCGGCCACGTCTACTCGCCCTGCATCTTCCTGATGAGCAAGGGCACCTTCGACAAGCTCAGCGCCGCCGACAAGCAGGCCTTCCTCGACGCCGCCAAGGAAGGCATCAAGGCCAACCGGGCCCGCGTCGACGAAGACGATGCCAAGGGCGTGGCCGACCTGCGCGCCAAGGGCATGACCGTCATCGACAACGTCGACAAGGCCAAGTTCGTAGCCGCGCTGGCGCCGGTCAACGCCGACTTCGAGAAGCAGTTCGGCAAGGCCAACCTGGACAAGATCCGCGACGTCAAGTAACCGGCCGCCGCGCGACTCCTCGCGGCCGCACGCGCCCGCACAGCCTGCGCTGGCGGGCGTTTTTTTGTCCGAACCCCTGATGCGCCCATGAAATCCGCCTTCCTCGCACTCGACCGCTGGACCACCGGCCTGGCGATGGCGATCGCCTGCTTCATGCTGGTGGTCGCCTCCGCCCTCGGCGTGTTCCAGATCGTCACCCGCTTCGTGCTCGAACAACCGGCCGAATGGTCCGAGATCCTGATCCGCATCAGCCTGATCTGGATGGTCTTCCTGGGCATCCCGACCGCCTTCCGCCAGGGCGCGATGGTCAGCGTCGACGTGCTCTACCGCTGGAGTCCGCCGAAGGTCCGCCGCGTGCTCGACTGGGTGGTGTGCCTGGCCGCACTGGCCCTGATCGCGGTCATCATCTGGTGGGGCTGGGATTACGCGCAGCGCGGCAGCGTGCAGTCGATGGCCGGCCTCGAATCGGTCTCGATGTTCTGGGCCTACCTGGCGCTGCCGGTGGGCGGGCTGTTCTGCGTGATCGGCATCATCGCCAACCTGATCGACCCGAAGCGCAACGAACTGGAAACCGCTCAATGACCCCCGTGATGATCACGACCATGGTGGTGTGCTTCGCACTCACCATCTCCGTCGCCGTTTCCATCGGCCTGGCCTCGGTGCTCGGCATCCAGGCCTCCAACGCGAACATGCTGATCTCCGTCAAGGAGATGTTCAACGCGATCAACAAGTTTCCGCTCGCCGCCATTCCCTTCTTCATCCTGGCCGGCAACCTGATGGAGACCGGCGGCATCTCGCGCCGCCTGGTCGACTTCGCCAAGAGCCTGGTGGGCGGCGTGCAGGGCGGCCTGCCCATGACCTGCGTGCTGACCTGCATGATCTTCGCCGCGGTGTCGGGCTCCTCGGTGGCGACCACCTTCGCGATCGGCGCGATCCTGATCCCGGCGCTGATCAAGCACGGCTACCCGGTGGGCTACGCCGCCGCGCTGCAGGCCACCAGCGCCGAACTCGGCGTGATCATCCCGCCCTCGATCCCGATGATCCTCTACGGCGTCAGCGCCGAGGTCTCGATCGGCGAGCTGTTCATCGCCGGCTTCGGCCCGGGCATCCTGATCAGCCTGGCCCTGATGGCCTTCGTCTACGTCTACTGCAAGTTCAAGGGACTGGGCAAGAACGACGGCGACGGCCGGCTCGGCGTCGGCACCGCCACCTGGCGCGCCGGCTGGGCGCTGCTGATGCCGGTGATCATCCTCGGCGGCATCTACGGCGGCATCTTCACGCCCACCGAGGCGTCGGCGGTGGCCGTGCTGTACGCGCTGATCGTCGGCACGCTGATCTACCGCGAGATCCGGCCGGCCGAACTCTATGCGGTGCTGCGCAAGTCGGTGGTGTCCTCGTCGGTGATCATGTTCATCATCGCCAACGCCGGGCTGTTCGCCTTCCTGATCACGCGCGCCGGCGTGCCCGACGCCATCGGCCGCTGGCTGCAGGAGGTGCTGCAGTCGCCGGCGATGTTCCTGCTCGGTGTCAATGCCGCCCTGTTCGTGATCGGCATGTTCATCGAGACCAGCGCGGCGATCATCGTGCTGGCGCCGATCCTGGCGCCGGTGGCGATGCACTTCGGCATCGATCCGGTGCACTTCGGGCTGGTCATGGTGGTGAACCTGGCGCTCGGCATGATCACGCCGCCCTTCGGCGTCAATCTGTTCGCGGCCTGCACCGTGGCGCGCATCTCGCTCGACCGCATCGTGCCGTACCTCATCCCGTTCGTGCTGGTGATCCTGGCCTGCCTGATGGTGGTCACCTACGTGCCCGGCATCTCGCTCGGCTTGCGCGACCTGGTCTACTCGAAGTAGCACCCCACCGATGCGGACGGTTTCACGAAGCCGTCACGCAAGAGGCCCATGCTGCGGCGCTCGACCACCGAACGCCGCAGCATCCCATGTTCCTCATCAAGACCGACAAGGCGCGCCATGAACTCCGCCCCGGCTGCCGCAGCCTGGGCCAGCGCGAACGCGCCCTGCTGCTGATGGCCGATGGCCAGCGGTCGGTGACCGACTTCGGCCAGCTGTTCGGCGGCCGGGACGAAGCCGGGCGTGTCGCGCTGCATCTGGTGCGCGAAGGCTACCTCCTGGATCGCGGCCCCCTGGCGCACGACCGCGTGCCGGTGCCGGCGCCGGAGCAGCAACAGCCGGCCGACCCCGCGCCGGCCGCGGCCGATGCCTTCGACGGCAAGCGCTCGCTCGCCACCACGCGCATGTTCCTTTTCGATCTGTGCGAACGCATGTTCGTGCGGCGCGATCCCCTGCTGGCCGACCGCTTTCGCGAGCTGCTGCGGGAGGCCCGCGACCGCACCGCGATGCTGGCCGTGGCGGGCGCGATGCTGGACGAAATCGAACAGGCAGCGGGCACCGAACGCGCCGAGTCGATCCGCGAGCGCATCGACCGGCTGCTGCCTTCGACGGCCGTGCACTGAAAAACGCCGGCCGGGTGGCCGCCGATTCCCTTACACTCGCCCGGTCAGGAGAGCGTCCCGCCACCATGGGACCGCCGAAGGCGCAGGTCCCTCGAAACACGGGCCCGAACGCTCAGGCAAAAGGACTGACGAAGCGCCCGTTCCCGGGCGTTTCCTTGCTGGAGAGAGGCGGTTCGTCGCGCAGTCGCGCCGGTCCGTCCACCGAAGGAGCAAACCCCGATCGTGGGGCGAATCTCTCAGGTAAAGCGGACAGCAGGGGTGGCCCATGGCTTCTCGCCATGGAACTAGACTGCCCCTTTGGAGATACGCCCTTGGCCGCCGCATCCGACGATCTGCAGAAGACCCCGCTCCACGGCCTCCACCTGGAGCTCGGCGCCCGCATGGTGCCCTTTGCCGGCTACGCGATGCCGGTGCAATACCCCGCCGGCCTGATGGCCGAGCACAAGCACACGCGCGAGGCCGCCGGCCTGTTCGACATCTCCCACATGGGACAGCTGCGCCTGGCCGGGCCCGATGCCGCCGCCGCCTTCGAGAGCCTGATGCCGGTCGACGTGATCGGCCTGGCGCCCGGCAAGCAGCGCTATGGGCTGCTGCTGAACGACGAAGGCGGCATCCTCGACGACCTGATGTTCTTCAACGAAGGCCAGGATTCGCTGTTCGTGATCGTCAACGGCGCCTGCAAGCAGGCCGACATCGCGCACATCACGGCCCGGATCGGCCAGCGCTGCCAGGTGCTGCCGATGCCCGACCACGCGCTGCTGGCGCTCCAGGGGCCGCAGGCCGCGGCCGCGTTGGCGCGCCTGTCGCCCGGCATCGAGCGCTTCGTCTTCATGACCGGCGGCACGGTGCAGATCGGCGGCATCGCGGCCTTCGTGACGCGCAGCGGCTACACCGGCGAGGACGGTTTCGAGATCTCGGTCGCCGCCCGCGACGCCGAGCCACTGGCCCGCCTGCTGCTGGCCCAGCCCGAAGTGAAGCCGATCGGCCTGGGCGCGCGCAACTCGCTGCGGCTGGAAGCCGGCCTGTGCCTCTATGGCAGCGACATCGACGCTGGCACCACGCCGGTCGAGGCCTCACTCGGCTGGGCGATCCAGAAGGTGCGGCGCACGGGCGGCGCACGCGAAGGCGGCTTCCCCGGCGCGGCCAGGGTGCTGGCGCAGCTCACCGCCGCCAACGGCGCGGCCGGCCACCTGGACCACGAGACACTCAAGCGCAAGCGGGTCGGCCTGGTGGCACTGGAACGCATTCCGGTGCGCGACGGCACGATGCTCGAATCCTTCGAGGGCGGCCTGGCCATCGGCCAGGTCACCAGCGGACTGTTGGGCCCGACCGTCGACCGGCCGGTCGCGATGGGCTACGTCGCGCTGGCCTATGCCGAGCCCGGAACACGGATCCAGGCCATCGTGCGCGGCAAGCCGGTGCCGATGGAAGTGAGCACCCTGCCCTTCGTTCCCGCGCGCTACCACCGGGGCTGAGGCCTCCCCCGATTTCTCGATTTCTCGATTTCTTCAAGCCAGACACTTTTCAAGGAGTTTTTCATGAGCCTCAAGTACACCAAGGACCACGAGTGGGTGCGGCAGGAAGCCGACGCGGCGCTGGTCACGGTCGGCATCACGGTGCATGCGCAGGACGCCCTCGGCGACGTGGTCTTCGTCGACCTGCCCGAAGTCGGCAAGAGCTTCGCCCAGGGCGATGTCGCCGGCGTGGTCGAGTCGGTCAAGGCTGCGGCCGACGTGTTCATGCCGGTGTCGGGCGAAATCACCGAGGTCAACGAGGCGCTGCGCGCCGATCCCTCGCTCGCCAACAGCGCACCAATGGATGCCGGCTGGTTCTTCAAGGTGCGCGTGAGCGACCCCGCGCAGCTCGAGCCGCTGCTCGACGAAACCGCCTACGCGAAATTCTCCGCCGACAACTGACCCCTACGCCCGACCGGACCCTTCCATGCCGACGCCCGTGCTGCCCACTTCCCCCTCGCTCAGCGAACTCCAGAACGCCGAAGAATTCATCGCGCGCCACATCGGCATCGAAGCCGAGGACGAAGTCCGCATGCTCGCCGCCGTCGGCTCGGCCACGCGAGCCGAACTGATCGACGGCATCGTGCCGCCGGCCATCCGCCGGCGCCGGCCGATGCGGCTGGCGCCGCCGATCACCGAAGCCGATGCGCTGGCCGAGCTGAAGGCGATCGCCGCCAAGAACAAGGTGGCCAGGAACTTCATCGGCCAGGGCTACTACGGCACCCACACGCCCGGCGTGATCCTGCGCAACGTGCTCGAGAACCCGGCCTGGTACACCGCCTACACGCCCTACCAGGCCGAGATCTCGCAGGGCCGCATGGAGGCGCTGGTCAATTTCCAGACCATGGTCTGCGACCTCACGGGCATGGCGATCGCCAACGCCTCGATGCTCGACGAGGCCACCGCGGCGGCCGAGGCGATGACGCTGGCCCGGCGCAGCGTCAAGAGCAAGAGCAACGTGTTCCTGGTGTCGGGCGACTGCCATCCGCAGACCATCGAGGTGATCCGCACGCGCGCCGCGCCGCTGGGCATCGAGGTCAAGGTCAGCACCGCCTCCGAGACGCTGCCGCACCTGATGGCCAGCGGCGGCTTCTTCGGCGCGCTCGCGCAATACCCGGCCACCACCGGCCAGGTGCACGACCTGCGCCCGCTGGCCGGCCACGCGCACCAGTGCGAGGCCGCCTTCTGCGTCGCGGCCGACCTGCTGGCGCTGACGCTGCTGGCGCCGCCGGGCGAATGGGATGCGGACATCGTCTGCGGCACCACCCAGCGCTTCGGCATGCCGATGTGCAACGGCGGCCCGCATGCGGCCTACCTGGCCTGCCGCGACGAATTCAAGCGCTCGCTGCCCGGGCGGCTGGTGGGCGTCAGCGTCGACGCGCACGGCCAGCCGGCCTACCGGCTGGCGCTGCAGACGCGCGAGCAGCACATCCGGCGCGAGAAGGCGACCTCGAACATCTGCACCGCGCAGGTGCTGCCCGCGGTGGTGGCGAGCATGTACGCCGTCTACCATGGACCCGAAGGCCTGCGCCGCATCGCGCAGCGCGTCGCCCTGCTGACCGCGGTGCTGGCGCAGGGCCTCGAACAACTGGGCCGCGAGCTGGTCAACGGCACCGCCTTCGACTCGCTCACGATCCGCACCGGCGACGACACGCAGGCGATCAACGAACGCGCACAGGCCGCCGGCATCAACCTGCGCCACCGCCTGCAGCACCACCTGGGCGTCTCGCTCGACGAGACCACCACGCGGGCCGACGTCGTGACGCTGTGGGGTCTGTTCGCGCCGGCCGGCACGCCGGCGCCCGACTTCGACGCCATCGCCGCCACGGCGGCGCCGCGCCTGCCCGAGGACTTGCGCCGCACGAGCGCCTTCCTGACGCACCCGGTGTTCAACACCCACAAGAGCGAAACCGCGATGCTGCGCTACATCCGCAGCCTGAGCGACAAGGACCTCGCGCTCGACCGCAGCATGATCCCGCTGGGCAGCTGCACCATGAAGCTCAACGCGACCAGCGAGATGATCCCGATCACCTGGCCCGAGTTCGCCGACATCCACCCGTTCGCGCCGCCCGAGCAGATGCTGGGCTATGCGCAGCTCGACGCCCAGCTGCGCGCCTGGCTCTGCGAAGCGACCGGCTACGCGGGCATCAGCCTGCAGCCCAACGCCGGTTCGCAGGGCGAATACGCGGGCCTGCTCGCGATCAAGGCCTTCCATGAGGCGAAGGGCGAAGCGCACCGCGACGTCTGCCTGATCCCGTCGTCCGCGCACGGCACCAATCCGGCCAGCGCCCAGATGGTGGGCATGCAGGTGGTGGTGACGGCCTGCGACGCCGACGGCAATGTCGACATCGACGATCTGAAGCGCGCCTGCGAGAAACATGGCGACAAGCTGGCCGCGGTGATGATCACCTACCCCAGCACCCACGGCGTGTTCGAGACCCGCGTCAAGGAGCTCTGCGAGATCGTGCACGCGCACGGCGGCCGAGTGTACGTCGACGGCGCCAACATGAACGCGCTGGTCGGCGTGGCCGCCCCGGGCGAGTTCGGCGGCGACGTCAGCCACCTGAACCTGCACAAGACCTTCTGCATCCCGCACGGCGGCGGCGGCCCCGGCGTCGGGCCGGTGTGCGTGGTGGAAGACCTGGTGCCCTACCTGCCGGGCCACGTCACCGGCGGGCTGGCGTCGAACGGCGCGGTCGGCGCGGTCTCCGCCGCGCCGCTGGGCAATGCGGCGGTGCTGCCGATCAGCTGGATGTACTGCCGCATGATGGGCGCCAAGGGCCTGCAGGCGGCGACCGAGACCGCGATCCTCAGCGCCAACTACATCAGCGCGCGGCTCAAGGACCACTACCCGACGCTGTACGCGAGCCCGAACGGCCACGTGGCGCACGAGTGCATCCTCGACCTGCGCCCGCTCAAGGAGGCCAGCGGCGTGAGTGCCGAGGACGTCGCCAAGCGACTCATCGACTACGGCTTCCATGCGCCGACGCTGAGTTTCCCGGTGCCCGGCACGCTGATGGTGGAGCCGACCGAAAGCGAGCCGCTGGCCGAGCTCGACCGCTTCATCGACGCCATGATCGCGATCCGGGGCGAGATCCGCCGCGTCGAGGAAGGCATCTGGCCCAAGGACGACAACCCGCTGCGCAACGCCCCCCACACCGCCGCCAGCCTGCTCGGCAGCGAATGGACGCGGCCCTACTCGCGGGAGCTCGGCGCCTTCCCGCTGGACAGCCTCCGGCAGGCCAAGTACTGGCCGCCGATCGGCCGGGTCGACAACGTCTACGGCGACCGCAACCTGTTCTGCAGCTGCGTGCCGCTGGATGCGTACGCCAAGGCCTGACGACTTAGCAACATTTTTTTACAATTGACGGCCCCTCCGGCTGTCGATTTCACGTTCGCTGCTTCGACGTCCAATCAGAGCCCCGGAATTGCCCGGTCGATTCCGACCGGCGCCGGCCTCGAAACCGAAGGAGCAACGACATGCGATTCATGGTGATCGTCAAGGCCAGCAAAGACTCGGAAGCCGGCGTGATGCCGAGCGAACAGCTGCTGACCGACATGGGCAACTACAACGAGGCGCTGGTCAAGGCCGGCGTGCTGCTCGCGATGGAAGGCCTCCATCCCAGCGCCAAGGGCGCCCGCATGCGCTTCTCCGGCAAGGACCGGACCGTGGTCGACGGCCCCTTCAGCGAGACCAAGGAGCTGATCGCCGGCTTCTGGCTGTGGCAGGTGCGCTCGAAGGAGGAAGCGCTCGAATGGCTGCGCCGCGCGCCCTTCGACGATGGCACCGAGCTCGAGCTGCGCCAGGTGTTCGAGCTGGACGACTTCGGCGCCGAGCTCACGCCGGAGCTGCGCGCGCAGGAACAGCGGGTGCTCGCCGAAGTCGCCTCCAAGCGCGCCTGAACGGACGCCGGAAGGAGACACGACCATGAAATTCATGATCATTCGCAAGGCCGACCCCGAGACCGAGGCCGGCGCGATGCCGACCCAGCAGCTGGTCGCCGACATGATGAAGTACAACGAGCAGATGATCGCCGCGGGCGTGATGCTCGACGGCATGGGCCTGAAGCCCAGCGCCACGGGCGCCCGCATCCAGTTCAAGGGCGGCAGGCCGACCGTGATCGACGGCCCCTTCGCCGAGACCAAGGAACTGGTCGCAGGCTTCACCTTGATCCAGGTGAAGTCGAGGGAGGAAGCGCTCGAATGGGTCAAGCGCTGGCCGCCGATCGACGGCCACGGCAACGTCGCACTGGAGCTGCGCCAGGTCTACGAGGCGGAAGATTTCGGCGCCGAGTTCACGCCCGAGATCCGCAAGCAGGAAGAGAACCTGCGCGAGCGCGCCGCGGCCCGGCAAGTGGCCGGCACGGCCTGAGGAGCACTCGCATGCAAGCCATCCTTCCGACCGCGCCCGCCTCGGGCGCCGCCCTCTGGACCGGCCGCATCCTGAGCGGCCTGGTCGTCGCGTTCCTGCTGTTCGACGGCGCCATCAAGGTGGTCGAGATGGACGTGGTCAAGCAGAGCCTGGCCGAACTCGGCTATCCGGCGGACATCGCCTTCGGCCTCGGCGTGCTGACGCTCGCCATCGGCGTGCTCTACGCCATCCCGCGCAGCTCGGTGCTCGGCGCCATCCTGCTGACGGGCCTGCTCGGCGGCGCCATGGCGACCCACCTGCGCGTGGGCAGTCCGGTCTTCAGCCACCTGCTGTTCGGGCTCTACCTCGGACTCATGGCCTGGGGCGGCCTCTTCCTGCGCGACGAGCGGTTGCGCGCCATGCTCCCGCTGCGGCGCTGAGCGCACAACGCTATCCTTGCGGGATGAGATTCGTGATCCTCCGCAAGGCCGACCGGCGCACCGAGACCGGCCTCGACACCGACGAGACGCTGCCGGTGGCCCCGGCGCTCCCCCATGCCGCGCTGCAGGCCAGCTCGCACGGCGTCCGCCTGCACTTCTCGGCGGACGGCCCGCAGCTGGTGCCGGGGCCGTTCGAGCACACCGAAGACCTGGTGGCGGGCTTCGGCTTCTTCGAGGCCGACTCGCTGCAGGCTGCCACCGATCAGCTCGCCCGCTGGGTGCCGGGCCCCGAGGCCGCGCCCGTGCTCGAGATTCGCGAGTCGGGCTGCCCCGGCGGCCTGCCGGGGATCCACTCGTCGGCCGCGCAGCAAGATCCGGATCCGCGTTTCATGGTGATGCTGCTGTCCGACGCCCAGCTGGAGGCCGACGCGCCCACCGCCCCCGAACGGCTCGATGCGATGGCCCGGCGCAATGACCAGAGCGTCGCAGCCGGCGTGCTGCTGGCGGGCGAAGGCCTGAAGTCGACCGCCAAGGGCGCCCGCCTGAAGTTCGGCGGCGGCAAGCCGCGCGTGGTCGACGGTCCCTTCGCCGAAGCGAAGGAGCTGATCGCGGGCTTCTGGCTGATCCGTGCCCGGTCGATGGATGAAGCGATCGAATGGGCGAGTCGCTACCCCTACGCGCCGGTGCATCCCGTGGTCGAGATCCGCCCCGTGCGCGAGATGTCGCGATAGGCGCTCCCGGATGAACGTCGCCGAGACGCATCGCGCGATCAACGCGGTCTGGCGCATCGAGTCGGCCCGGATCATCGGCGCGCTCGCCAGGATGGTGCGCGACGTCGGCGTGGCCGAGGAGCTGGCGCAGGACGCGCTGGTCGCGGCCCTCGAACAATGGCCGCGCGAGGGCATCCCGGACAATCCGGGCGCCTGGCTCACCGCCGCGGCCAAGCGCCGCGCGATCGACCTGCTGCGCAAGCGCACGCTGCATGCGAACAAGGAAGGGGAAATCGGCCGCGAACTCGACGCCCAACATGCGATCGCCGCCGCCGACTTCGCCGAAGCGGTGGACGCCGCGCTCGACGACGAGGTGGGCGACGACCTGCTGCGCCTGGTGTTCACGGCCTGCCATCCGGTGCTTTCGCCCGAGGCGCGGGTCGCCCTGACCCTGCGCCTGCTGGGCGGCCTGACCACCGACGAGATCGCGCGCTCCTTCCTGGTGCCGGAAGCGACGATCGCGCAGCGCATCGTGCGCGCCAAGCGAACGCTGGCCGCCGCGCGGGTGCCCTTCGAGGCGCCGCGCGCGCACGAGCTGGCCGCGCGCCTTGCGTCGGTGCTCGAGGTCATCTACTTGGTGTTCAACGAGGGCTATTCGGCCACTGCCGGCGAGGACTGGATGCGTCCGGCGCTGTGCGAGGAAGCGCTTCGGCTCGGGCGCATCCTGGCCGAGCTGGTCGCCGAGGAACCCGAGGTTCATGGCCTGGTCGCGCTGATGGAGATCCAGGCCTCGCGCGCGGCCGCGCGCATCGACGCCGACGGCGAACCGGTGCTGCTGCTCGAACAGAACCGCGCGCGCTGGGACCAGATGCTGATCCGGCGCGGCCTCGCCGCCCTGGAGCGTGCCGAGAAGCTCGGCGGCACCCTGGGGCCCTATGCCCTGCAGGCCGCCATCGCCGCCTGCCACGCACGCGCGCGCAATGCGGCGCAAACCGACTGGACGCGCATCGCCGCGCTCTACGAGGCACTGGCCCAGCTCGCGCCCTCGCCGATCGTCGAACTGAACCGGGCCGTGGCGCTGTCGATGGCCTTCGGCCCGGCGGTGGGCCTCGAACTCGTCGATGCACTGCGCTCGGAGCCGCAGCTGCAGGGCTACCACCTGCTGCCGAGCGTGCGCGGCGACCTGCTCGCCAAGCTGGGCCGAAAGGCCGAGGCCCGCGAGGAGTTCAAGCGGGCGGCGGAACTCACGCGCAACGCACGCGAGCGCAAGCTGCTGCTGATGCGCGCGCTGGCCTGTTCCGGCGGCCCCGCGAGCGCCGGTTGATCGGCCCTCGCGCTATTTCTTCGCCACCGCGCCGGTCGCGAGTTGGACGCGCAACTCCTTCAGCCGGGCCTTCAACCGGCGCTCGTTGACCGGGCCCATGCGCACCAGCATCTTCTGGCCGGCCGAGAGCGCTTCCAGCTGGGGGTCGACGAACTCATAGCTGATCCAGGGACGTTGCGGCGCCATCTCGCCTTTCACTTCGGTGAGCTTCACCTGCACCGGACCGGCGGGTTCGGGCGCCTGCAGCAGATGGTCGATCACGGCCACCAGGCGGTCGTTGAAATACTTGCCCGGATAGCCCAGCTCTTCGTAGGCCTGCTGGAACAGCGGATAGAGCCTGGCATAGAGCGCCACCGCCCGGGCCGTGTCCACCGACTCGACGAACAGCACGAACGGCGTGTAGCGGCTGGCGTTGTCCGCGCCGATGGTCTTCAGGCCGCCCGCGCCCTGCACCTCGAAGGACTTGGGCGCCCGTTGTGCCGGCCACATGCGCGCAGGCGCCTGCGCCCGCGGCAGGTTGTCCACGGTGGCGACGAAGCGGCGCACGAAGCCACCGGCTTCGAGGAAGGTGCCGACCGCTTTCTTCCCGAGCAGTTCATTGAGCGCCGCGGTGACGCGGCCATCGGCGTCGTTCAGCGCGGGCAGCGCGGCCTCGGGCTCGGCCAGTGCATCGACCGGATTCTGCGGGCCGACCGCCACCGCAGGGGGCGTGTCGGCCGGTGCGGCCGAAGGCGGCGGCGCGCTGGCGACGGGCGGTGCCGGTGGCGCTTCCTTCTGCAGCGACCAGCGCCACCAGCCGAAGGCGGCCGCGAGGATCACGGCAACGACAATCACCAGGGTCCACACCGAAGACTCGCGTGCTGGCCTGAATTCTGCTGGGTCCCGTTCGGGCATGGTGGAATCCTCTTTTCTCAAATGCGGGCAATACGTGCGGTCCATTGGAAACCACGCGGGCACTTCCTGCCGTAACGCTCTGTGAGCGTCAAGGAATCCGAATGAACATCGACTTTTCCACTCTGACCGAGTATCAGCGGTACAAGCTGATGGCGAGCCTGATCGTGCCACGGCCGATCGCGCTGGTCACCACGCTCGGCGAAGACGGCATCGTCAATGCCGCCCCCTTCAGCATGTTCAACATGCTCGGCGAAGAACCGCCGATCGTGATGATCAGCGTCAACCGGCTGCAGGACGGCGTGCTCAAGGACACCGCGGCCAACATCGTGCGCACCGGCGAATTCGTGATCCACCTGGCCGACGAGGACATCGCCGAGCAGATGCACCGCTGCGGCGAGCGCCATCCGCCGCACGTGAGCGAGCTCGATGTGGTCGGCTTCACCGCGCTGCCCAGCGAAGCGGTCAAGCCACCGCGCATCGCCGAGGCCCCGGTCGCCTTCGAATGCACACTCTGGGAAACGCTCGAAACCGAAAGCCGGCAGATCTTCATCGGCCAGGTGCGCTGGATGCACGCGCGCGACGAGCTGATCGACACCGAAACCTGGCGCGTGCGCCTGCAGCACTACTTCCCGGTCGGGCGCTTCGGCGCGAGCTTCTATGTGAAGACGCGCGAGCGCTATGCGCTCGCGGCGCAGAACGGGGCGCGAAGCACGCCGATCGACGAGATGTAGCGTGGGGGCGCAGGCCGGGGGAGCGTGGGCGCTCAAGCCGGCGCCGGGCCGCCCCAAGGCGGCTTGCGGCCCCCTCGGGGGGCAGCGACCACACGCAGTGAGGGAGCGTGGGGGCTCAGTCCAGCCGGACGACGTGCGCGCTGCGCGGATCGACACGGCCATCATGCAGATCGGCGACCACCTGCTGCGCGGCTTCGAAGCCCCGGCTTTCCGCCAGCGTCATCCAGCGACTGCCCGGTCGGCTGAGTTCGGCGATGAAGCGGCCCTGCGCCTCGTTGAAGCGCCGGTTCACCTCCTGCGGACCCCAGTCTGCGTTGCGCTTGCGGATCTGCACCGGCGCGAAATACAACAAGGGCTTGGGCCCCGGCAGCGGCGTTTCGACGAGGAAGGCGGTCTTCTGCGCCGAGCCGGCGTAGCAGTCGTAGACCAGCGCCGCGCCGAAATGGTGGTGGATGGTGGCGCGCAGATCGTCATCGCCCGAGAAGTCGACGTAGAGCGTCGGCACACTGGCGGGCAACAAGGTGGCGCTCGCATAGGGCAGAACCTGGTCGTAGCAGCGCAGGTTCTCGACGAAGCCGCGGTTGCGCTCCGAGGTCAGCGCGATCAGGCTCGGCCCCTCGCGCTGTCCGAGGCAGAAGGCGGTGCCGTAGGCCGTCTTGCTCGACGCACTGGAGACGACCACCTGCGTGGCGCCGAAGAAGGCGTTGTCCTCCAGGAAATCCGCCAGCATGAACGAGGTGATGAAGAGCGGACGCACCAGCATCTGGTAGTTCTCGAGCGCCTGCGCATAGCCGGCGTCGTGGCTGCAGCGCATGTACTGGTTGTAGGCCGAGACCAGCTCGCTGCGGTGCGGCGCCCCGTCGTAGAAGCCGCGCTCGGTCACGCGCACCGGTGTCATGCGCAAGTGGCTGGCGATCGGGAAGTAGCCGTAGAAGCGTTCTCCGACCTCGACGCCTTCGACCGTGGATGCGACCACATCGGCGAAGCCCCAGGCCGGCATATGGCCCCAGTCCTGGTCGCCGGTCGGGAAGAACGACCAGTACTTCATCATCGCGTCGCCGAAGGCCGCGTAGGTGATGTTGTTGGTGGTCAGCGCAAAGCGGTCGATGCGCAGCAGCACCTCGCCGGCGGCCAGCGCGCCGGGGTCCTGCGCGCTGCGAAGGCGCGTGGTGCCCAGCGCGTCCTTGCGGGTCTCGAGACGGGTTAAAGTGAAAGCGTCGCTCATGTCTTGTCCCAGGTGATTCGGGGGTCGACCCCCTTGCCAAAAAATGTACCGCCGCACATCCACCAGCGGGTTCGGAAAGCAGCAGGAGGCCGCCGCGCCCCGCTCCAAGCCGCTGAAACGCCCGACGCAGGCCCGCGGCAAGTTCACCGTGCAGGCCATCTACGACGCATTTGTTCGGATATGGAATGCCGAGGGCTGGGACGGCGTGACGACCCGCGCCGTGGCCCTCGAAACCGGCATTGCCGTCGGCACGCTGTACGACTACTTTCCGGACAAGGAGGCGCTGCTCTCGGGCTACGTGCGCCATTGCATCGAGGCCTTGCTGCGGCGGCTCGACACCGACGTCGTCGCACCGCCGGCCACGGAACTGCCGGCGCGGGAGCGCGTGAAGCGGCTGGTCCGGATCACGTGCGACACCCGGCTCGAAGGGCTGCCGGCCTTCGACCGCGGCATGCTGCAGCTGGAGCACCGCGTGGCCGAGCCCAAGCACCATCAACGGGTGTATGACGAACTGGCGATCCGGTGGCGCGAGGCCTTCGCGGCCTGCACCGACCTGCCGCGGCCACCGCCGCCGGCGACGATCCAGGCCTTGCTGACCGCGGCCTGGGGCGGACGGCGCTATCGCCTTCTGCTGCGGCCCGATCCACCGGACGACGCCGGCTGGGTCGCCGAGATGGAGGCGATCGTGCTGCACCGCATCGCGCTGGCGCAGCCCAAGCAGGGTTGACGACGTCGTCGACGTCTTGCCCATGCATCGCCCAAGCAAAAGGCCACCCGGAGGTGGCCTTTTTGTCTGCGTGCTTCGCGTCGAGCACCAGATTCGATATCTGGAGCGGGAGAAGAGTCTCGAACTCTCGACCTCAACCTTGGCAAGGTTGCGCTCTACCAACTGAGCTACTCCCGCGAAGCCTCTGATTATAGGGTATTTTTCTCGACTTCTTCTCCGGCCGGCAAATGAATGAGCCCGGTGCGCAAATCGAACTCGAACACCTCGCCATAGCGCCCCCATTCGATCGCGGTCCGCAGCACGCGCTCGGCGGTCGGCCGGTCCAGGCTTTCCTCGAGCAGATCGAGGAAGGGTTCCTGCGGCAACTCACCCGCCGGTGCCTGCTCCAGGCTGTGGCGGATGTGCGCCGCGAGCGGTACGTGCGCCAGCAACTGCTGGCCCAGCAGTTGTTGGCGCAGCGTGTGCGCGCCGGCCACATAGCGGCGGCCCAGTTCCGTGAGATGCAGGTCGGCATCCGCCAGCTGCGCGAAGCCCAGCATCGACAGGGCCTGCGCCAGCGGCAGCAGGTCGTGGTCGGTGAGCTCGGCCTCCTCCGCGAGCTGCGGCAGATCGGCTCGCCCTTCGCGGCCTTCATCCACCAGCATCTCGAGCAAGGCCTCCATGCGGCCGATGTCGGCATCGGGCAGGCGATCGCCCAGATGCATGCGCACCGGCTCCTCGGGCGCGCGGCCGGCCATCGGCGCGCCGGCGGTCATCAGCGCGTAGGCCTCGTCGATCAGCGCCCTCACCTCCAAGCTGTCGGCATCGCGCGGCCGCGCAAGCCGGATCGGCAGCTCCGCGCGCACGCGCCCCGGGTCGGCCGCGAAGATCAGCACGCGGTCGGCCATCAGCACCGCTTCCTCGATGTTGTGCGAGACGACCAGCATCGCCTTGGTCGGCATCGCGCCGCCGCCCCAGAGCCGCAGGATGTCGTCGCGCAGCCGCTCGCCGGTCAGCACGTCCAGCGCCGAAAAGGCTTCGTCCATCAACAGGACCTCGGGCTCCACCACCAGCGCCCGCGCGATGCCCACGCGCTGCCGCATGCCGCCCGACAGCTCGCGCGGCAAGGCGCCCTCGAAACCCGCGAGGCCGATCAGCTCGATCGCGGCATTCGCGCGCCGGGCCCGCTCGGCCGGCGCCACGCCGCGCGCCTCCAGCCCCAGCTCGACGTTCTGCTGCACCGTGAGCCAGGGAAAGAGCGCGAAGGACTGGAACACCATCGCGATGCCGCGCGCCGGCCCGTAGAGCGGCTGGCCGCGGTAGCGCACGCTGCCGGTGTCGACGCCGATCAGGCCCGCAAGGATGCGCAGCAGCGTCGACTTGCCCGAGCCCGACTGGCCCAGCAGCGCCACGATCTCGCCTTCGGCCAGGCGGAAGTCGACGCCTTCGAGCACCGAACGCGCGGCGCCGTCGGCCGAACGAAACGACTTACCCACACCCTTCAATTCGACGATGGCTTCGGCCATGGGCCCTCCTCGCGCGTTCATCATCAAAAGTGCATCCTGTTCTCGGCCAGCTCGTAGAGGCGACGCCACACGAAGTGGTTCATGCCCATGACGAACACGCACATCACGCCGATGCCCAGCGCGATGCGCGGAAAATCGCCGATGGCCGTCATGTGGGCGATGTAGCTGCCCAGGCCCGCGGCCTGCAGCGTGGTGTCGCCCCAGGTCACGTACTCGGCCACGATGCTCGCGTTCCAGGAGCCGCCGCTGGCCGTGATGGCCCCTGTGACGAAACTCGGGAACACGGCCGGCAGCAGGTAGCGCCGCCAGCGCAGCCACCCGCCGAGCCCGAGGTTGCTCGCTGCGTAGCGCAATTCGGTCGGCACGGTCGACGCGCCGGCGATCACGTTGAAGAGCAGGTACCACTGCGTGCCCAGCACCATCAGCGGCGCCAGCCAGATGTTCGGGTTGAGCTGCCAGCGCACGATGAACAGCACCGCCACCGGGAACATCAGGTTGGCCGGGAACGCCGCCATGAACTGCGCCACACCCTGCAGCCGCCCGGCCCAGCGCGGGTTCATGCCGATCCAGATGCCGATCGGCACCCAGACCAGCGCGGCCAGCGCGATCAGCACGACCACGCGGATCATGGTGTAGAGGCCCAGCACGAACACGTGTCGGACCTCGGACCAGCCGACCTCGGTGTGGATGAAGCGCACCAGCCACACCACGGCGAGCAGCACCGCGGCCGCGAGTGCGGCGTCCCACGCGCGCGCCAGGGCCGGGTTCGGCGAGCGTGGCCGGGCCTTGATCGAGGTGCCGTCATGGTCGCGCCGGAACAGCACCAGCGAGCGCTCGAGCAGCCGTGCCGCGCCGATCATGGCCCGCTTGATGCGCTCGGTGCGGCGCAGCCAGGTGAGCAGCCAGGAGCGCGGCGCGTCCTCGCTGCTGCCCTCCTCGAAGCGGAACTTGTCGGCCCAGGCGATCAAGGGGCGGAAGAACAACTGGTCGTAGAGCGTGATGCCGATCAGCATGCCGCCGATCGCCCAGCCGATGGCGCCGAGGTCGCGCGCCTGGATCGCCATTGCGATGTAGGAGCCCACGCCGGGCAGCATGATGCTCTGGTTGGAGACCGAGATCGCCTCGGAGGCGACCACGAAGAACCAGCCGCCGGACATCGACATCATCATGTTCCACAGCAGCCCGGGCATCGCGAACGGCAACTCGAGCCGCCAGAAGCGATGCCAGGCCGAGAGCTGGAACACCGATGCCGCTTCGCGCAATTCGGAAGGCACGGTACGCAGCGACTGGTAGAGGCTGAACGCCATGTTCCAGGCCTGCGAGGTGAAGATGGCGAAGATCGCGGCGCACTCGACGCCGAGCAGGTTGCCCGGGAACAGCGCGATGAAGCCGGTCACCGTGATCGACAGGAAGCCCAGGATCGGGATCGACTGCAGGATGTCGAGCATCGGCACCAGCACCTTCTCGGCGGCGCGGTAGCGCGTCGCCAGCACCGCGAAGACACAGCTGAACACCAGCGACGCCGCGAGCGCCAGGAACATGCGCAGCGTGGTGCGCAGCAGGTAATACGGCAGCATCCACGGATCGAGGCTGATCGGCAGCGGCTGGCCGAGCTCGTAGGGCCGCGCCATCTGGGCGCCGCCGAAGGCCAGCGCGAACAGCGCCGCCAGCACCAGCGGGAGCAGCGCCCAGTCCCATCGGTTTCCGCCGGACACGACGGCCTGGCGCGGGAAGAAGCGTTTGTCGAGCATGGGCGGAAGCGTTGGGTTCGATGCACGGACCCGGTCCGCAGCGCGGGCGCCATTGTGCCTCTCCAACCCGACTCAGGCCTGACTCACTCGCCCCCACGCTCCGTCACTTCGTGTACTCGCTGCCCCCCAAGGGGGCCGCAGCCCGCCTTGGGGCGGCCCGGCGCCGGGCTGTGTGCTACAGCGGAAAAGCGTCGAGTCCGCGCTGCCCCTCGGCCCCCTGCACCGGCGTGTGGGCCACGTTCATGATCCAGCAGACCATCGTGAAGTAGCCCACCAGGGCGCTGAGCTCGACCACCGTCGCCTTGCCGAAGCGCGCCTCGGCCGCCGCATAGGTCGGCTCGCTGACGCCGTGGTGCTGCAGCAGTTCGAGGGCGAAGTCGAGCGCGAGCTGCTCGTCCGGCGCCAGCGGCTGGGCCCGGCGTCCGAGCCGCAGGGCCTCGATCGCCTCGGCGTTGACTCCGGCCTTGACCGCGGCCGTCGCATGCAGGACCCATTCGAACTGGTTGCCCACGTGGCGCGCGACCGCGCAGGTCACCAGCTCGCGCACGCGGGCGTCCAGCGCACTGTCGAAGCGCAGGTACTCGCCGAGGCTGCCGATGCGTTCCATCAGCACCGGGCTCTGCAGCAGCGGAACGAAGGGGCCGAAGACGGCCTTGCGAGGCCCGTCGATCAGGGCCTGGGCGGCGGCGCGCTGCGCGTGCGTCATCGCATCGGCGGCGGGCATCGGGAGGCGTTCGGCCCAGGGATGGGTATGGCCTTGCTGGAACATGGTGGGTCTTTCAGTTAGTTCAGGTCGGTTTTTACCAGCCACGTCGCGCTGGCCAGCAAGGCCACCGCGCCGACGGCCAGCGCAACGAACAAGCCGTCGAAACCCTGCGAATTCGCGCTCAGGGTCGAGGACAGCATCGGCCCGGCCATCTGGCCGATCGCGAAGGCAGCCGTCATGCGGCCGAGCGCGCGCGTCGGGTCGCCGACGGTGCGCGCCCTGGCCTCCTGCATGCCGGCCATGGTGGCGACCATGAAGGTGCCGCCCACCAGCAGCGCGGCCGCCAGCACGGTGATCGCCGACAGATGCAGCAGCGGCAGCAGGCAACCGGCGGCCATGAGCACATGGCTGCCGGCCAGCATCCGCCGCCGGGACATGCGGCCCAGCACGATGCTCGCGAACAGGGTGGACGCGGCGGCGGCAGCGCCGAATACCGGCCAGGCGGCACCGAACACCGAGGGGTCGTCGACCACGGCGCGCGCCAGGACCGGCAGGAAGGTGGCCGGCAGGATGTAGCCGAAGCCGAGGGCGCCATAGCAGATCACGAGGCCCCATGGGGTGCCCGCGGCGCTTGACGACGCGGCTTCGGCCGTCGATCCCGGTGCCGCGGCGGCGCCGGCCGCCGCCTCGCGCGGCATCAGCAGCGCGACGACGAGCAGCCCCGCCAATGCGAGCGCACCGAGCTGCAGCCAGAGCGCATCGGCCGCGACGCCGGCGGCACCGGCGCGCCAGCAATGAAGGCCGGCGAGCGCGATGCCCACGCCGACGCCCGCATAGAGCAGCCCCGCCCCGGACGGCCGCTCGAAGCGCGCGAGCCAGGCCAGGCACCAGACGCTGGTACTCACCAGCGCCCAGGCGCTCGCCGCGCCGGCGACGAAGCGCAGCACCAGCCAGGCCGGCAACGACGCCGTCAAGCCCATGGCGGCCGTCGACAGGACGATCGCCGAGAGCGCCACGAGCCCGATGCGCTGCGGCGTCAACGGGATGCGCACAGTCGTCAGTGCGCCGAGCAGGTAGCCCGCATAGTTGGCCGCGGCGAGCCAGCCGCCATCCGCCACATCGACGCTGCCGGCGCGAATCATCAGGGGCAGCATCGGCGTGAAGGCGAAGCGCCCGATGCCCATCGCGACGGCCAGTGCGAGCAGACCCGCGATGCAGGTGGCGACAAAGGAGGGCCGGGCCAAGGCGATGGAAGGGTTCGACATGGGTCCCGATTGGACGCAGAATCCACTCACGGCACAAATGAATTATTCAGAACATCCATTCTTCAAATGAGAACGATCGATCTCGACTCCCTGGAGATCTTCCGCACCGTCGTCGCCGAGGGCGGCGTGATCCGCGCGGCCGACAAGCTCCATCGCGTGCAGTCGAATGTCACGACGCGCATCCAGCAGCTCGAAGGCCGGCTGGGCCAGAAGCTGTTCCATCGCCAGGGCCGCACGCTCGCGCTGGCGCCCGCCGGCGCCAAGCTGCTGCCCTACGCCGAGCGCCTGCTGCGCCTGGCCGACGAAGCCGAGAGCGAATTGCGCAGCGCAATGCCGATCGGCACCTTCAGGCTCGGCTCGCTCGAAAGCACGGCGGGCAGCCGGCTCGCGCCGCTGCTGTCGCGCTTCCACAAGCTCTATCCCGGCGTCGTGGTCGAGCTGGTCACGGGGACCACGGGCGCACTGCTCAAGCGGGTGAACGCCTTCGAGGTCGAGGCCGCGTTCGTGTCCCAGCCCTTCTCGGCCCCGGGGCTCGAGACGATGGCAGTCTTCGAGGAAGAACTGGTGCTGGTCACGGCGCGCAGCGTGGCCTCGGTCACCGGGCCCGGCGACCTGGCCAACGCCACGCTGATCGCGTTCGCGCAGGGCTGCTCCTATCGGCGGCTGCTCGAGCAATGGCTCGGCAAGGGCGGCGCGGCGCCCTCGCGTTCGCTCGAATTCTCTTCCTACCAGGCAATGATCGCCTGCGTGGCGGCGGGCACGGGCTTCGCCATCGTTCCGGTGTCGGTGCTCAAGGCGCTGCGCGCGACTGCCGATGTTCGCCAGCATGCGCTGCCGGAGCGCATCCGCATCAATCGCACGCATCTCGTGTGGCACGGCACGCCGTCGGTGGCGCTGGCGCGGTTGATCGAGATGCTGGGCAAGCCCTGACGGACGATCGATCTCAACCCGCGAAAGCCCCCGCATCGTAGGCGGCGCAGAACACCTTCCAGTCGCCGTCGACCTCGGCCGCACAATGGCGCGCGACCTCCATGAGCTGGCGGCGCCATTTGCGGCCCTGTGCGAAATCGATCAGCTCGTCGGCGTCGGCCGAACCGCCGCGCCCGCTGCTGCGCAACTGCGCCCATGCCAGGCACTGCGCCATCACGGTCACCAGGTGTTCCAGCCGCGCCTGCGGATGCCGGATGCCTGTGCCGGCGAGCGCCACCCGGTCTTCGCTGGGCTGCAGGGCGCGCAGCACATAGGGAATCCCGCCCATGTGCACCGGATGCAGGAAGGCCATTGCGATCGCCTGCATCCGCTGCTGCACCGTCACCACGCGCTGCGCGTCGTCGGTCCAGGCCGGCTGCCGCAGGGGCACGCGCGGCAACGGCGATGCGGGCAGGGCCTGCTTCAGATCGAGCAGGTAGTTGCCGTCGGGCGAGCCCTTGCCGTGCACCAGAACGATGTAGCGATCCACGCCCAGGCTGCCGTTCCCGGCGATCCGGCGCGCCACGTCCAGCACCTCGAAGAAGCGCGGCACCGGTTGCCGCACGGCGAAGTCGGCAACGAAAGTCTTCACCGTTGCATGCTGCTGCGGCGTAGCGGCCAGGGCCTTGCGTCCGTCGATGCGGATCCGGCGGCGACGGCCTTGCAGCACGGTGCGGGTGTCGAGAAAGGTGGACCGGCTGCGCTGGCGCACCGCCTGCAGCAGGTCGCTGACCGGCGGCATGGCGGTCTCGCGCTCGACCCATCGCGGCTTGCCGTCGACCAGCGTGCGCGCATAGACGTCCAGGAACAAATCGCACAGGTGCGGCGGCACGGCCGGGTCGCGATGCAGCGAGTTGCCCGCGACCAGGATGCTGGCCAGGCCGCGCACCGGATCCCACGTGAGCGGCGCCAGCAGCGCCTCGTCGAAGTCGTTGAGGTCGAAGTACACCTGCCGGTTGTCGCCCTTGTAGCTGCCGAAGTTCTCCAGGTGCAGGTCGCCGCAGGCCCAGGCCGCCGGCGCCTTGCGCATCACCGGCTCCAGCGGCAGACGGGCGTAGAAAAGGTGGCAGGTGGCACGCAGAAACACGAAAGGATCGCTGCGCATGTGGCGGTACTTGAGCGCCAGACGTTCGGGCTCGCGGTCCGCATTGAAGTTGCGAATCTGCTTGACGATGTTCATGGCGCACCTCGGCTGCACCGAGGCCGGCGCACATCGGCAACATCCTAAGCGCACCGGTCGACCGGCAGGGCGCACGGGTCAGCGTCCGGTCAGGCCCTAGACCAGGCCGAGATCCTTCGCCGCCACGCCCCCGAACACCCGATCGAGCTGGGCCGGCGCGAGCCCGTACATGCGCGCGAACAAGCCGCCGAACACCGCGCGGTATTCGTTGAGCACCGGGTAGTCGCGGTTCTGGAAAAGACGCGGTTGCGAGACCTCCACCTGCTCCCCGACGATCCGCCCGCCGGCCTGCGCGGCCAGTCCGCCGCCGAGCACCCAGTAGACGGTTCCGTGCCCATGGTCGGTGCCGCGGTTGCCGTTCTCGCGGAAGGTGCGGCCGAACTCGCTGATGACCACCACCACGGTGTCGCGCCAGGCGTCATCGCCCATTTCGGTGGCGAAGCCCGCCAAGCCGCGGCCCAGTTCCTCGAGCCGGTTCGCGAGGTAGCCGGTGGCACCGCCCTGCCCCACGTGCGTGTCCCAGCCGCCGACGTCGACGAAGCCCAGATCGAAGCGCTCGCGCATCAGCCGCGCCATGCGACGGGCCGTGAGTTCGAAGCCCTTGGCGGTCATCGCGTTGCGGCTCGCGGCGTCCATCTCGGCCTGCACCGCGCGCCGCACCTCGTCGCGCACTTCGAAGCCTTCTCTCACCGGCTGCGCGAGGGCGGTGTTGCGGTACATCGCCTGGATCACCTGGCTCTGGCGCTCGTCGATGCCCTGTCGGGCGACGGCAGTCAGCGCCATGTTGGCGGCCTTGGCCTCGCCGCGCAGCGAGAGCGGCAACCGGTCGGTGAAGGCGATCGGCGCCACCTCGGTCAGCGGACCGGCGCCGAGCACGAGCGCCAGCCGATTGAGGAAGCCCGAGCGGTAGTCGCGGCGCTGGTCGAGCGCCTGGCCCAGTTCGATCGAATCCTGGGTCTCGAAGTGGCTGCGCGTGAGGTCGTCGATGCCCGCGAACGGGAGGAAGGCGAGCTGCTTCCTTTGGACCATCGGCATCAGGCTCGCGGCCAGCGCCGGATGCAGGCCCCAGTGGGCGTCGAGGGCCAGCGCGCCATGGGGCTCGCCAGGCCGCGCGATGGCGATGTTGGGGCGCGCGGCGTAGTAGAAGTCGCTCGCGGTCGGCACCAGCACATTGGCGCAGTCGTAGGCACCGCGCAAGAACACCACCAGCAGCTTCGCGCCGCCGGCCGCCGGCGCGGCGAGCAGCCGGCCGGCCGCGCCGGCGAGCGGCGCGGCAGCCAGGAGTCTGACGAGGTCACGGCGCTGCATGGACGGTCCTTCTTCAACGGTGCATGAGTTCGGGCGAAGCCAGCAGGAAAGTGTTCCAGTCCTGCGGCGACCTAGCCTGGGCCAACGCGTCGCGCGTGTCGGCCCCGAAGCCCGGCAGGCTGGCGCGCACGGCGCGCGAATCGGCCAGTTGCGGAAACGTGGGTTGCTCCAGCGCGGCGCCGTCGCCGGTTCGGAACAGCACCGCGCCGTTGCTGCCGATGGCGCGCGCGATCTCGAAGCGCGTGCTCATCTGGCCCGCGCTGGCCCAGGCATCCTGCGTCAGCGGATAGCCGTCAGGCGTCTCGTGGCCATAGAGCGGCTCGCCCATGCGATTCATCCAGCCGAGCATCGGATTCACATTGCTGACCACGCGAGCGTCGTAGGCCAGCCGCACGCCGGCGATCACGTAGTGCACCGGGTCGCGGAACTTGTGGCCGAGCGAGGCCGAGAACTCGGGCGATTCGAACATCGTCTGCAGCGTCGCGGCGATATCGCCGTCGGTGCGGCCGAAGGTGTCGGCCATGAGCGCCACCAGCGCCGGCGACGGTTCGTCGGCGACGAAATAGACCGCCAACTTGCCCGAGATGAAGCGTGCCGTGGCGGGCGAACGCGCCAGCCGGTCGAGCGCCTCGTCGACCTCGGCCAGGCCGTGCTGCGTCATGGGCAGCCCCAGGAAGGTCTTGGCACCGTAGTCGTGCCGGTTCGGATTGAACTCGAACAGACCCTGCTGCACGTAGTCGCCGCGCAAGGCCGGCCGGACGGCGGGCGGCGGCGCATCGGGCGCGCGCACCCGGACGCCGACGCCGGTCAGTACCCGGGCGAGCTCCTGAACGTCGGCCTGCGAATAGCCGCTGCCGACGCCCAGCGTGTGAAGTTCCATCAGCTCGCGCGCATAGTTCTCGTTGATGCGGTTGGCCGCGTTCTGGGCGTTGTCCAGATAGCGCAGCATCGCAGGGTGGCGCAGCGTGGCGCCGAGCAGGTCACGGAACTTGCCGAGCGCATGCGGCCGGATCGCCGTCTCCTCGTAATCGCCGATCAGCGCGCGCAAGTTGTTCTTGCGCGCATCGACGTTGAAGTGGTTGACCCAGAACCAGGTCATCTGCTCCTGCAGCTGGTTCGGCGAATAGAGCGCACGCAGCACGAAGCGCTGGCGCGCCTCCTGCGCAAGCTGCGTGAGCTGCTGCTGGTAGGCCTTTCGCGCTTCCTTCTTCTGCGCTTCGTCAGCCAGGACATCGGCGGCGCGCCGCTGCGCATCGAGCGTCACGACCAGCTGCTCGACCGGCGCAAGGGAGATCGCCATGGCGTCGATCCGAGCCTGCGCCTCGGCCGGCAGCACCGCCGGCGGCGGATGCAGCTGCTTTTGCAACCATGCGGGCAAGCCCTCGTGCGCCAGCTGCTGGGCGCTGCTTGCGGTGGCACCCCAGCTCACGCGGTCCAGCCAGCGCAGCTGCGTGGCTTCATCGGGGGCAGACACCTTGGGCGGCGGACCCCAGCCCTTCGGTGCCGCGCAAGAACCCAGCAACACGGCGCCCACCAGCAGGAGCGCGGATGCGGCGGCGGATCGGTAGGTCGTCATCCAGGCTCCTTGCCTTCGATTGGGTGAGGCTGTCCCCCTCAACCGCCCGGCCCGCCCGGCGGTTGACGTACTTTACTTCTGTCTCAGGCGAGGGACGTCGCAGCCGGCGCCGCACCGGCGATCTGCCGCAGCGCACGCTCGAAGACCTCGACCGGCTGGCCGCCCGAGATCAGGTGCTTGTTGTCGATGATGATGGCCGGCACCGAATGGATGCCCGCGTCGGTGTACATGCGCTCGCGTTCGCGGGTTTCGGCGGCGTATTCGTCGCTCGCGAGGATGGCGCGCGCGCGCTGCGCATCGAGCCCGGATTGGGTCGCCAGCCGCACCAGTACCTCGGGGTCGGAAGGATTCTCGCCGTCCGTGTGGCAGGCCTTGAGCAGCGCCTTCTTGAGCGCCGCCTGCTTCGCCAGGTCTTCCAGCTCGGCCCAGTGCAGCAGCCGGTGCGCATCGAAGGTGTTGTAGACGCGCGAGCGCCCGTTTTCGCTGAAGCCGAATCCCACCTCGGCACCGCGCGCGCGGATCGCGGCGCGGGCCTGCGCCTGTTGCTCGCGGGTCGAGCCGTACTTCTGGTTCAGGTGCTCGAAGGCGTCCTGGCCTTCGGGCGGCATCTGCGGATTGAGTTCGAAAGGCTGGAAGTGCAGTTCGGCCGTGACGTCGGGCGCCACGTTCTTCAGCGCGGCTTCGAGGGCGCCGAGGCCGACGGCGCACCAGGGGCAGGTGACGTCGGAGACGAAATCGATCTTGAGGCGGGAGGTCATGGTGGAGGGTCTGAAGGGAATGAGGCAGCACCGGATGATGGGGGTCGGCAGCGCATCTTTCAACCGCGCCGCCCCGATTCCCCCCTAGTCATGGTGTTGCCTTTCCTGGATGGGACGGCGGCAGGCGCGGCAGCCAGACGAACGCGATCAGCACCAGCGCGACGCCGGCCAGCGCCATCGGCAGCACCATCGGCCAGGCGCCGTGGCTGAATTCGGGGTCGACGAAACCGGCCGCGATCTGCCCGAGGGTGAACGCGACCGCCATCATCGCAAAACCCGACCACGACACCGCGCGACCGGCCAGATGCGGCAGGTCGCCGACCGCACCGGCCTGGCCGCAGGGTTGGTGGATGCCATGGCCGACACAATAGACCGCATGGCCCAGCAGCAGCGGCCAGGCCGACATCGGCGCCAGCCAGCAACCCAGCGCCTGCACCAGCGGCCCGGCCAGGCTCAGCAGCGAGCCGAGTTGCACCGCGCGCACCGCACCCCTGCGCTTGAGCAGGCGGCGGCACAGCGTGGTGCTGAAGATGTAGACCAGCGAGCCACCGGCCGGAATCCAGCCGTACCAGGCCGGCGAGAGCCCGAGATAGCTGATGTAGACCATCGGCGACAGCAGCAGGAAGCAGAACAGCCCGCCGTAGGTGGCCGCGGCCAGAGAGGCCCAGGCCCTGAAGCTGCGACTCGCGAAGACCTCGCGCACACTGCCTGGCGGCGCCGACGGGTCGGACGCGCGGACCCGGGTTTCGTCGAAGCCGCGCAGGCACAGCAGCCACAGCACCAGCGCGTAGGCGGCCATGCCGGCCAGCACCCAGCGCCAGCCCGCCGACTGCACCGCGTAGGCGCCCAGCACGGGTGCGAGCAACCCCACCACGCCGAGCCCGGTCAGGCCGCGCGCCATGACGTGCGGGCCTTCGTGCGCGGGATAGAGATCGCGCACCGCAGCCCGGGCACAGACCAGGATGGCGGCCATCGAGAACCCCTGCAGCGCCCGGCAGGCCACCAGCATCGGGATGCCGCTCGCGAGCGCACAGCCCAGGGCGGCCAGCGCATAGCAGGCAAGGCCGGTCAGCAGCACGGGGCGGCGCCCGAAACGGTCCGACAGCGGACCGCACGGCAGTTGCCCCAGGCCGAAGGCGAGCACGAACACCGTGAGGCTGGCGCTGGCCGACCCCAGTTCGCGCGCGATGGCGGGCAGTGCCGGCAAATAGCTGTCGGTGGCGACCGGCTGCGCGGCCAGCAGCAAGGGCAGCAGCAGCACGAACGGGATGCCGCGGCGCGCGGCAACCCCGCTCACTGGGGCGCGCCCGGGTGGGTGAGGAATCCTTCGAAGAGGCTCATGAGGAGAGTTCGATCAGTAGGCCAGCGTCGCCACGGCCCGCAGGTCCTCCGGCGTGGCGGTGCCGAAACCGAAGAATTCCAGATAGGCCGGGATCATCTCGAACAGCATGTCGGTGCCGACCTGCACCGCGCATCCCTTGTCGCGCACTGCGCGCAGCAGCGGCGTGTATTCGCTCTTCATCACCACCTCGCCGACGAAGGTGGACGGCGCGATGCGCTCGACGTCGAAGGGCAGCGGATCGCCCTCCTTCATACCGAGCGGCGTCGCATTGACCACCAGGTCGTGGCCGGCCGGGTCGTTGGAGCCGGTGGCCACGGCGAGCCGGGGATAGTGCGCGCGCAGGCGCCCCGCGAGCGCCTCCGACGATGCGGCGCTGGTGTCGTAGAGCGACATCTCGGCCACGCCGGCCGCGGCCAGCGAGGCCGCGATCGCAGACCCGACGCCGCCGCTGCCCGACACCAGCACCCGCGCGCCTTCGAGCGCACGGCCCTTGCGCTGGACGCCGCGCACGAAGCCGGCGCCGTCGAACTGGTCGCCCAGCAGCGTGCCGTCGGGGCGCTTGAGGATCGCATTGCAGGCGCCGGCGATCTTCGCGGTCGGCGTCGCCTCATCGACCAGCGACAGGGTCGTGATCTTGTGCGGCATGGTGACCAGGGCGCCGCGGATGTTCGTCAGCTTGAACAGCGACGCCAGCACGCCCGCGTAGTCCCCGGCCTGGACGCCCATCGGCATCACAACGGCGTCGATGCCCTGCTGGTCGAACCAGGGGTTGTAGATCATCGGGGCCTTGAAGCCCTCGGTCGGGTAGCCCAGGTGGGCGATCAGGGTGGTCTTGCCGGAAATCATGGGGAGGTTGTCCTTGGAAAGGCCGGCGCGTCGCCGGCCACATGCGATTCGCTGATCCAGCGCGCGCTCTTCATCGCGCGCTGGCCGACCACCATCGGATCGGAATTGACGTAGTCGTCGTTGAACACCTCGAAGGTGTAGTGGCCGCGGTAGCCCTTGTCCTCGAGCAGTTGCACGAGGTCGCGCACGTCGTGCAGGCCTTCGCCCGGGAACAGGCGCTGGTGGCGCGCCAGCTCGATCATGTCGGCCTGGCGGTCGCTGTACTCGAAGAAGTAGTCGGCCAGCTGCACGAGGAATATCTTCTCGATCGGCACCTCGGCGAGCTGCGCCAGGGTCTCGGGGGTGTCGTCGCCATGCACCGACATGTGAAAGAAGTCGAGGTTGAGGCCGACATTCTCGCGGTCGCAGCGGCGCACGATGTCCCAGGCCTGGTGCCAGCGGTTCACATGGCGCCCCCAGGAGAGCGCCTCGTAGCAGATGCGGATGCCCATCGGCGTGGCCAGCGTGGCGAGCGTGCGCAGGTCCTCGGCGGCGCGCTCGGGATCGTCGATCGCGAGCGGCGAGGTGGTCGAGCAGCACAGCAGCAGGTCGCTGCCGACCAGCGCCATCTGGCGCAGTTGCTCGCGCGCCATCTCGAGCCGGTGCGGGCGCATGGCGTCGGGCGCGCATTCGAAGTCGCGCAGCGGCTGGAAGTCCGTGACCTTGAGGCCGCTGTGCCTGACCAGGTGCGCCGCCTTGTCGACGCCGGCCGGATGGTTGATCAGGTCGCGCGCCCACAGCTCCACGCCCGCGAAGCCGGCCGCCTTCATGCACTCGAGCTTGTGGCCGAGTTCGCCGCCCATGGTGACGGTGTTGAAGCCGAAGCGGTCGAGGGCGATGGCCATGGGAAGTCCGAAAGTATGGAATGAAAGAGCCGGCGCTCAGGCCACGCTCGCGGACTGGTAGCGCAAGGGATTGCGGATCTCGTCGGCCATCGCCGCGGGGTAGATCAGCTCGCGCAGGAAATCGGCGTCCTTGCGCAGCGCGTCGGCGGCATCGCGGTGGCCGAAGAAATCGAAGTAGTGCGGCATCTGCTGCACCAGCATCTCGAAACCGGCCTGCGCATGGAGGCCGCGCGCGCGCGCGGCGCGCACCAGCGGCGTGGGCTGGTTGCGCAGCAGGATGTCGAACAGCGCCGCGTGCGGTTCCATGCGCGCCACGTCGACCGGCAGCGCATCGTCGGGCTTCAGCCCGAGCGAGGTGGCGTTGATCACCAGGTCGTAACCGGCCGGGTCGCTGCTGTCGACCGCGACCGTGTTGGCGTCGAAGAAAGCGTCGAGCTGGGCCGCGACGCCGGCCGCCTTGCCGGCCACGATGTCGTGGAAGGCAATGTGCTCGGCGCCGTTGACCGTGCCGCCTTCGGCCAGCGCGACGCCGATCGCCGCCGCGCTGACGCCGGCGCCGAGGATCAGCACCCGCTTGCCACGGTACGGGATGTTGCAGCGGTCGAGCGCGCCCAGCAGGCCCTCGCCGTCGAACAGGTCGCCCTCGAGCTCGCCGTTGTCGATGCGGCGCACCACGTTGACCGAGCCTGCCACGCGGCCGAACAAGCCGCAGCCGTCGAGCAGGTCGACCAGCAGCGGCTTGTGCGGCGGCGCGATCGCCATGCCGCGCACGTTCTTGGCGAGGAACGCGGCCTTGACGAACACCGCGAAGTCGCGCTTGGCCACCTGCACCGGAACCATCACGGCATCGATGCCGAAACGCTCGAACGCCGCATTGAACATGCGGGGCAAGCGCACGTTCGTGACCGGGTCTCCGGGGAGCAGGTAGACGGAAGTGCTGCCGACGATGGAAGGGAACATGGCTCTGGATCCTCGCTTCGGATGACTCGACTATCGCGCGATTCCGCAGAAGCGTCATCGCTGCACAGAGGCTCTTGGGCCGTCAGGCTACCGCCCTCGCGATCTTCGCATCCGCCAGCGTCTTGGCGCGCATCCGCTCGTAGTCGGGCTTCGGGACCGGCACGGCATCGGGATTGCCCAGGTCGTTCATGTGGATCCGGTAGGTCTCCCGCGCGCTCAGCACCGCCAGCGCCGAGATGACCGTGATGCCGAAGGTGAGCGCGCCGATGGTCAGCGGGATGTTGGCCGAGCCGGGAGGCGCCACGGCGACGAACAGCGCGGGCAGCAAGGCGGTGACGGTGGTGCCGAGGTTCTGCGAGATGGCCATCGCCGAGCAGCGGGTGCGGGTCGGAAACAGCTCCGGGTAGAAGCTCGGGAAGACCGCGTTGTAGCCTTGGTAGACCACGCCCCACATCAGCAGCGACATGCCGATCGCCAGCGGCACATTGTGGATGCTGATGGCGTAGAGATAGCCGAAGGACAGCAGGCCCGCGCCGAGGGCGCCGATCACGATCGGCGGCTTGCGCCCGACCTTGTCCGACAGGTTGCCGACGAAGGGAATCACGATCACGGCCAGGATGTTGCCGAGCACCGGGATCCACAGGTAGACGTCCTTCTGGAAGCCGATGCCGTAGGCCGGCTGCACCGCATAGGCGGCGCCGAACACTGTCGCCACCACCGGGATCACGTTCATCAGCGCCGCGCAGATCACGCGCAGCATGTCGCGCCAGCTGTTCGTGATGGCCTGGATGATGGGCGCCTTCGGCAGCGCGTGCTGCTTGTCGACCTCGGCGAAGGCGGGCGTCTCGTCGACCTCGCGGCGGATGATGTAGCCGGCCACGATCACGATGAAGCTCAGCAGGAACGGGATGCGCCAGCCCCACGACAGGAAGGCGTCTTCGGGCATGAAATGCGCGAGCGGCAGGAACACGGCGGCGGCCATGATCTGGCCGGCCTGCACGCCCTGCAGGCTGAAGCTGGCAAAGAAGCCGCGGCGGCCGAAGGGCGCGTGCTCGAGGATCATGGAGCTGGCGCCGGCGATCTCGCCAGCGACCGCGAAGCCCTGGATCAGGCGCAGCACCACCAGCAGCGCCGGCGCCAACAGGCCGACCTGGCTGTAGGTCGGCAGCAGCCCGACTGCGATGGTCGAGAAGCCCATCAGGAACATGCACATCAGCAGCACGTTCTTGCGGCCGCGCGTGTCGCCCCAATGGCCGAGCACGAAGGCGCCGATCGGCCGCGCCACGTAGCCGACGCCGTAGGTCGCCAGCGAGGCAATGATCGCCATCCGCGGATTGCCCGCGGGGAAGAAGATCTGCGGGAAGATCAGCGACGCTGCCGTCGCGTAGATGAAGAAGTCGTAGTACTCCAGCGCCGAGCCGATCCAGCCGCTGGCCGCGGCCTTTCTCGACTGGTGCCTGCCTTGCGGCTCGTGGTCCTTGGGATTGCTCATTTGTCTCTCCTGTGGGTAGGGTTCAGCAGTGGTGGCGGTGCAGGCCGCAACTGTGAGCCGCCTCAGGGTTCTCCACAACGCCGCAAACGCACGTCGCGAGCGATCATTGATCGCATCCGATCATTCTTCGCACGAAAACCGGGTTTTCCCCAGCCGATGCCGCCTGACACCTCCCCTGTTCCGATCGACCGCAAGCTCCTCATCGAAGGCCTCGGAAAGGGCCTGCGCGTGATCGAGGCCTTCGCGGACGACCGCCCTCGCCTGACGGCCACCGAAGCCGGCGAGCGCGCCGCGCTGACCCGCACCGCGGCGCGCCGCTACCTGCTAAGCCTGGTGCACTACGGCTACGCCGCCACCGACGGCAAGTACTACTGGCTGCTGCCGCGCGTGCTGCGGCTCGGCCAGGCCTTCATGGAGGGCGCACGGGTGCCGCGCATCGCCCAGCCCTTCATCCAGCGGGCCTCGATGCAGTGCGGCGAGACCTTGAACGTCGGCACGCTGGACGGGCACGAGGTGGTGTATCTGTCGCGCAGCAACTCGCCGCGGGTGGTGTCGATCGGCTTCCATCCCGGCGCGCGGGTGCCGGCGCACGTGGTGTCGCAGGGCCTGGCGATCCTGTCGACCTACGACGATGCCCGGCTGGACGCCTGGCTCGCGGCGCACGACTTCGCGAGCTTCACCGGCTTCACGGTGGTCGATCCGGTCGCCTTCCGCGACAACGTGCTGACGGCCCGCCGGCTCGGCTACTGGCATGCCGACCAGTACCTCAACTTCGGGCTCTGCGGCCTCGCCCTGCCGCTGAAGGACCGCAAGGGCCAGTGCCAGTACGCGCTGAGCGTGACCGTGCAGCGGCAGATGTACCCGGACGATCAGATGGTCGGCAAGCTGCTGCCGGTACTGCGCGAGGTGGCGGAAGCGCTGCGGCCGATCATTTGAACACCCCCGAAGCGCCTGCGGCGCTGCTCAACGCGCGGGCCTCAGTCCTCGAGGGACTGAGCAGGGGCTTCAGGCCGGGTCGAAGCCCGCAAGAAAGGCCTCGATCGAGACGATGTCGAACGAGGCCGAGCCGGCCAGCACGAGCAGGTCGCGATCGCCTGTCACGAGCGTGGCGCGGCCCGCGGCGGCCAATTGCAGGAACGGCAGGTCGAACGGATCGCGACACTCGGGCACCGTTGGAAGTGGTTCAGGCAGCGACTGCACGTGCGTGAATGGAAGGTAGTCTCCCAGCAACTCCTCCCGCTCCGGGAGCGTCAGCCGGAACTTGGGGTAGGCCAGCACGCGCAGCAATTCGCCGACGGTGGCCGTGCTGACCAGAGGAACGCACACACCCTCCTGCCACAAGCGCCGCAGCCGACCCGTGACCGGACCACCGAATAGCAAGGCCGATACCACCACATTGGTGTCGATCACCACCCGCATCGACGCCACGCCAGTCAGGCCTTGGGCTTGCGCTTAGAGGTGCTCGTGCGGTACGCGGCTTCGGGTTCGGCAGCCACCGAGACGGGCTGCCCTGCAGTCTGCCGGGCCCACTCGACCGCGCCCTGCACATCCGCGCTCGTGAGTCCGAGCGCTGCCAGCTTGGCGCGAACGGCATCGCCGCGCTGGATGCGCACCGGCGTCAGCACGATCTGGCCGTCTCGCAACTGAACGTCGAAATACTCCGCGGGCCCGAGTTGATCCGTGACGCTGCGCGGCAGCGTGAGTTGGTTCTTGGACGTCATCTTGGCGAGCATGGGAAATTCCTCAAGTAAGGAATCCTTACTTTAGCTGCGTCGCCTCCGATGTCAAGCTGGAGTCTCCAGCCGCTGCGCCTGCCACGCGCAGGCGCTCGCGATCGCCGCCACCACGGTCGCCACGCCGAACATCGCGACATAGCCGAAGTGCTGCGCGATCGCACCGCCGGCGAGCACGCCGAGCACACCGCCGAGGCCATAGCCGGTGACGGTGAAGAGCGCCTGGCCGCGCCCGCGCAGTCGCCCCGGGAAATGGCGCGACACCATCGCGATGCAGGCGGTGTGATGGGCCGCGAACGACAGCGCGTGCAGCGCCTGCGCGACGACCAGGGCCCAGACCCACTGGCCGCAGCCGGCCGTGATGCCCATGCGCAGCACCGCCGCGATGCCGCACAAGAGGAGCCAGCGCGGCATCGACAGCAGCCCGAGCAGCCGCCCCTGCAGGAAGAACCAGACGATCTCGGCCACCACCGACAGCGCCCACAAGAGGCCGATCGTGCCCTTGCCGTAGCCCAGGGAGTCGAGGTACAGCGAGAGGAAGCCGTAGACCGCGAAATGCGCCATCACCTGGAAGAAGAGCGAGACGAAGAACCAGCGCACCGCGGGATTGCGCAGCACCGGGCCGACCGGCTCCTTCGGCTGCGCGTGGTGCGAGACCGGCTCGCGCACGTCGGGCAGCCGCAGCGTCGCGATCAGCACGATCGCCAGCGTGCCGCCGGCCCAGGCCGGAAAGTGCCGCATCCCGAAGCGCTCGAACCATTCGCCGGCGAAGAACACGGTGACCAGGAAGCCCGCCGACCCCCACAGCCGGATGCGGCCGTAGCGGCCCCAGTCGCCGGCCACCAGATGCGCCATGGCCGCCTCGGTCAGCGACATCATCGAACTGGTGTGCGTGAACATCACGAGCAGCACCAGCATCAGCCACCAGGGCCCGCCGTTCCACCACAGGCCGAACGAGGAGACCAGCGCCACCGCGGCGCTGAAGCGCAGCAGCTTCACGCGCTGGCCGGTGTGGTCGCTCAGCGCGCCCCATGCATAGGGCGCGAAGACGCGCGTGACCGACTGCACGGACGTCAGCAGGCTGATGACGAAGATCGGCAGCCCGAGTTCCTTGAGCCACAGCGGCAGGTACGGGTTGAAGAAGCCGATGTGGGCGAAGTAGCTCGCCGACAGCGCCGCGAAGGCCAGCAGGTGGCCGCGCCCCCCCGCGGCGGGCGGCGCGGACACTAGAGGAAGGACGCCTGTGGCGACGGATCATCCTGGCCGCTGGACGGCAGGCCCTCGGGCGCATTCACGTCGCCGCACTGCGCACGGTGGCGCAGCGCGTGCTCCATCACGACCAGCGCCAGCATCGCCTCGGCGATCGGCGTGGCCCGGATGCCGACGCAGGGGTCGTGCCGGCCCTTGGTGACGACCTCGACCGGCTGGTTGTTGACGTCGATGGATTGACGCGGGCTGATGATCGAGCTGGTCGGCTTGATCGCGATGCTGACCTCGAGGTCCTGCCCGGTGCTGATGCCGCCCAGCACGCCGCCCGCGTTGTTGCTCTCGAAGCCCTCGGGCGTGATCGAGTCGCCGTGGGTGGTGCCGCGCTGCGTGACGCTGGCGAAGCCGGCGCCGATCTCGACGCCCTTGACCGCGTTGATGCCCATCATGGCCCAGGCGATGTCGGCGTCCATCTTGTCGAACAGCGGCTCGCCGAGGCCCACCGGCACCTTCGATGCCGTGACGCGGATGCGGGCGCCGCAGGAGTCGCCGGCTTTGCGCAGCGCGTCCATGTAGGCCTCGATCTGCGACACGTCGGCCACCGGCGCGAAGAAGGGATTGCCCGGCACATGCTCCCAGCTCTCGAAGGGAATCACGATGTCGCCGATCTGCGCCATGCAACCGCGAAACCGGGTGCCGTACTTCTCGAACAGCCACTTCTTGGCCACCGCGCCGGCCGCGACCATCGGCGCGGTGAGGCGGGCCGAAGAGCGGCCGCCGCCGCGCGGGTCGCGGATGCCGTATTTCTTCCAGTAGGTGAAGTCGGCGTGGCCGGGACGGAACTGCTGCGCGATCTGGCCGTAGTCCTTGCTGCGCTGGTCGGTGTTCTGGATCAGCAGCGCGATCGGGGTGCCGGTGGTCCTGCCTTCGTACACGCCGCTGAGGATCTGGACCACGTCGGGTTCGTTGCGCTGCGTCACGTGGCGGCTGGTGCCCGGGCGGCGCCGGTCGAGATCGCCCTGGATGTCGGCCTCGCTGAGCGCCATGCCGGGCGGGCAACCGTCGATGACGCAGCCGATTGCGGGGCCGTGGGATTCGCCGAAGTTGGTGACCGCGAAAAGGGTGCCGAAGGTGTTGCCGCTCATGCGGGGATTATCCCAACAATCTCGCCTCCCCCTGCGCCGGTGTCGACGCGGCCGGCGCCATCAGCGTCCTGCCGGCTCGCCGAGCAGCGCCTCCAGCTTGACCATCGACCCGGTCCAGCCGTGGTGGTGGCCGTCGCGCGCGGCCTCGTCGAAGAACTGCTCGTGCGTGAGCGTCAGCGCGGCGCCGCGCCCGTCGGGCTCGATCTGGACGGTCACGCGCGACACCCGTTCGGGCGTCGACACCCAGGCCCAGCTGAAGACCAGCCGGCGCTCGGGCACCAGTTCGAGATAACGGCCGCTGACCTCGTGCCGCTCGCCATCGCCGGCCCGCATGACGACGCGGAAACACCCGCCCGGGCGCAGGTCGATCTCGGCCACCGGCACCGAGACGATCTCGGCCGGGCCGAACCACTGCTTCAGCGCTTGCGGCTCGGTCCACGCCCGCCAGACTTTGGCGGGGGCGGCGTCGAAGCGCCTTCGGAGGGTGAGCGAGGGGCGTTCGTGGTCGCGGGTGGCCGGGCTTTCCATTCGGTCTCCTCCTGGTGGTAAAGGAAGCGCGCCAGCGCGTCGAGGCGACCGGCCCAGAATTTCTCGTAACGGGACAACCACACGGCGGCCTCCTGCATGGGCTCGGGCGAGAGCGCGCAACGCACGATGCGGCCCTCCTTCGTGCGCGACACCAGGCCGGCGTGCTCGAGCACCCGCAGATGCTTCATGAAGCCGGTCAGCGACATGCCATGCGGCTGCGCCAACTCGCTCACCGTGAGCTCCCGCCCCTCGCCGAGCCGCTCAAGCACCGAGCGGCGCGTCGCATCCGAAAGCGCGGCAAACACGGCATCGAGGGAGGCGGCATCAGAGTGAACCATGTGGTTGAGTTTCGAGTCGCGGCACGGCCTTGTCAAGCCACGCGCGGGAACGGTTTATGCATGTTGCAGCGCAGCATCACCCTTCGAAGGAGCGCCCATGCTGGACCGTAGCGACACGACGTTTTCCCACGTGAAGCCTGGCGACACCGAGTACGTCTCGGGCGGCTTGCGCGACTTCTTCCTGTACCGCGACCTCGGCATCGCCGAGGCCACGAACGGCAAGGTGATCGCGCACCTGGTCAAGGCCAACATGGCACCGGAAACGGGCACCGGCTGGCACCGGCACGAGGCGGAGTTCCAGATCGTGATCATGGTGAAGGGATGGGCCCGCTTCATGTACGAGGACAAGGAGACGCTGGTGGAGGCCGGCGACGTGGTGCACCAGCGCCCGGGCATCCGGCACTACCTGTTCGACTATTCGCCCGACATGGAATACCTGGAGATCGTGTCGCCGGCCGATTTCAAGAGCGTCGACGTCGAGCCGGCCTGCGAAGTGCCGCAGCCCACCCCGTGGGGATGATCCCTGTTTTCAGTCTTTCTTGAAGCTTCTGCAAATTCGGTCGAAAATCGGCCGATGCCCACTGCCTCCCTGCCGCCCTTGAACCGCCAGTTCGTCGCCCACTTCGGCGAGATGGGCAGCAAATGGGGGATCAATCGCACGGTCGGCCAGATCTATGCGCTGATCTTTCTTTCCGAGCGCGCGCTCAACGCGGACGAGATCGCCGAGCTGCTGGAGTTCTCGCGCTCCAACGTGAGCACCGGCCTGAAGGAGCTGCAGGCCTGGCGGCTGGTGCGGCTGCGCCATCATCCGGGCGACCGGCGCGAGTATTTCGAGGCGCCGGCCGACGTCTGGGAGATCTTCCGGGTGCTGGCCGAGGAGCGGCGCCGGCGCGAGGTCGAGCCGACGCTGTCGATGCTGCGCATGGCACTGCTCGAGGAACCGCAGAGCGAGGCCGAGCGCCACGCCCAGCAGCGCATGCGCGAGATGCACGACCTGATCGACCGGCTCATGACCTGGTTCGACGACGTCCAGCGCTTGGCGCCCGAGACCGCCATGCAGCTGATGGGCATGGGCGCCACAGTGACCAAGGTGCTCGGCCTCAAGGACCGCCTGACCGGCGCCGCCAAGCCCCGCCCAACGGCAAGGGAGTAGCGGCCGGCGCAGCCCGGCCCGTTGGTGGAACACCGCGGAACCGGCTTTGCCGGGCCGCCGGTGTTGCCCCCGGTAGGGGGTGGGCGCCCGGACACGACGTGCCGGGCAACCTGGGGGCGAGCTAAGGCCTATCCAGCTTGTCGTGCCGGATGGCCTCGTCGTCCATCAGCTCGTACCACATCGCATTCAGCACCGCGAAGGTCGCGGCGAGCGGCAGTCCCAGGATCCAGGCGAAGTACCACATGGTCGGATTCCCTTGTTTCGTTGATCAGTAGGCGTGGCCACGGTCTTCACGGATCGACTCGGCGTCCACCTTGCCGCGCAGCACGGCGTAGACCCAGCTCGTGTAGGCCACGATGATCGGAATGAAGATGCCGGTCACCACCAGCATGATGAACAGCGTCAGGTGGCTCGAGGATGAATCGAACACCGTGAGGCTGGCGCGCGGATCGATCGACGACGGCAGGATGAACGGGAACATCGAGACGCCCACGCTCAGGATGATGCCGGCAATGGACAGTGCGCTCGCCAGCAGCGCCAGCAGCTCACGCCGCAGTTGCAGACCAACCAGCGCCAGCAGCGCACCGCCCAGGCCCAGCGCCGGCACGACATAGAGCCACGGACGCGCCGCGTAGTTGGTGAACCAGGCGCTCGAATGGACCTCGACCGTCTTGAGCATCGGGTTCGATGGTCCGTCCGCAGGCAGCGCGCTGGTGACGCGGAAACCGTCGACGAAGTACCACAGCAGCACCCCGGCCAGCGCAAACAGGACCACGGTCGCGACCGCCGCCACGCTGCCGTAGCGCCGCGCACGCTCGGCCACGGCGCCCTCGGTCTTGAGCACCAGCCAGGCGCCGCCGTGCATCACGAGCATCGCGACCGAGACCAGCCCGCACGCCAGCGCGAACGGATTGAGCAGGCCGAAGAAGGAGCCGTCGTAGAAGATGTGCATGTCGCCGTCGAAGCGGAACGGCACGCCGCGCAGCACGTTGCCCATCGCGACGCCGAAGATCAGCGACGGCACGAAGCCGCCGATGAACAGCGTCCAGTCCCAGCGCGCACGCCAGGCCGGATCATCGCGCTTGCTGCGAAACTTGAAGGCCACGGGCCGCAGGATCAGGGCCACCAGGATCGCGAACATCGCGATGTAGAAGCCCGAGAACGACACCGCATAGAGCTGCGGCCAGGCCGCGAAGATCGCACCGCCCCCGAGGATCAGCCAGACCTGGTTGCCCTCCCAGACCGGGCCGACGCTGTTGATGATGACGCGGCGCTCGAGGTCGTTGCGGCCCGCGAAGGGCAGCAGCATGCCGGCGCCAAGATCGAAGCCGTCCATGACCGCGAAGCCGATCAGCAGCACGCCGAGCAGCAGCCACCAGATGAGGCGTAGGACTTCGTAGGAAAGCAGTGTGTGAAGAATCATGGTCAGGCTCCCAGCGAGGTGCGCGGGAGGCCCGCGATTTCAGGATCGGCACTGGCGCGGTAGGCAGCCGGGGGCGGCGCCGGGTCTTCGGTCGGCCCCTTGCGGATGGCCTTCAGCATCAGCTTCATCTCGATCACGAACAGCACGGTGTAGATCGCCGTGAAGGCGACGATGGTGCCGAGCACCGTCGCGGCGCCGAGGTTGGAGACCGCCACCGCGGTCGGCAGCACGCCTTCGATGACCCAGGGCTGGCGGCCGAGCTCGGCCACGATCCAGCCCATCTCGGCAGCCACCCAGGGCAGCGGAATGGAGAACACCGCGACCTTCAGGAGCCACGTGTGGGCATCGAGCCTTCGGCGCGCCGAGAGCACGAAGAAGGTCGCCATGAGCAGGATGAAGAACATGCCCAGACCGACCATGATGCGGAACGACCAGTACAGCTGCCACACCGGCGGCACGGTGTCGAGCGCGGCTTGTGCGATCTGTTCAGGCGTGGCCTTGCGCGGATCGTCGACGTAGCGCTTGAGCAGCAGCGCATAGCCCAGCGCATGGCCGTTCTCCTCGAAGATGGTCCTGGCCGATTCGGGAATCGCGTCCGTGCTGCCGGCCTCGCGGATTTTCTGCAGCGCGTCGTAGGCGGAGACGCCGACGCGGATGTTCAACTCCGCACGGTGCACCAGGTCGTCGATGCCGGGAATCTCGGTGGTCAGAGATCGCGTGCCGATCAGGCCCAGCAGCATCGGGATGTGGACCGCGAAGTGCGTCTCGCGCGTGCGCTGGTCCGGGAAGCCGAAGGCGGTGAACGCGGCCGGCGCGGGCTCGGTCTTCCACATCGCCTCGATCGCCGCGACCTTCATCTTCTGGTGTTCGGTGGACAGATAGCCGCTCTCGTCGCCGAGCAGCACGACCGACAGCGATGCCGCGAGGCCGAACGAGGCGGCAACGGTCATCGAGCGCTTGGCCAGTTGCAGGTGGCGCCCCTTCAGCACATACCAGGCCGAGACGCCGAGCACGAAGATCGCCGCCACCGTGTAGCCGGCCGACACCGTGTGCACGAACTTGGCCTGGGCCACGGGGTTGGTCAGCACGGCGGCGAAGTCGGTCACCTCCATGCGCATGGTCTGCGGATTGAAGGCCGCGCCGACCGGGTTCTGCATCCAGCCGTTGGCGATCAGGATCCACAGCGCCGAGAAGTTCGAACCGATCGCCACCAGCCAGGTGACGATCAGGTGCGCCACCTTGGAGAGCTTGTCCCAGCCGAAGAAGAACAGGCCGACGAAGCTGGCTTCGAGGAAGAAGGCCATCAGCCCCTCGATCGCCAGCGGCGCGCCGAAGACGTCGCCCACGTAGTGGCTGTAGTAGCTCCAGTTCATGCCGAACTGGAACTCCATCACGATGCCGGTCGCCACGCCCATCGCGAAGTTGATGCCGAACAGCACGCCCCAGAACTTCGTCATGTCGCGCCAGATGGTCCGGCCGGTCATCACGTAGACCGTCTCCATGATCGCGAGGATCACGGCCAGGCCGATGGTCAGGGGCACGAACAGGAAGTGATACAGCGCCGTGAGGGCGAACTGCAATCGGGAGAGGGCGACGATGTCGAGGTCCATGAGGTTCCTTTCTTGTTCTCTGTTCTCAGTCCGGCCGCAGCGCCTTCAGTGCCGCATCGAATGCAGGCGAGCCGCGCCGCAGGTCGGCCGTGATGCGGCCGTCCTGCATCGAGACCAGGCGGTCGGCCAGCGCGGCCTCGCGCCGCAGGTGCGTCGCGATCAGCAGCGTGCGGCCCGCGGCCTGGGCATCGAGGCGCCGCAGCACATCGTTCGCGGTCGCAGTGTCCAACGCTTCGGTCGGTTCGTCCAGCAGCCAGAGCGGCACGTCGCGCAGCAGCAGCCGCGCCAGCGCCAGCCGGCGCGACTGCCCGCCCGAGAGGCCGAGGCCGCCTTCGCCGAGCGCGGTGTCGAGGCCCGCAGCCATCGCTTGCACTTCCCGGGACAGGCCGGCGGCCTGCAAGACGGCCCACAGCCGGGCGTCTTCGGCCGACGGGTCGGCCAGCCGGAGGTTGTCGCGCAGGCTGTCCTGGAACAGTTCCGTGCGCTGGGTCAGCAGGCAATGCGGCGCGCCGCGCACCTCGCCGGACGCGGCCGCGAGTTCGCCGGCGACCACCGCCATCAAGGTGGACTTCCCGGCGCCGCTGGGCCCGACCAGGGCGACGCGCTCGCCGGCGGCCAGAGCCAGTGAAATGTCGTGCAGGACCGCCACGCGGTTCCCGGGATGCGTCGCGCTCACCCGCGCCAGTCGAAGCGCCAGCCCCGGGTCGGAGGGCGAGGCCGGCGCCGCGGCGACGGGCGGGCGATCGGCCATGCGGGGCGCCAGCCGCCGCGCCGCCAGCCAGGCGCGCCCGGCCTCGAGCGCGCCGCGGCGCAAGCCGGCGAAGGGCTCGATCGCGGTGAGCGCCACCAGCAGCGCCAGCGCTGCGGCCGGCGCGCCGATCGCGCCCTCGCCCACCAGCGCGCCCGCCGCCAGCAGCACGCCGACCAGGGTCAGCGTGCCGGCCATGCCGTAGGCCATGCCGGACCGGGCTTCGAGCCGGTTGAGCGCATGATCGGCCCGCGCCAGATGGCGATCGGCGACCGCCAGGGCTTCGCGCTGCGCATCGATCCGGCCCGCCATGACCAGTTCGGTCTGACCGGCCACCAGGTCGGCGACGCGAGCGCGCAGGGCTTCGATGGCATGCGCGCGCCGCACCGCCGCCGGCCGGGCGCGCGCGGCCACCACCAGCGCGATGCCCCAGCCCGCGACGATCAGCCAGAGCGCCAGCGCGGCGCCCATCCAGGCGTTCATGACCCCCAGCACGACACCGGCCAGCAGCGCTGCGCCCAGCGCCGCCCCGGCCGGCACCAGCAGCCGCAGGTAGAAAGACTCGAGGGCGTCGATGTCGGCGGTCAGGCGGAACAGCAGCCGGGCCGGCCGGGCCAGCAGCCGGCGTGCGGCCTCGGGCCGGGCCCAGCCCCGGAACAGGCCCTCGCGCAGCGCCGCCAGCACCCCGAAGGTGGCGTCGTGCGTGACCAGCCGTTCGGCATAGCGCGAGCCGGTGCGGCCCAGCGCCAGCAGGCGGATGCCGGCCGACGGCATGAAGACGTCGAACCGCAGCGCGGTCGCGGCCTGCAGGCCGGCCAGCGCGGTGGCGGTGATGAACCAGCCCGACAGGCCCAGCAGCGCCATGCCCATCAGCACGGTCAGCGCCGCCAGCGCCGCGCCCAGCGCCAGGCGGCGCGGCTGCACGCCCACGAAAGCCTTCAGCACCGGCCGGACATCGTGCAGAAATGTCATTGGGTAACCTCCGTGCTTCGCACTGCGGTGCGAGCTTGCTTGGGGCGGCCCGGCGCGGCGCTCATGCGGCCTCCTTCGCCGGCAGCTCGTCGAGCCGGATCACGCGGCCCATGCGCGCCGCCAGCACGGGGTCGTGGGTGGCGGCGATCAGGGTCTTGCCGCGCGCCAGCTGCATCAGGGCATCGGCGACGCGCTCCGCGGTCTCGCTGTCGAGGTGGGCGGTCGGCTCGTCGACCAGCAGCAGGTCGGCATCGGGATGCGCCGCCACGCGCGCCAGCGCCAGCCGCACGGCTTCACCGCCCGACAGGCCGCTGCCGCCCTCCCCGAGCGCGATACCCGGACGGGCCTGGGCGACGCCGTCGAGCGCGGCGAAGCGCATCGCGGCCTCCACCTGCGCGGCCTGCACGCCGGTGCGCCCGAGCGCCACGTTGGCCTGCACCGAAGCACCGAAGACATGGGGCTTCTGGCCCATCCAGGCCATGCGCGCGCGCAGCCCGGCCACGGTGTCGTCGGCCAGCGGCACGCCGCCGATCAGGATCTCGCCGCGCTGCGCCGGCACCAGGCCGGCGATCAGGCTCAGCAAGGCGGTCTTGCCCGAGCCGCTGGGGCCCATCAGCGCCACGTGCTCGCCCGCGGCCACGCGCAACTCGTAGTTCTCGAAGAAGGCGTCCTCGCCGGCATGCGAGAAGCACAGGCCGCGCACGCGGACCGAGGGCGCCGCGCCCCTGGACCCCGGCGGCGAATCCGGCCGCCCCGGCGCCGCGCAAGCCCCGGGCAATGCGACGCCGCCGTCGGCCAGCCGGTCCAGCGATGCCAGCGCGGCCTCGCCGGCCGCGCGGTCGTGCCAGACCGCCGACAGCTCGCGCAGCGGCTCGAAGAAGGCCGGCGCCAGCAGCAGGATGAACAGGCCCTCGCCCAGGCTCAGCGAACGGCCCCAGGTGCCGAACTCGAAGGTGCCCAGCAGATGGAAGCCGACGTATGCCGCCACCATCGCGACGCCCAGCGCCGAGAACAACTCCAGCACGGCAGACGATAGGAAGGCGATGCGCAGCACCGCCATCGTGCGGCTGCGCAGGGACTGCGCCGCTTCGCCCAGGCGGCGTGCGGTGGCATCGACGGCGCCGAGCGAACGCAGGGTCGCGAGGCCGCGCAGGCGATCGAGCAGGAAGCCGTTCATGCCGCCCATCTCGACCATCTGCGCCTCGCTCGCGGCCTTGGCGCGCCAGCCCACGATGGCCATGAAGACCGGGATCAGCGGTGCCGCAACCAGCAGCACCGCGGCCGCCACCCAGGACAGGCCGGCCACCACCGCCACGATGACCAGCGGCACCACCATCGCCCGCCAGCGCGCCGGACCGTAGCGCACCAGGTAGGGCACCACGGCCTCGGCCTGCTCCGCGATCACGCTGGCGGCCAGGCCGGAGGCCGGTCGCGCGCTGTCCAGCGGCGAGCGCGCCGCCAGCGCAGCCGCGACCTGGGCCCGCAAGGCGGACAGGCGCAAGCGCGCCTGCGCATACACGCGGCGCATGCCCCAGGCCTCGGCGGCCGCGCGCCCCAGGCCCAGCAGCAGGATGCCGGCCGCCGGCAACAGGACGGCGGTGAGGCCCTCGCCAGCCCCGAGCCGCTGCACCGCCCAGGCCAGCAAGGCGGCCTGCGGCAGCCACAGCAGCGCGGCGGCGCCCTGGACCAGGCTGGCAAACGAACGGACGGACGAGTTCACGTATTGGATTACTGTAATTTCAGAATTTACTGAAAACTTAACGATCATACGAGAGGCGAGCCGGCGCTGCCGGGCAGAGGGTCGTTAAGCTACCAGAAGCCCATGAACATCTGCGTCATTAACCCCAACTACTACCGAAGCAGCGGCGTGACGATGGCGATTCGACGCATCCACGAGGCCGTTCAGCCCTACGGCATCGAGAACCACTTCATCAGTTGCCGCTACGGCGACGAAGAAGAGGACGTGTCATGGATGGCACCCGATCGCCTCCAGCACCTGGCCCTGATGTCGGGCCGCCCACGGGTCTTCTGGCGCAGCGTCCAGCACCTGAAGCGCCTGCTGGACGCCTGGGACATCGACCTCATCCACGTACATCACCGGCGGCTGTCGATGGTGCTCACGGCGCTGCAGCCACTGCTGCGCCGGCCGGTGCTCTATTCGGGCAACCTCACCTACGGCTTCTCGGCCCCGTTCTGGTTGCTGAGCCCGCGCCGCGCGATCGCGGTCACGCACTCGGTCAGGGACAACATCCTCGCCACCACCCGCACGCGGGACATCGAGATCCTGGGCAACCCGACCCCCTTCCCGCCGCAATGCCCCGCGATCGACCCGGACACGGTGCGCCGGCGCGCCGTCTGCGTGGCGCGATTCGTCCCGGTCAAGGGCCATGCGACGCTGATCGAGGCCTGGGCCCTGCTGCGCGACCGGGGCATCGACGCCGAACTGGTGCTGGTCGGCGAAGGCCCGTTGCGCCAGGACCTGGAGCAGAAGTGCCAGGCCCTGGGGCTCGGCGACCGGGTCGTTTTCCGTGGCTATGTGGGCGACGTCCGAAGCGAGTATGCGCAATCGCTGTTCGCGATCCTCGTGAGCTCCATCGAGGGCCAGGGCATCGTCACGATCGAAGCGGCGGCCGCAGGGCGTGCCTCCCTTCTCACCGACGTCGACGGATCGCGCGACTGCCTGCCGACGGAGCGAAGACTGCCGAACGCCTTGCCCTATGGGGACGCCGGCGCCCTGGCCGAAGCGCTGGCGATCTGGTTCGCCGATCCGGCGGCGGTGGCCCAGGAAGGCCACGCCTTCTTCGACTTCCACCAGGGCCTCAATTCATCGAGGGTGCTCGGCCGCCAGTACGCCGCGGCCTACGAACGATCGGTGGTCTAGCTGGCCCCCACGCTCCCCCACTTCGTGTGGGTCGCTGCCCCCCGAGGGGGCCGCAGGCCGCTTGGGGCGGCCCGGCGCCGGCCTAGCGAGACACGAGCAAGCCGCAGGCCAGCAGGCCCGCGAACAGGGCCAGCACCGCGCGCCAGGTGGCGGGCCGCGACTCGACCCAGCGATACAGCAGCGATGCGGCCGCGATCGACAGCGCGAAGGTCGCCAGCAGGCCCAGCAGGTCGATCCACGGCGTCGCCGGCAGCAGCTGGGTCACCACCGCGCTCACCAGCAGCAGCACCGGGAAGTGGATCAGGAACAGCGAATAGGAAATCCGTCCGAGCCGCACCAGCGGTGCACCGAAGCGCGGCCAGGCGGCGGGCGCGAGGCCGTCGCGCCGCTGCACCACGGCCACCGCCAGCGCCGTGACCAGGGCGATCGCGATGCGGCTGCGCCAGTCGAGCGCGAGCGCCGCGGCGCCGATCAGCACCAGCAGCAGCACGGCATAGCGCCAGGTGCTGTCGCGGGTGGCGCGCCCGATCCAGAAGACCAGCATGCCCAGGCCGTAGGAGCCGAAGAAGTAGATCGCGGTGGCATCGAGTTCCTGCTGCCGGTTGAACACCGCCAGCGAAGCCACCACCAGCGCCAGCACCAGCCCCGCCACCAGCCATCTCGAGCGCTCGGGCCCGAGCGACCAGCGCCGCTGCAGCAGCTCCGACAGGCCGATCGCCGCCAGGGCGAGCACGAACAACTGGAAGTCGATGGCCACGTACCAGACGCCGGTCGACAGGGCGTCGAAGCCCAGCAGGTCCTGCAGCAGCAGGCCGTGCGCCAGCAACTGCGCCAGCCCGGGCGCGGCCGGCACCGTGTCGCCGGCCAGCCAGGGCCGGACCAGCGCGGCGACCAGCACGCTGAAGCTCAGCGCGGCCAGGTAGGGCATCACCAGGCGGCCATAGCGCTGGCCCACCCGGGCCAGCGGCCGGTCGACCCGCAGCACGCCATCGGGCGCCAGGCTGCCGGCCGCCAGGAAGCCGGCCAGCACCAGGAACACCTGCACCGCCAGCCGGCCGTGCTGGGCCAGCCATTCGAACAGCGCCGGCGCCAGCGAGGAGGCGCCCTCCTGCAGCGGGCCGTAGCGCGCGAGGTGGTGGCCGACGATCAGCGCACAGGCGATGCCCTTGACCGCATCGAGCAGCGGCATGCGGCTCGATGCTGCAGGCTCTCTCGTCACGGTCTTCGGCGATCCCATACCAGGGATACCGCGGAACCGGCTTTGCCGGGCCGCTGGTATCGCCCCCCTCGAGGGGCTGAGGTCCGCGGCTCCAAGCCTGCCTGCGCAGGCTTGGACGGAACCGAAGAGCCGCTGCCTCTGGCAGCGACTCGGAGGCACCGCAGGCGCATCGGGGGGAGTTTCACAGGGCGAGGCGGCGCCGCGCTTCCAGGTACTCGCGCTTGAGCTTCTCGACGAAGTCCGCGGCGGTCGCCACCTCGGTGACCGCGCCGATGCCCTGGCCCGAGCCCCAGATGTCCTTCCAGGCCTTGGTCTTGCTGCCCTCGGCGCCGCCGAAGTTCATGGTCTTCAGGTCGCCTTCGGGCAGGTTGGCCGGGTCCATGCCGGCGGCCACGATGCTGGGCGCGAGGTAGTTGCCGTGGACGCCGGTGAAGAGGTTCGAATAGACGATGTCGTCGGAGGTGCCGTCGACGATCGCCTGCTTGTACTCGGCGCTGGCGCGCGCTTCCTCGGTCGCGATGAAGGCGGTGCCGATGTAGGCGAAGTCGGCACCCATGGCCTGCGCGGCGAGCACGGCGCCGCCGTTGGCGATCGAGCCCGACAGCGCGATCGGGCCGTCGAACCACTGGCGGATTTCCTGGATCAGCGCGAACGGGCTCTTCACGCCCGCATGGCCGCCAGCGCCGGCCGCCACCGCGATGATGCCGTCGGCGCCCTTCTCGATCGCCTTCTTCGCGAAGTTGTTGTTGATGATGTCGTGCAGCGTCACGCCGCCGTAGCTGTGGACCGCGTCGTTGACGTCGGTGCGCGCGCCCAGCGAGGTGATGACGATCGGCACCTTGTACTTCACGACCATCTCCATGTCGTGCTCGAGCCGGTCATTGCTCTTGTGCACGATCTGGTTGATGGCGAACGGCGCGGCCGGCTTGTCCGGGTGGGCCTTGTTGTAGGCGGCCAGTTCCTCGGTGATCTCGATCAGCCATTCCTCGAGCTGCGCCGCGGGGCGCGCATTGAGCGCGGGCATCGAGCCCACCACGCCGGCCTTGCACTGGGCGATCACCAGCTTGGGATTGCTGATGATGAACAGCGGCGAGCCGATGATGGGCAGCGGAAGGTTGGCGAGCACGGGCGGCAGCTTGGACATGGGGTCTCCGGACATGTTGAAGGAATTAGAGGGTGCGTCGTGCACGAAACAAGCCGGCCAGCGAAGCGAGGCCCGCTGGGGAAACACCGCGGAACCGGCTCTGCCGGGCCGCTGGTGTTGCCCCCGGAGAGGGGGTGGGCGGCCACACGAAGTGGGCCAACCTGGGGGTGAGCGTCATGTCAGAAGGCGTCGAGCGCGAGGGCCGTGACGCTGTCGGCGCCGTCGACGATGCTGTCGCGGATGCCCGGCGCCTTGTTCAGGATGTGCTCCGCGTAGAAGCGCGCGGTGGCGATCTTGGCTTTCATGAAAGCCACGTCGGTCCCGGCCTGGGCGAGGTCCTCGGCCACCAGCAGCGAGCGCGCCAGCTGCCAGCCGGCCACCACGTTGCCCGCGAGCATCAGGTAGGGCACGCTGCCCGCAAACACCGCATTGGGCGCCGCCCTGGTCTGGCCGGCGACGAACTCGACCACGTCGACGAAGGCCTCGCGTGCGGCCTTGAGCCGCTTCGCCACAGCCTGCGCATCGGCGCTGCCGCGCTTCGCGAGCTCGGCTTCGGTCTTCTCGATCTGCGCGGCGATCGCCTTCGCGGTCTGGCCGCCGTCGCGCGCGGTCTTGCGCCCCACGAGGTCGTTGGCCTGGATCGCGGTGGTGCCTTCGTAGATGGTCAGGATCTTGGCGTCGCGCAGGTACTGCGCCGCGCCGGTCTCCTCGATGAAGCCCATGCCGCCATGCACCTGCACGCCCAGCGAGGCGACCTCCAGGCTCATCTCGGTGCTGTAGCCCTTGACCAGCGGCACCATGTATTCGTAGAAGGCCTGGTTCTGCTTGCGCGTCTCGGCATCGGGATGATGGTGGGTCGCGTCGTAGGCGGCCGCGGCCACCGAGGCCATCGCGCGGCAGCCTTCGGTGTAGGCGCGCATCGTCATCAGCATGCGCTTGACGTCCGGGTGATGGATGATCGGCGCACTGGCATTGATCGAGCCGTCGACCGGCCTGCTCTGCACGCGGTCCCTGGCGTAGGCCACCGCATGCTGGTAGGCGCGCTCGGCGATCGCGATGCCCTGCATGCCCACCGCGTAGCGGGCCGAGTTCATCATGATGAACATGTACTCGAGACCGCGGTTTTCCTCGCCGACCAGGTAGCCGACAGCGCCACCGTGGTCGCCGTATTGCAGCACGGCCGTCGGCGAGGCCTTGATGCCCAGCTTGTGCTCGATGCTCACGCAGTGGACGTCGTTGCGCGCGCCCGGCGAACCGTCCTTGTTGACGAGGAACTTGGGGCAAACGAAGAGGCTGATGCCCTTCACGCCCTCGGGCGCGCCGGTGACGCGGGCCAGCACGAGGTGGACGATGTTCTCGGCCATGTCGTGCTCACCGTAGGTGATGAAGATCTTGGTGCCGAACACCTTGTAGCTGCCGTCGGGCTGCGGCTCGGCCCGGCTGCGCACCATCGCGAGATCGCTGCCGGCCTGCGGCTCGGTCAGGTTCATGGTGCCGGTCCACTGGCCGCTCACCAGCTTCTCGAGGTAGGTCGCCTTGAGCTCGTCGGAGCCGGCCGTGAGCAGCGCCTCGATCGCGCCATCGCTCAGCAGCGGGCACAGCGCGAAGCTCATGTTGGCCGAATTGAGCATTTCGCCGCAGGCCGCGCCGATGGTCTTCGGCAGGCCCTGGCCGCCGAAGTCGGAAGGATGCTGCAGGCCCTGCCAGCCGCCGCTCGCGTACTGCGCGAAAGCTTCCTTGAAGCCCGCCGTGGTCGTCACCTGGCCGTCCTTGAACGACGAGGGATTGCGGTCGCCCGCCACGTTCAGCGGCGCGATCACGTCCTGGTTGAAGCGGGCGCACTCCTCGAGCACGGCCTGGGCGGTCTCGAGGCCCGCGTCCTCCAGTCCCGGCATTTGCGACACCTGCGCGATGTCCGCGAGATGCTCGATGTCGAACAGCATGTCCTTGAGGGGGGCGATGTAACTCATGGTTGTCTCCTGCGGCCTCCTGGCCGAATACGCACCAATGTGAAAAAGGGCACCGCGAACGATGCCCTTTGGCTCACACGACCTGAATGGATCAGAGCGCCTTGACCAGTTCCGGCACGGCCGTGAACAGGTCGGCCACGAGCCCGTAGTCGGCCACCGAGAAGATCGGCGCCTCTTCGTCCTTGTTGATCGCCACGATCACCTTGGAGTCCTTCATGCCCGCCAGATGCTGGATCGCGCCCGAGATGCCGGCGGCGATGTACAGCTGCGGCGCCACGATCTTGCCGGTCTGGCCGACCTGCCAGTCGTTCGGCGCGTAGCCTGCGTCCACGGCCGCGCGGCTCGCGCCGAGACCGGCGTTGAGCTTGTCAGCGAGAGGCGCCATGACCTCCTGGAACTTCTCGGCGCTGCCCAGCGCCCGGCCGCCCGAGACGATGATCTTGGCCGCCGTCAGCTCGGGGCGCTCGCTCTTGGTGACCTCGCGGCCCACGAAGCTCGACTTGCCGCTGTCGGCCACGCCGTCCACGGTCTCGACC
>NZ_JBFUFO010000024.1:0-117994 GCF_056403395.1 Variovorax sp. P2_H12 | reverse complement strand
GCCCAAAGACATCCGCTTTGGAGAGAATCTTCCGAAGACGCGCAGCGGTAAGATCATGCGGCGCCTGCTGCGCAGCCTTGCCAAGGGCGAGGCCATCACCCAGGACACCTCGACGCTCGAGAATCCGGCCATTCTGGAACAGCTCGGCCAGGCCTACTGAGCGCCTCGTCCTCCTGGCGCAGCGGCAGTCCAATCAACTACAGGGAAAAGAAAAATGGGATTGAGAACCGCTGTGCTGCTGGTGGTCGTGCTGCTGATCGCGGCACTGGCCGCCTTGAACTGGGGTCTGCTGGTTTCGCCGACGCTGATGTCTGTCGGCTTCATGCAGGTGACGGCGCCGTTCGGGCTCATCATGCTCGGGCTGACCGCGCTGCTGGGCATCTTCTTCGTCGCCTATGTGGTCTACCTGCAAAGTTCGATCCTCCTGGAGACGCGCAGGCACACCAAGGAGATGCAGGCGCAGCGCGAGCTGGCCGACAAGGCCGAGGCCTCGCGCTTCACCGAGCTGCGAAATTTTCTCGAGACCCAGGAGAACGCCCACATGGCGCGCAATGCCGAACGACACGCGGCGCTGCTGGCACGGATCGAGCAGTTCGAGGCTGCCGCGAAGCAGCGTGCCGAGCAGTCCGAAAACACCATCGCGGCCCACATGGGCCAGTTGGAAGACCGTCTCGAACGCCGACCGGTGCCCACGCCGGCCGCGATGCCGCCGGCAGTCTGAGCCGCGCTGTCCGTTCGGCCCTACTTGGCCGACAGCACCCAGGCGGCGAGCTTCTTCGCATCGGCTTCGCTGACCTGGTTGTTGGCCGGCATCGGCACCGGCCCCCAGACGCCCGAACCGCCCTTGATGATCTTGCCTGCCAGCAGGTCGGCGGCACCCTTGGCGTCCTTGTACTTCGCGGCCACGTCCTTGAAGGACGGCCCCAGCACCTTGCGGTCGACCGCGTGGCAGCTCATGCAGTTCTTCGAGGTGGCCAGCGCCAGATCGGCGAGGGCGGGCGCGGCGCAGAGGAGGCCGGCGGCAGCGAGGACGAGCGCTTTTTTCATGGGGGCTGGCAGTCGTGGGTGCGTTAAAGTCGATCCAACGCGATTGTAGGCAGGGCGGTGGACCGCTTCGGCCGGCGCGCCTCTGACACAACGGAGAAGTTCGCGATGTGGTTTCTGATGCTGGGTCTGCTCGGTGTGGCTCTCAAATATTTCGAGATCGGCTTCGTCGCCACCCTGAGCTGGTGGATCGTCCTGGTCCCGTTCGCGCTCGCGATCGCCTGGTGGGCGTGGGCCGATGCCTCCGGCTATACCAAGCGCAAGGTCGTCGAGAAGGAGAACCAGCGCCGCCAGGACCGGATCGATCGGCAGCGCAGCAACCTCGGCATGCTCAACAGCCGTTCGAACAGCCGCAAAAGACGCTGAGCACCGCCGGCGCTTGAGACGCGCTCCTTTCCAGAAACACCGCGGAACCGGCTTCGCCGGGCCGCTGGTGTTGCCCCCGGCAGGGGGTGGGCGGGCTACACGAAGTGAGCCCAACCTGGGGGCGAGCTCAATACTTGTCGAGCACGGCGCCGGAACTGGCGCTGGAGGCATTGAACGCGAACTTCGCCTGCACGCCGCGCGTGTAGCGCGGTGCCGGCGCTTTCCAGCCTTCGCGGCGCTTGGCGATCTCGGCCTCGGGCACGTTGAGCTCGAGCTTCAGTTCGTGCGCGTCGATGGTGATCGAGTCGCCCTCGTTGACGAAGGCGATGGTGCCGCCGGCCGCCGCCTCGGGTGCCACGTGGCCGACCACCATGCCCCAGGTGCCACCCGAGAAGCGGCCGTCGGTGATCAGGCCCACGCTCTCGCCCAGGCCGGCGCCGATCAGCGCGCCGGTCGGTGCCAGCATCTCCGGCATGCCGGGGCCACCCTTGGGTCCCAGGTAGCGCAGCACCATCACGTCGCCCGCCTTGATCTTGCCGGCAAGGATGGCTTCGAGGGCGGACTGCTCGTCGTCGAAGACGCGCGCCGGCCCGGTGATGACAGGGTTCTTGAGGCCCGTGATCTTCGCCACCGCGCCTTCGGGCGACAGATTGCCCTTGAGGATCGCGAGGTGGCCTTCGGCGTACATCGGCTTGCCGATCGGACGGATCACGTCCTGGTCGGCGCGCGGCTGGTCGGGCACGTCCTTGAGCACTTCGGCGATGGTCTGGCCGGTGATCGTGATGCAGTCGCCGTGCAGCAGGCCGGCGTTGAGCAGCACCTTCATCACCTGCGGGATGCCGCCGGCCTGGTGCAGGTCGACCGCGAGGTACTTGCCGCTGGGCTTGAGGTCGCACAGCACCGGGACCTTCTTGCGCATGCGCTCGAAGTCATCGATCGACCAGTCGACGCCGGCGGCGTGCGCGATCGCCAGGAAATGCAGCACCGCGTTGGTCGAGCCGCCCGTGGCCATGATCACGGCCACCGCGTTCTCGATCGCCTTCTTGGTCACGATGTCGCGCGGCTTGAGGTCCTTCTTGATCGCCTCGATCAGCACCTTGGCCGATTCCTTGGCCGAGTTGGCCTTCTCGTCGTGCGGGTTCGCCATGGTGGACGAGTAGGGCAGCGAGATGCCCAGCGCTTCGAAGGCCGAGCTCATCGTGTTGGCCGTGTACATGCCGCCGCAGGAGCCGGTGCCCGGGATCGCGCGCATCTCGATCTCGCGCAGGTCCTCGTCGCTCAGGTTGCCCGCGGCGTTCTGGCCGACGGCTTCGAACACGCTCACGATGTTCAGGTCCTGGCCCTTGTACCGGCCCGGCAGGATGGTGCCGCCATAGACATAGATCGCCGGCACGTTGGCGCGCAGCATGCCCATCAGGCCGCCGGGCATGTTCTTGTCGCAGCCGCCGACCACCAGCACGCCGTCCATCCACTGGCCGCCGACGCAGGTCTCGATGCAGTCGGAGATCACCTCGCGGCTCACCAGCGAGTACTTCATGCCTTCGGTGCCCATCGCCATGCCGTCGGAGATGGTGGGCGTGCCGAACACCTGCGCGTTGCCGCCGGCCTCCTCGATGCCCGCGATCGCGGCATCGGCCAGCTTCTGCAGGCCCGAGTTGCAGGGCGTGATCGTGCTGTGGCCATTGGCGACGCCGACCATCGGCTTCTTGAAGTCGCCTTCCTGGTAGCCCATCGCATAGAACATCGAGCGGTTCGGCGCGCGGCTCTTGCCTTCGACGATGTTGGCGCTGCGGCGGTTGATCTGGAGCGGTTTGGTGTCCATCGTGGTTCTCGGGTTCGTGATCGGGGGATGCCAAGTATCGGACGATTGATTGATTGCTTCCAATCCTATTTTGGGGTGCTATTGATATGCTTGGCATATGAAAGAAGCATCGATCGACCTGCGCGCCTGGCGCCAGTTCGTGGCCGTCGCCGAGGAGCTCCATTTCGGGCGGGCCGCGCTGCGCCTGCACATGACGCAGCCGCCGGTCACGCAAGCCATCGCCCAGCTCGAGAAGACGCTCGGCGTGTCGCTGTTCGACCGCACCCGGCGCCGCGTGGCGCTGACGCCGGCCGGCGAGGCGCTGCTGCCCGAGGTGTGCGAACTGCTGGCCCGCGCCCAGGCGCTGCCGGCGCGGGCCCGCGCGGCGGCGGCCGGCGAGGTCGGGCGCGTGCGCTTGGCCTTCGTCTCGACCATCGGCTTCGATCAATTGCCGGGCTGGGTGCGGGCGTTCCGCGAACACAGCCCGCAGGTGGTGCTGGAGCTCGTCGAGGCCACGGGCGACGTGCAACTGCGCGACCTGGAGCGTGGCGCCATCGACGCCGGCCTGATGCTGCATTCGCCGGGCTTTGCGCCGCCGGGCCTGCACCACCTGCGGGTGGCGGTCGAGCCGCTGGTGCTGGCGCTGCCCGAACACCATCCGCTGGCCGCGGCGCCGCAGCTGGCGTGGGACGCGGTGCTCGGCGAGCCGCTGGTGATCTTTCCGCGCCGCATCGCGCCTTCGCTGCACGATGCGGTTTTCGGGCTCTACCACGCGGCGGGCCGGCTGCCGGTGGTGGCGCAGGAGGCGATCCAGATGCAGACCATCGTCAACCTGGTCTCGGCCGGGCTCGGCCTGGCCTGGGTGCCCGAGAGCGTCATGCAGTTTCGGCGGCCCGGCGTGGTCTACCGGACGCCTGACGCGGCGGGCTCGCGCGGCAAGAAGCGGCAGCCCGCCGTGCCGCGGTGCGAGACCAGCATGGTCTGGCTGGACGACGACGGGCACCCGGCGCTGGCGCGCTTCGTGGCTTTCGTGCGCGAGCGGATGGCAGCGGGCGGCTGAGCGCCTTCAGCCTTGCGATTGGGATTGCAGGTAGTTCTCGAGCCCGACCTTGTCGATCAGGCCGAGCTGCTTCTCGAGCCAGTAGGCGTGGTCTTCCTCGGTATCCCGAAGCTGCGTCAGCAGCAGGTCGCGGCTGACATAGTCGCCGGTGCTTTCGCACAGCGCGATGCCTTCCTGCAGCGCGGCGCGCACTTCGTACTCCGTCGCCAGGTCCTTCTTCAGCATCTCGGGCACGGTCAGGCCCGGCGTGAATTCCTTCGGGCGCATGTCCGGCAGGCCGCCGAGGAACAGGATGCGGCGGATCAGCGCATCGGCGTGCTGGGTCTCCTCCTGCATCTCATGGTCGAGGCGCGTGTAGAGCTTCACGAAGCCCTGGTCCTCGTAGATGCGCGAATGGATGAAGTACTGGTCGCGTGCGGCGAGTTCGCCGCGCACGAGTTGCTTGAAGTAGTCGATGACTTGAGGATTTCCCTGCATGAACCTGTGCCTTGTTGTTCTTGGAACCCAGGAGTATCGCGGCGATGGGGGTCGGCGGGGTCGATGACCCCGTGCCGGCGGTCTGCATGGGTGTGGGTATCAGAAGCGTTCGCATTCGGGACCGCGGCGCGGGGCGGCACAATCCCCCCATGCTCATGTATCCGCAGATCAACCCCGTCGCGCTGCAGCTCGGCCCGGTCGCCATCCACTGGTATGGCCTGACCTATCTGGCCGCCTTTGCGCTGTTCTATTTCCTCGGCACGCGCCGCCTTCGGCACGAACCCTTCCGTTCGGTCACCGGCCCGGGCGCCTGGACCCGCAAGGATGTGGAAGACATCCTGTTCCTGGGCGTGATGGGCGTGATCGTCGGCGGCCGGCTGGGCTACTGCCTGTTCTACAAGCCGGGCTACTACCTCACGCATCCGCTGGAGATCTTCTTCGTCTGGCAGGGCGGCATGAGCTTCCATGGCGGGCTGCTCGGCGTCATCGCCTCGATGGTGTGGTTCTCGCGCTCGCGCGCCAGGCCGTTCTGGCAGGTGATGGATTTCGTCGCGCCCTGTGTGCCCACCGGACTCGCGGCGGGGCGGGTCGGCAACTTCATCAACGGCGAACTGTGGGGCCGCTTCAGCAGTCCCGATCTGCCCTGGGGCATGGTGTTCCCGCAGAGCGGCTCGATGCTGCCGCGCCATCCCTCGCAGGTCTACCAGTTCCTGCTCGAGGGCCTGCTGCTGTTCGTGCTGCTGTGGCTCTACGCGCGCAAGGATCGCGGCGAACGCCGCGTGTCGGCGGTGTTCCTGATCGGCTATGGCCTGATGCGCTTCATCGCCGAGTATTTCAGGGAGCCCGACGACTTCCTGGGCCTGCTGGCGCTCAACATGAGCATGGGCCAGTGGCTCTGCGTGCCGATGGTCGCGTTCGGGCTCTGGCTCTATGCCAGCGCACGGCCGGCGCAGGCGGCGGGCGTGGCACGGGGCTGATCGCCCTGGCCCCCGGGGCGGCGCGAGGGTATCCACGGAGGTCGAAAGGCATTGCGCCGCGGCCCCTGAATTCTGATAATTACGCGTAATTACGGAAACTCAGCCATGCGCCTGGTCCAGAACTCCTTGCACGATGAGGTTGCCGCCGCGCTGCGCGAAGAGATCTTCGGCGGCGAGATGGCGCCGGGCAGCTTCATCGACGAGGCTGCCGTGTGCGACCGCCTCCAGATCTCGCGCACGCCCTTGCGCGAGGCCCTCAAGGTGCTCACGGCCGAGGGGCTGCTGCGGCACGAGCCGCGCCGTGGCTGCTTCGTCGCCGAGGTCACCCAGCGCGACCTCGACGAGATCTTCCCGGTGATCGCGCTGCTCGAAGGCCGCTGCGCCTGGGAGGCTGCGCGCAATGCGAGCGACGCCGACCTCGATGCCCTCGAGGCTCTGCACGGCCGGCTCGCCAAGCATGCGCGGGCCCGGCGCATCAACGACTATTACGCGACCAATTTCGCGATCCACGAGGCCATCATCATGCTGGCCGACAATCGTTGGCTGGCACAGGTGATCGGCGACCTGCGCAAGATCCTCAAGCTGGCGCGGCAGCAGCAGCTGCACGCGCCGGGGCGACTCGACCAAAGCCTGTCCGAGCATCTCGCGGTGTTCGCCGCGCTCAAGGCGCGCGACAGCGACGGCGCCGAAGCCGCGATGCGCACCCACCTGAACCGCCAGCGCGAAGCCCTGCGGGCCGTCGCGCTGCAACAGAAAGCGAAGCTCATCTCATGAATGCCAGTGACTGGATCACGCGCGGCGTCTCGCTGCTGCGTCCGGGCAGCTCGCCCGACGCAGGCAAGGCCGCGGATGCAAGCAAGGCCAGGAAGGCCGCCCTCGGACCGCGCCCGCTCGCGGAGCGGCTCGAAGCCACGCTGCGCCGCCCGGGCGAAGCGCTCGCGCCGCGGGCGTTGCGCCGTGCGCTGGTCGAGCTGCAGGCGGTGGTCGATCCCAGCGTCAGCGAGGTCGAGGCCGGACGGCGTGCCCATGCGGTGGTGCAGTGGTATGCCGCCCGCGAACTGGACGAGCGCCGCGACATCTGGCTCTTGATGAGCGAGCGCTTCGCGCCCGATGTGCAGACGCTCAGCAGTGCGCGCGACCAGCACGAGGCGGCGGTCGGCACGGCCGACGAGGGTCAGGCCGAGGTCCAGCTTCGGCGCGCACTGGCGTCGCCGCGCGCGCGGCTGCTGCAGCGCTTCGCGATCGATCCGGATGGCATGCGCTTCCTGGTCGACCTGCGTGCCGAGCTGCTGCCGCACCTGAAGGGCGATCGCCGGCTGCTGCCGCTGGATGCCGAACTCGAGCACCTGTTCTCGACCTGGTTCGACATGGCCTTCCTGGACCTGCGGCGCATCAGCTGGGACTCGCCGGCCTCGCTGATCGAGAAGCTGATCCAGTACGAGGCGGTGCACGACATCAAGAGCTGGGCCGACGTCAAGAACCGGCTCGACAGCGATCGCCGCTGCTATGGCTTCTTCCATCCGCGCCTGCCCAACACGCCGCTGATCTTCGTCGAGGTGGCGCTGGTCGACCGCATCAGCGAGGGCATCGAGCCGCTGCTCGACGAGGCCGCCGCGCTGGTCAAGCCCGACCGGGCGACCACCGCGATCTTCTATTCGATCAGCAGCACCCAGGCCGGGCTCAAGGGCGTGAGCTTCGGCGATTCGCTGATCAAGCGCGTGGTCGAGACGCTGCAACAAGAACTGCCGCGCCTGAAGACCTTCGCGACACTGTCGCCGATCCCGGGCTTTCGCAGCTGGCTGGGGAAACACGCCGCCGGCCTGCTCGCGCGGCTCGATGAGAAGCGGGCCGCCGACCTGGGGCGTGTCATCGGTTCGCTGCCGCCCTCGGCCGAGCGCTTCCTCGCCGCGGCCGACGAGGCGATGGTGCTCGACGTGAAATCGCCGGTGCGGCAACTGCTGCTGAACGCGGCCGCCGAGTACCTCGGGCGCGCCACCGCCGATGGCAAGCCGGTCGATCCGGTGGCGCGCTTCCACCTCGGCAACGGTGCCCGGGTGGAGCGGCTCAACTGGGGCGGCGACCCGTCGCCGAAAGGGCAGAAGCAGTCCTACGGCCTGATGGTCAACTACCTCTACGATCTGAAGCGGCTCGACAAGCACCGAGCCCTTCTCGCGCAGGGCAAGGTGGCGGTATCGGGCGGCATTGACGATCAGATCCTCAGGGGCTGATGCAGAGGCCTCGACCGCACGGCACACCGCCGGCCGCGGCGCACCACCATTTCGAACAACAACAGGAGACTTCCGATGACCCCTGGCTTTCAGCGGCGTGACTTTCTGCGCCTGGCCGCGGCGAGCGCCGCAACCCTTGCCGGCAGCGTGCGCGCCCAGTCGGGCTGGCCGACCCGGCCCGTGACCATGATCGTGCCGTTCCCGGCCGGCGGCGGCACCGACGCCTTCGCGCGGCCGCTCTCGGCGCAGTTCAGCAGGATCACCGGGCAGACGCTGGTGATCGACAACCGGGGCGGCGCGGGCGGGACCGTGGGCGCGAGCATCGCGGCCAAGGCGGCGCCGGACGGCTACACGCTCTTCATGGGCGCGGTGCACCATGCGATCGCACCCTCGATCTATCCCAAGCTCGACTACGACCTCGAGCGGGATTTCGTGCCGCTGCTGTTGCTGGCCAATGTGCCGCAGGTGGTGGTGGTGAATCCGAAGCGCGTCAGCGCGACCACGCTCAAGGCCTTCGTCGCCAACGCCAAGCAGAACCCGGGCAAGCTCAATTACGCATCGGCCGGCGCAGGCACCTCGCACCACCTGGCCGGCGAGCTGTTCAAGCTGCAGACCGGCACGTACATCACGCACATTCCCTATCGCGGTGCGGGGCCGGCGCTGCAGGACCTGATCGCCGGCAACGTCGACGTCATGTTCGACGGGCTGGGCTCGTCGGCCCAGCACATCAAGGCCGGTCGGATCAAGGCGCTGATGGTGGCCGGCAGCAAGCGCAATCCCGCCTTCCCGGACGTGCCCTGCGCCGCCGAGGTCGGGTTGCCCGACTACACCGTGACCACCTGGTACGGCCTGTGGGCGCCCAAGGGCACGCCCGCGGAGGTGCAGGCGAGGATCGTCGACGACATGAAGAAGGCGCTGGCCACCGAGGAACTGAAGGCGATCTGGGCCAGCAACGGCTCGGAGCTTGCGAATGTGTCCGGTCCGGCCTACGGCAGTTTCGTGCATGCGGAGATCAAGCGTTGGGCCACGGTGGTCAAGGAATCGGGGGCCAAGCTCGAATGACGGCTTCGATCGGACTGCGCATCGACGGCCCGCTGGCCTTCGTGACGCTCGTGAACCCGGGCCGGCTCAATGCCATGACGCGCGGCATGTGGCGCGCATTGCGCGACACCTTCGAGCGCCTGGCGCGGGAGCCCGCGCTGCGCTGCGTGGTCGTCGGCGGGGAGGGCGGCGCCTTCTGCGCCGGCGGCGACATCTCGGAGTACCCCTCGTTCCGTTTCGACGCCGCCAGCCTGCGCGAATTCCACGAGAACGAGGTCTGGGCCGCGCTGGCCGCCATGCTGGCTTGCGAGCTGCCGCTGGTGGCCCGGATCGAGGGCGCCTGCATGGGCGCCGGGATCGAGATCGCGAGCTGTTGCGACATCCGCCTGGCCGGTGCGTCTGCCAGGTTCGGCGCGCCGATCGCGAAGCTCGGATTCCCGATGGCGCCGCGCGAGGCGGCACTGGTGCAGCGCGCCGTCGGCGACGTGCTGGCGCGCGACATGCTGCTGGCCGCGAGCGTCCATGACGCGGCCCGGCTGTACGACGCCGGCTTCCTGCTGCGTGTGCTGCCCGACGCCGAACTGGCCGCGGGCGTGCTGGCGTATGCCCAGCGCATCGCGGTGCTGGCGCCCGAGGCCGCGCGCCTCAACAAGACCACCTTCTCCGTCCTGCGGCAAGGTGCTGCGCAGGACGCGGTCGCGCCGCTGCTGCCCACTGCCTACGATTACGCCGACTCCGCCGAGCATCGCGAGGGCATCGCCGCCTTCCTGGCCAAGCGGGCCCCCGTTTTTTGAGATCGACATGACCGACATCCCCAACGCCAATCTCTTCGCCGCCCTGCGTGCGGCCTTCCCCGCCGACCTCGACGCCATCGCGGTCGAGACCGACGACGGCCTCTTCTATTCGTGGCGCGACCTGGACCGCGCGAGCGCGATGATCGCCAACCTGCTGGACGCGCTGGATCTCGAGGAGGGCGCCCGCGTCGCGGTCCAGGTCGAGAAGTCGGTCGAGGCCATGATGCTGTACCTCGCCACGCTGCGCGCGGGCTATGTCTTCCTGCCGCTCAACACGGCCTACCGGAATGCCGAGATCGAGTACTTCATCGGCAACGCCGAGCCGGCCGTGGTGGTCTGCAGCAGCGCCAACGCGTCCTGGGTGGCGCCGATCGCGACCGCGGCCGGAACCCGCCATGTCTTCACGCTCGATGACGACCGCACGGGCACGCTGCTCGAAGCGGCCGCGCAGTGCGGCGACCGGCATGCGGTGGCTGCGAAGCGGAAAGACGACCTCGCCGCCATCCTCTACACCAGCGGCACCACCGGCCGCAGCAAGGGCGCGATGCTCACGCACCGCAACCTGTCTTCGAACGCCGAGGTGCTGAAGGACTACTGGGGCTGGCGCAGTGGCGATGTGCTGATCCATGCGCTTCCGATCTTTCATGTGCACGGCCTCTTCGTCGCGATCCATGGCGCGCTGATCAGCGGCAGCAAGATGATCTGGCTCAACCGCTTCGACCCGGCGCGCGTGGTGGCCCGGCTGCCCGAGGCGACCGTCTTCATGGGCGTGCCCACGCTCTACGTGCGCATGCTGGCCGAGCGCGGGCTGACCCGCAAGGCCTGTCGCCGCATGCGGGTCTTCATCTCGGGCTCGGCACCGCTCCTGATCGACACCTTCGACGAATGGCGCGAGCGCACGGGTCACACGATTCTCGAGCGTTACGGGATGAGCGAGACCGCGATGCTGACCTCCAACCCCTACAGCCCGGTGCAGGGCGAACGGCGCGGCGGCACGGTGGGCTTCCCGCTGCCGGGCGTTCAGCTGCGGGTGCGCGACGACGCCGGCGAGCCATGCCCGACCGACGAGATCGGCCACATCGAGGTCGACGGGCCGAACGTGTTCGCCGGCTATTGGCGCATGCCCGAGAAGACGAAGGAAGAGTTCACGGCCGACGGCTATTTCAAGACCGGCGATGTCGGCAAGGTGGACGGGCTCGGCTACGTCACGATCGTCGGGCGCAGCAAGGACCTGATCATCAGCGGCGGCTACAACGTCTACCCGGCCGAGATCGAGGGCTACATCAACGAGATGTCCGGCGTGGCCGAGAGTGCCATCGTCGGCGTGCCGCACGCCGACTTCGGCGAGGTCGGCGTGGCCATCGTGACGGCCAGGGCCGGCGCGGCGCTCGACGGCGAGGCGATCATCGCCGAGCTCAAGGCGAAGCTCGCCAACTTCAAGATCCCGAAGCGCTGCTTCGTGGTGCCTGAGCTGCCGCGCAATGCGATGGGCAAGGTGCAGAAGGCGCTGCTGCGCGAGCAGCACAAGGGGCTCTTCGCCCCAAGGAATTGAAAAGCTGCGCCTACTGCACCAGCAGCACCGAGATGTCGGTCTCGGACACCACCTTGGTCGCGACCGACCCCATCAGCGCGCGGCCGAAGAGGCCGTGGCCGTGCGTGCCCATGACGATCAGTTCGGCGCTGGAGGCGGCGGCCGCCTTGAGGATCTCCTCCGCGGCATGGCCGTGGCGCTGGTCGACCTTGAAAACGGTGATGCCGAGGCCGGCCAGGGCGGCCTTGACCGGCTCGAGAACCTTGGCGGCTTCCTCGGCATAGTAGTCGCTGACGATTTCCTTGCTCAGATGACGCGTGACGTGCCCCGGCACGCCGACACAGACGTGCACCACGACCAGTTCATTGCCGTCGACGAACATCTTGCGATGCTTCGCCAGGTAGTCGAGCGCCTTCTGCGTGTGGGCACTGCCATCGACGGCGATCAGAATCTTCATTTAAAGGGCCTCTCGTTGTTGCTTGACGCGCGGTGAAGGCACCGCGTGCCGTGGTTATAAACCCGACTCAGGTCGGCGCCGGGCCGCCCCAAGGCGGCCTGCGGCCCCCTCGGGGGGCAGCGACCCACACGTAGTGGGGGAGCGTGGGGGGCAGCTTAGCGCAAGACCAAGACGGGCAGGTCGGAATGCGTGAGCACGTGCTGGGTCTCGCTGCCCAGCAGCAGGCGCTTGATGCCCTGGCGGCCGTGCGATGCCATCACGATCATGTCGCACTGGTGCTTCTTTGCGGCGCTGATGATCGATTCGGCCACGAGGTCGGCGCTGACCGTCGCCGTCCTGATCTTGACGCCGCTGGCCTCGGCCTGCTTGGCAATCGTGTCGAGCGTGGTCTGCGCCGCCTCCGTCCACTGTCGCTCGATGCGCCCGATGTCTTCGGGCGTGAAGACCGCGGCGCCATCGAAGTAGTTCGTCGGATAGCGGGGCACCACGGTGAGCGCGACCAGCTCGGCGCCGCTCAGGGCCGCCAGGGCGATGGCGCTCGTCACCGCTTTCTGCGAGAGAGGGGAGCCGTCGGTGGCGACCAGGATGCGCTTGAACATGGAATTCTCCTGTGTGGGTGGATCACCTGAGCTTAAAGCAGGCGCTGCGCGCCGCGGCTTGATTCATGTCAAGCCGCGGGGTGAATGCGCCCGGTCGCTCAGCCGTGCAGCCCTTTCCAGAGCATGTAGGCCGCCAGCAGATAGAGGATGCTTGCGAACACGCGCTTGAGCTTGCCCACCGGGAGGCTGTGCGCGGCCCGGGCGCCGAACGGCGCCACCAGGAAGCTGCAGACCGCGATCACCGCCAGCGCCGGCAGCCAGATGTAGCCGAACGAGCCCGCCGGCAGGCCCTGCACCGATTGGCCGCTGGCCACGTAGCCGGCCACGTTGGCGACCGCGATCGGGAAGCCGAGCGCGGCGCTGGTGGCGACCGCGTTGTGGATCGCGACGTTGCACCAGGTCATGAAAGGCACGCTGATGAAGCCGCCGCCGGCGCCGACCAGGCCGGAGATGAAACCGATCGCGCCGCCGGCCCCGAGCTGGCCCGCGGTGCCCGGCATCTGGCGCGTCGGCTTGGGCTTCTTGTCGAGGAACATCTGCGTGGCCGAGAAGCCGACGAAGAGCGCGAAGAAGATCGCCAGCGCGGTGCCCTTGAGCAGGCTGAAGACGCCCAGGCTGCCGGCCAGGCTGCCGATCACGATGCCGGGGGCGAGCCGCTTGACGATGTCCCAGCGCACCGCGCCGCGCCGATGGTGGGCGCGCACGCTGGAGATCGAAGTGAAGATGATGGTCGCCATCGAGGTCGCGATCGCCATCTTGACCGCGAGATCGGCGGCGACGCCGCGCTGGCCGAGGATGATCGTGATGAACGGCACCATCAGCATGCCGCCGCCGATGCCGAGCAGGCCGGCGAGGAATCCGGTGCCAATGCCGAGCAGGGCGAGTTCGGCGATCAGCAGGGGTTCGATGGTCATTCGCAAGGATCCAGAAAAAAGCCACGGCGCCGATCGCGGGGCCGTGGCTGTCAGTGAGAGGTGTCTGCGAGTGTGAGCCGAACCCGCATCCTGAACCAGGGTTCAGGTGGGCGAGGTCAGCAAGGCTTCGGGTTCATCTGACGCGAGATGATCACACCTGCCAAGCGATATTCCAAGCCCTGCTCCGGAGAGCATTGGTACAAGGAAATATAGAGCCCAGCCTCGCACCGCAGACGATGCGTATTTTACGCCCTGCAGCCGCGGGCGCGCCGGATCTTCAGAGGAGATGTCCGTCGCCGGCCAGGGCCTGGTCCAGGCGCTGGATCAATTGCACGGCGCGGACCTCGTCTTCGGTGGCGTCCGCCGCGGGCGCTGGCGCAGGTACAGGTGCAGGCACCGGGGCCGGCGCCGCTTCGCGCTGCACCAGGTCGAAGGCCAGGTTGAGCGAGGCCAGCACCGCGATGCGGTCGCGGGCCTTGACCTTGCCGGCATCGCGGATCTTGCACATCGCACCGTCGACGCGCTCGACCGCGTCGCGCAATTGCGCCTCGCCGCCTTCGGGGCAGCCGAGCAGGTAGCTCTGGCCCATGATCTGGACTTCGATTTGTTTCATCAGGAAGAGCTGGCGTCTTGGGTGGGATCGACCGGGAGCTGATCGAGCAGGGCGTCGAGGCGCGTGCGCGCCGCGGCGAGCCGCGACTTGAGCGTGTCGCGTTCGCGCGTGAGCGCGTCGACCTGGTCCTGCAGCAACGCATTGGTGCGCTGTACTTCTTCGTGGCGCACGAGCAGGCGCTCGACGCGCTCGGCGATCTGGTCAATACGGCTCGATGCTGGCATGGAGGGCGATTGTAGGTTCCGCCGCCGGCGCGTTCGCGCCGGGTTGTTCCGGGCACATGCCGACAAACCCTACAATTCCGCTCGTTGGTGCTCGCGCCGCGGTTCACGCGTCGCAGTTCAACGGGAAGCAGGAGTCGAAGCCCCCCGGGGCCGAACCAACCTGCGCTGCCCCCGCAACGGTCAAGCAGTCGGCGCCCTCGGGCGCCGCCCTCGTCAATCAGCCACTGGGTGCCCTGAAACAGGTGCCCGGGAAGGCGACGAGGGTTGCACTGCCAGCCCGGATACCGGCCAACGAGGCGGCTGCCGCATGCGCGATGCATGCAGGCGGCCATGACGTCCAAGCGCTGGCGGGGAAGCCGGCGAAGGACTTTGACCTTTTGTCGCCCCCATGAAAACCTGCGCTTTTTTGAAGCCCGCCTCCCGGTGCGCCTTGCCGCGGCTGCGGCCCCGCGCCCATGCCATTTCGTCGGCCGTCGCGGCCTTGATTGCCGGTGCTGTCGGCGTCCCTACGCTGGCGTCGGCCCAGGAGGCGGCGCCCGCGCTGCCCGAGATGGTGGTCACCGCGACCCGGGTGCCGACCCGCGCCGACGAACTGGTGTCCGACACCGTGGTCATCGACCGGGAGCAGATCGAGCAGCAGGCGAGCCGCACCCTGCCCGAAATCCTGGCCCGGCTGGCCGGCGTGCAGATCTCGGCCAACGGCGGCGCCGGCAAAGCGAGCAGCGTGTACATCCGCGGCGCCGAGCCGCGCCATACGATCCTGCTGATCGACGGCGTCCGCTACGGCTCCGCCACGCTCGGCACGCCGGTGTGGGACAACATCCCGGTCGAGATGATCGACCGGATCGAGGTGGTCAAGGGGCCGGCCTCGGCGCTCTACGGCAGCGACGGCGTCGGCGGCGTGGTGCAGATCTTCACGCGCAGGGCGAGCCCGGGTCAACCGGTGTTCGCCCCGCACGCCTCGACCACGATCGGCAGCGAGAGCTACAAGCAGATCACCGGCGGCTTCAGCGGCGCCGCGGGGGCCGCGACCTATTCGCTTGACGTCGCGCGCACGCTCAACGCGAAGTTCTCGTCGACCAACCCCAAGGTGCAGTTCGGCAACTTCAATCCGGACGACGACCCCTTCAACCAGACCGCGGTCAATGCGTCATTCGGCTACCAGCTCAACCCGGACTGGAAATTCGACGCCGCCATGCTCTACGCCGACGGGCTGAACCGCTTCGACGACGGCCCGAACCGCGACACGCGCGGCACCCTGCGCACCCAGACCGGCTACGTCGGCGTCCGCGGCCTCGTGATGTCGAACTGGACCACCCAGCTGCGTTATTCGCGCAGCGAGGACTACACGCGCGCGATCGTGGCCGCGCCTTTCAACCTGCCGGGCCTGTTCGAGACCGTCCAGGACCAGTACCTCTGGCAGAACGATATCGTGACACCGATCGGCACCGTGGTCGCCGGGCTCGAGCGCCGCGAACAGGACGTGAGGAGCGACACCCGCTACACCGTGACCGACCGCGCCATCGATTCGGGCTTCGTCGGCCTCAACGGCAATTCGGGCGCCCACAGCTGGCAACTCGACGCGCGGCACGACAGCAATTCGCAGTTCGGCGACAGCAACACCTGGTTCGCCGGCTATGCCTACCGCATCACGCCGAACTGGCGCGTCAACGTGTCGCAGGGCACCAGCTTCACGGCGCCCTCGTTCAACCAGCTCTACTACTCGGGCTTCGGCAATCCGGCGCTGCAGCCGGAGGAGGGCAAGAACACCGACCTCGGGATCACCTGGACCCAGGGCGCCCACACGGTCAAGCTGGTGGGCTACGACAACAAGATCCAGGGCTTCATCACCAACACGACGCTGCCGCAGAACATTCCGCGCGCGCGCATCGAGGGCGGGACGCTGAGCTACGACGGGCAGTTCGGCGACCTGGGCTTGCACGCGAGCTACGACTCGCTCGACCCGCGCAACGAGGGCACCGGCAAGCAGTTGCCGCGCCGGGCGAGGAACCAGGCGTCGCTGGGAGTCGACTACGCGGTCGGCGTCTGGAAGTTCGGCGGATCGGCGCTCAACGTGGGCAGCCGCTTTGACGATGCGGCGAACACGCGCACACTCGGCAGCTACACCACGGTCGATCTCTATGTGGACTATCGCTTTGCCAAGGACTGGTCGGTCCAGGCCCGGGTCACGAACCTGACCGACGAGCAGTATGAAACCGCCCCCGGCGAGCAACTCGCCGCGGCGTGGCTCGCCCGCTCGCCCGCGCATCGCGCGGTGCTGATCGCGACCGCGCAGGCCCTGGACGCGGAGATGCGGGCGCGCATCGCCAGGCACCGCGACGACCGCGCGGTGCGGGTGCCGGCGATGACCACGGTCGAGGAGCCGCTGGCGCTGGCGCAGGCGATCCGCGACCACGGCGCTCCCGGCACGCTGGTGCTGGTCGACTGTCTCACCCTGTGGCTCACCAACCTCATGGCGCCCCCCGGACCACCGCCGGCGAGCCTGGGCGCCGACCGCGCGATCGCCGAACTGCTGGGCGCGATCGCCGACGCGCCCGGTCCGCTGGTGCTGGTCGGCAACGAGATCGGGCTGGGCGTGATCCCGCTGGGCCGGGAGGTGCGCCGGTTCGTCGATGCGCTCGGCGGCCTCAACCAGCAGGTCGCCGCAGCCTGCGAGCGTGTCACGCTGATGGCGGCCGGACTGCCGCTGACCTTGAAGGAGCTTGCATGAAGATGTTTGCGCGGCTGGCCTGCGCCGCCCTGTGCTGGTTGGGCGTGGCGGCCCAGGCCGTGGTCGTCACCGACGAACGGGGCGTCCCGGTGGACCTGCCGCGGCCGCCGCAGCGCATCGTGAGCCTGCTGCCTTCGCTGACGGAAGCCGTCTGCACGCTGGGCGCCTGCGATCGGCTGATCGGCGTCGACCGCTATTCCAACTGGCCTGCGCCGGTGCGGGCATTGCCGCAAGTCGGCGGCGGGCTGGACCCGAACGTGGAGGCGATCGTCGCGCTCAAGCCCGACCTGGTGCTGCTGGCGAAGTCGTCCCGGGTCACCGAGCGGCTCGAGGGCCTCGGGCTCCGGGTGCTGGTGCTCGAGCCGAAGAACCATGCGGACGTGCGCCGCGTGCTCGACGCACTGGGCCGGGTGCTGGACGTGGACGACGCGCAGGCGGTGTGGCGCGCGATCGACGCCAGCGTGTCGGCGGCGGCGCAGTCGCTGCCCGCGGGCGTGGCGCGCACGCGCGTGTATTTCGAGGTCAACAGCGCGCCCTATGCGGCGGGCGAGGTCTCTTTCATCGGCGAGACGCTCGCCCGGCTCGGCGTGAAGAACATCGTGCCGGCCGCGCTCGGCCCGTTTCCGAAGCTCAACCCCGAGTTCGTGGTCCGGGCCAATCCCGACCTGATCATGGTCGGCGAACGCAGCGCGCAGGGGCTGGAGCAGCGGCCGGGCTGGGGCGCCATCCGGGCGGTGCGCGAAGGCCGCATCTGCCGCTTCAGCGCCGCCGAGTCGGACGTGCTGGTGCGTCCCGGGCCGCGCATGGGCGAAGCCGCGCGGCTGATGGCGCAGTGCCTGCAGGAGAAGGCGCGGTGACGGGTTCCTGCGCGCATGCGCCGCGGGGCGGCCGGTGAAGAGCCAGCACCGCCGCGCGCTCGCGCTGGGCATCGCCCTCGTCATCCTGGCGCTGCTGCTGCTGCTGCTCGGCGCGGGCGTCGGCAGCACCGGCTTCGAGAACATGCTGGCGGCCGGACACGACCCGGTGGCGCTGCAGATCGTCTGGGACATCCGCCTGCCGCGCACGCTGGGCGCCTGGCTTGCCGGCGCACTGCTGGGCCTGGCGGGCGCGGTGGCGCAGGGGCTGTTCCGCAATCCGCTGGCCGACCCGTACCTGCTGGGCAGCGCGTCCGGGGCCTCGCTCGGCGTCGCCCTGGCGCTGTCGCTGTTCGGACTCTCGCCGGTCAGCACCCAATGGGTGGTGCGGCTCGGCCTCACGGGGGCGGCCTTCCTCGGCGCCGTGCTCGCGGTGATGCTGACGCTGCTGCTGGCGCGCGGCGTGCAGCAGACGCTCAGGCTGCTGCTCGCCGGCGTGATCGTCGGCGTGGTGCTGGGCGCGGCCAAGGACCTGCTCACGATCGCCTCGGCCGACATCCTGCAGGCGATCCAGGGCTTCATGCTCGGCAGCACCGGCCTGGTCGGCTGGAGCGCGTGCGCCGTGATGGGCGGCCTAGGTGCGCTGTGCCTGCTGCTGGCCTGGGCGCTGGCGCCGGTGCTCGACGGGCTCGCGCTCGGCGAAGCCACGGCCGCCAGCCTCGGGCTGCCGCTGGGCGCGATGCGCGCCGCGCTGGTCGCGGTGCTGGCGCTGGCCACCGGCACGGCCGTGGCGCAGACCGGGCTGATCGCCTTCGTAGGCCTGGCGGCGCCGCACCTGGTGCGCTCGGTCGTGAAGACCACGCACGCGCGACTCATCGTCCTGTCGGCCACCATGGGCGGCTTGCTGCTGATGGCCGCCGACCTGCTCGCGCGCTGGCTGGTCGCGCCGCAAGAGCTGCCGGTCGGCGTGCTGACCGCGGTGCTCGGCGGCAGCTACCTGCTGTGGCTGATGCACCGGCGCAGCGCGCGGGGGGGCCTGTGAGCGCGCCGGTCGTCGTTCACGGGCCCGCGCTGGAGGCGCGCGGCATCACGGCCAGGCTGGGCCAGGCCGAGGTGCTGCACGGCATCGACCTGTCGTTGGCGGGCGGTCGCTGGACCAGCATCGTGGGACCGAACGGCGCCGGCAAGTCGACCCTGCTCAAGGTGCTGGCGGGCCTGCTGGCGCATGGCGGAGAACTCAGCGCGCTCGGCCGGCCGCTGGCGGATTGGTCGGGGCGCGCGCGCGCGCAACGCCTGTCCTGGCTCGGCCAGGGCGGCGCGGGCGAGGGCAGCGCAGACGACCTGCTGGTGCACGACGTCGCGATGCTCGGCCGCCTGCCGCACCAGCGCTGGCTGGCGGCCCCCAGCGAGGCCGACCGCGCAGCGGTCGAGCGGGCGCTGCGCAGCACCCAGGCCTGGGAATGGCGCGAGCGGCCGCTCGGCCAGCTCTCGGGCGGCGAACGCCAGCGCGTCTTGCTGGCACGCGCGCTGGCGGTCGAGGCCGAACTGCTGCTGATGGACGAGCCACTGGCCAACCTCGATCCGCCGCACCAGGCCGACTGGATGCAGACCGTGCGCGCGCTGGTGGCCGCTGGCCGGACGGTGGTCAGCGTGCTGCACGAGCTCAACGCCGCGCTGTGCGCCGATGCGATGGTCGTGATGGCACAGGGCCGCGTGTTGCACCATGGCGCCTGCGACGATCCGGCGACCCATCGCGCACTGGAAGCGGTGTTCGACCGGCGCGTGGTCGTTCATCGCGTGGAAGGCCAGTGGCTGGCCGTCATGCACTAGACAAACAACGCTCAATCAGGAACCCCATGCAGATCGAAACACCCCCCACCGAAAAGCCCTACGAGAAGCCCGAAGGCGAGCGCCGCGGCCTTGTGATCGTCAACACCGGCGACGGCAAGGGCAAGAGCACGGCCGCCTTCGGCCTGGCACTGCGGGCCCATGGCCGAGGCAAGCCGGTGAAGATCTTCCAGTTCATGAAGGTGCCGAGCGCGCGCTTCGGCGAGCACCGCATGTTCGAGCAGTTCGGGATTCCGATCGAGGGCCTGGGCGACGGCTTCAGCTGGAAGACCCAGGATCTCGAACGCTCCGCGCAGCTGGCCCGCGATGGCTGGGAGAGGGCCCGATCGGCGATCCTCTCGGGCGAGCACTTTCTGGTCGTGCTCGATGAGATCACCTACCCGCTCATCTACGGCTGGCTGCCGCTCGAAGGCGTGCTCGAGACCTTGCGCGCACGGCCGAAGGAGGTGCACGTGGTCCTGACCGGCCGGCGCTGCCCGCCCGAGATCGTCGAGCTGGCCGACACTGTGACCGAGATGCAAATGATCAAGCACGCGTTCAAGGCCGGCATCCCGGCGCAGCGCGGCATAGAAGATTGAGCTCGCCCCCAGGTTGCCCGGCACTGCGTGTCCGGGCGCCCACCCCCTGCCGGGGGCAACACCTTCGGCCCGGCAAAGCCGGTTCCGAGGTGTTTCACCAACGGGCCTGGCTGCGCCGGCCGGCGGTGGGGAGGTATTGAGTGAGGACATGGCGGTGCTGAGTTCTATTGCTGCACTCTGGCTCGCGCTGGCCATCGACCGATGGCTTGGGGAGCCGCCTGCGTGCTGGCACCCGGTGGTCTGGATGGGGCGCTACCTGGGTGGGGTCGGACGGCGTATCGCGCCGCCTGCAGGCATGCCGGCGCGCAGATTCGCTTCCCTGGCCGGCGGCGCGATCGGGTGGTGCGTGGGCGCGTCGTTGGTTGCGGCGGGCGCCTGCGCGGTGGCGGCAGGCGTGAGCCGCCTGCCGATCTGGGCCGGTGTGCTGCTGGCGGGCGCCGCGCTCAAGCCGCTGCTGGCCTGGCGCATGCTGCGCGACGAGGTGCTGGCGGTCGAAGCGGCGCTGGGACGTTCGCTCGACGAAGGTCGCGTGCAGCTGGGCAGGCTCGTGAGCCGTGACGTGACTTCGCTGAGCGCCGCCGAGGTGCGCGAAAGCGCCATCGAGTCGCTGGCCGAGAACCTTAACGATTCGCTGGTCGCGCCGCTGTTCTGGTTCGTTCTTTTCGGCCTGCCGGGCGCGGCGGTCTATCGGTTCGCCAACACGGCGGATGCGATGTGGGGCTACCGCGGCGAGCGCGAGGGGCGGCAGTGGGAATGGGCCGGCAAATGGGCCGCGCGCGCCGACGACCTGCTGTCCTGGCTGCCCGCCCGCCTGACGGCACTGTTCCTGTGGTCCTGCGCGCGTTCCCGCCCGGCAAGCGCAGGGGGGAGGGCCATCTTCCGCGAAGCGCGCCGAACCCCGTCGCCCAACAGCGGCTGGCCGATGGCTGCGATGGCGCTGCAGCTGGGCGTCCGGCTGGCCAAGCCCGGCGTCTATGTGCTCAACGCAGAAGGCCGTGGCGCCTCGGCCGACGATACGGCGAAAGCGGTGCAACTCGCAGCGCGTGTGGTGGTCGTCGCCGGCCTGTGCGCAACGGCAGCAATCGCCTGCCTTTTACTGATGGGAGGGGCATGAAGGCCTCCGAAATGTTCGAACTCATGCACGGCGGACCCGATGCCCAGGGCGCGGTGCCGCACGACTTCTCGACCAACGGCAATGCCTGCGGACCGTGTCCCGCCGCGCTGCAGGCGTTGCAGGCGGCGGACGCCAGCCGCTATCCCGATCCGCACTACCTGAGGCTGCGCGAGCGGCTGGCCCGCCTTCACGGCGTCGAGGTCTGCCGCATCGTGATCGCCGCGAGCGCCAGCGAATTCATCGGCCGAGTCACGGCCGCCGTGTCGCAGGGCGGGGGCGGGCGGGTCCGGGTCCCGCGGCACGGCTATGGCGACTACCTCCGGGCCGCCAAGGCCTGGCACTTCGAGATCGCGACGGCGGACAGCGCGGCCGATCTGGTCTGGTGCTGCGACCCCGGCAGCCCGCTGGGCCAGCCGCAGGAGGACCTGATGAGCCGGGTCGGCCCGTTGAGCGGGGGCGCCACCTGCGTGCTCGATCTCGCCTACGAACCGCTGCGCCTCGAGGGCGCGCTGGCCTTGAGCGACGCCCAACGCGACAGCGTCTGGCAGCTCTGGACGCCCAACAAGGCGCTCGGCCTGACCGGTGTGCGAGCGGGCTATGCGATCGCGCCCCTGGGGGCGCAGGACATGGCCGCGCGCCTGGTGCGCCTCGCGCCTTCCTGGCCGTTGGGCGCCCATGGCGTGGCGCTGCTCGAGGCCTGGGCCGGCGAGCCGACGCAGCACTGGCTGGCCGACAGCCTGCCCACGCTCCGGGCCTGGAAGGCCGAGCAGCGCGCGCTGTGCGAATCGCTGGGCTGGCGCTGTTTCCCCAGCGTCGCCAACTTCTTCTGTGCCGAACCGGATGCGGTCTACACCGCCGGGCGCGCCGCCGCCCTGCGCCAGGCCGGCATCCAGTTGCGCGACACGGCCTCGTTCGGGCTTCCCGGGCAGCTGAGGCTCGGCGTGCTGCCGCCCGCCAGCCAGCAGGCGCTGCAGCGCGCGTGGATCGCGGCGCGCCCCTGAATCAGAGCCGCTGCAGCTGCGGGTGCTTGGCGAACAGCTCCGCCGCCCAGTCGACGAAGGCCCGCACCTTGGCGCTCAGGTGGCGGTTCGGCGGATAAACGACGTGCACCGGCAGCGGCGGCCGGGTCCAGTCCGGCAGGATCTGCACCAGCTCGCCGCTCGCGAGGTAGGGCTCGGCCATGTAGGTGATGACCTGCGACAGCCCGAAGCCGCCGAGCACCGCCGTCATGTGGGCATTGCTGTCGTTGACCGAGACGCGGTAGGGCCCCGCGATCTCGAGCTGTTCCTCGCCGCGGTGGAACTCGTGGGGGTAGACGCGGCGCGTGCTGCCCGAGAAGAAGCCCACCACCAGGTGGCGCTTCTCGATGTCCGACGGATGCTGCGGCGCACCGTAGCGCTTCAGGTAGGCCGGCGAGGCCACGGTCATCCAGGGCAGGTTGCCGATGCGCCGCGCCACCAGCGACTGGTCGGTGAGCTCGCCGCCGCGGATCACGCAGTCGACGTTGTCGGTGATCAGGTCGACCGTGCGGTCGCTGACGCCGACGTCGACCTGGATGTCGGGATAGCGGTCGCAGAAAGTCGAGAGCGCGGGCAGGATCACCAGCCGGGCCATCGACGAGCCGACATCGATGCGCAGTCGCCCCGTGGGATTGGCCTGCGCATTGGTCATGCTGGCCTCGATGTCGTCGAAATCGTTGAGCAGCCGCGCCGTGCGCTCGTAGTACGCCGCGCCGTCCGGCGTGACGGTGACGCGCCGCGTCGTGCGGTTCAGCAGCTTCACGTGCAGGCGCGACTCCAGCGCCTGGATCTGCTTGGTGACCGTGCCCTTGGGCAGGCCGAGCGAGTCTGCGGCGCGCGTGAACGTGCCTGCTTCGACGACACGGACAAAGATCCGCATGCCCTGGATCTGATCCATCTGTGCTGCTCCTGGGGGGTGGCTGGGGGGCCGGGGGGAGCGGAATTCTCACACGGCGCCTGTATGCGATTGTTAGCCGATTGGAAACAGAGTGGGGGAAGGTGCCACGTTGGAGCGACAAGGCACGGCCTTATATTTCAGTCATCGTTCAACCCACCGAGTCTGCCATGCCCACCCGCCCGATCCTGTCAGCCGCCGATGCAGCCCCGGCCGCCGCGCGCGGCGCAGAAACCGACATCCGGATCGAGCTGCCGGACCGCGAACCGGTGCAGGCCCGCCTGTATGGCGAGCGTGCGCGGGGTGCCACGGTGCCGCTGGTGCTGCATTTCCATGGCGGCACCTTCGTCTGCGGCGACCTCGACAACGGCCGCAGCGTCGCCCGCCTGCTGGCGGGTGCCGGCGCCGTGGTGGTCTCGCTCGACTATCCGCTGGCGCCCAAGGCGCCGTTCCCGGAGCCGATCGAGGTCGGTTTCGCGGCCCTCGAGTGGCTCTACAAGCAGCGCGTGAAGCTGGCCGGCAAGGGAGCCCGCGTGTTCCTGGCGGGCGAGGAGGCCGGAGGCAACCTGGCCGCCGCGGTGGCGCTGATGGCGCGCGATCGTGCGCATCCGCCGCTGGCGGGCCAGATCCTGCTGTCGCCGATGCTCGACCCCTGCGCCGGCACCGCGTCGCTGCGCAAGGCCTCGGGCGATGCCACGCAGTGCAAGTGGGCCTCGGGCTGGCAGGAGTACCTGCGCCGGCCGATGAACGCCACGCATCCCTATGCGGTGCCCGGCGGGTCGCTGCGACTGGCCGAGGTGGCGCCGACGCTGGTGCTGGTCGGCCAGGACGACCCGATGCGCGACGAGGCGCTGAATTTCGCGCGCCGGCTCGGCGAGGCCGGCATCCTGGTCACCAGCAGTGTGCTGCCCGGCGCTGCGAACTGGCCCGCGGCGCTCTACGAGCCGGAAGGTTCGGGCTGCGCCGCCTGCGAGGCGGTGGTGCAGAAGCACTTCCGCGACTTCTTCAGCGCGGCCCCACCGCCGCACTGAGCGACGGCGCACGGCGGCCGTGCGCTGACTGACGGTTCCGTTCGCGCGGAGCCCTTCCCAACACCGAGGTGACGGCACCTCGACCCGAACGGCGACTGCCCCGCCGCGGGGTGCCGTGCGCCCTGCAACAACTGCTGCTTCCCGCTGTCCTGCGCCACCCGCGCGGGAGGGCGTCGTGTTTTCCCAAGAGTCACCAAAAGGACCACCATCATGTCGAACCCTCAACACTCCTCCCCGGCCCGCCGCGGCCTCTGGCCCGCGGTGACCGGCATCACGGCGCTGGTGGCGATCGCCTCCGCGGCGCTCGGCTTCCACAGCCTCAATGCCGAGGCGAACGATGTCACGACCGTCGCGGCGCCGCGCGCGACACCGGTCTCGGTGGCCACGGCGGTCGCGACCGACATCAACACCTGGGACGAGTTCTCGGGCCGGCTCGAGGCGGTCGAGCGGGTCGACGTGCGTTCGCGCGTGGCCGGTGCGGTGCAGGCCGTGCACTTCCGCGAGGGTTCCCTGGTGAAGCAGGGCGAACTGCTGATCACCATCGATCCGGCACCGTACGCGGCCGAAGTGGAACGCGCCGAAGCCCAGGTCGCCTCGGCGCAGGCCCGGGTCTCGTTCACGCGCAGCGAGCAGGAGCGGGCCCGCCGCCTGTGGGAGGAGAAGGCCATCGCCCAGCGCGAGCTCGACGAGCGCAGCAACGCCGGCCGCGAGGCCGAGGCCAACCTGCGCGCCGCGCAGGCCTCGCTGCAGAGCGCGCGCCTGAACCTGGGCTACACGCAGGTGCGCGCCCCGGTGTCGGGGCGCACCGGCAAGCTCGAGGTGACCGCGGGCAACCTGGTGGCCGCCGGCCCCGGCGCGCCGGTGCTCACGACGCTGGTCTCGGTCAGCCCGATCTATGCGAGCTTCGATGCCGACGAGCAGATCGTGGTGCGGGCCTTGAAGGACCTGCCGGGCGGTGCCAGCGCACGCGGCCGGATCGAAGGCATTCCGGTGCAGATGGGGACCGCCGGCAGCGACGGCACGCCCTACCAGGGCCGCCTGCAGCTGATCGACAACCAGGTCGACGCCAGGAGCGGCACGGTGCGCGTGCGCGCGGCCTTCGACAACGCCGACGGCAGTTTGATCCCGGGCCAGTTCGCCCGTATCCGCATGGGCCAGGCGCGCGACGAAGCGGCCTTGCTGGTGAACGAGCGCGCGGTCGGCACCGACCAGAACAAGAAGTTCGTGCTGGTGGTCGGCGAGGACAACAAGGCCGAGTACCGCGAAGTGGCGCTCGGCGCGCCGGTCAACGGTCTGCGCGTCGTCTCCAGGGGTCTGAAGGCCGGTGAGCGCGTGGTCGTCAACGGCCTGCAGCACATCCGACCGGGCGCGCTGGTGGCGCCGCAGGTCGTGACCATGGACGCGAAGTCCGAAGTTCAACCGCAAGCCCAGCACGTGGCGGACGCGAAGTCCTGATCCCGGCTCGGGGGGAAACACTCATGAACCTTTCCAAGTTCTTCATCGACCGGCCGATCTTTGCCGGCGTGCTGTCGGTGCTGATGCTGATCGCGGGCCTGATCGCGCTGCGCGGCCTGCCGATCTCCGAGTACCCCGAGGTGGTGCCGCCCTCGGTCGTGGTGCGGGCCAACTACCCCGGCGCCAATCCGAAGGTCATCGCCGAGACCGTGGCGACCCCGCTCGAGGAGTCGATCAACGGCGTCGAGGGCATGCTCTACATGGGCAGCCAGGCGACCACCGACGGCCTGATGACGCTGACCGTGACCTTCAAGCTGGGCACCGATCCGGACAAGGCCCAGCAGCTGGTGCAGAACCGCGTCTCGCAGGCCGAGCCGCGGCTGCCCGAGGAGGTGCGCCGGCTCGGCATCACGACCATCAAGAGCTCGCCCGACCTGACGATGGTGGTGCACCTGCTGTCGCCCAACGGCCGCTACGACATGACCTACCTGCGCAACTACGCGGTGCTCAACGTCAAGGACCGGCTGGCGCGCGTGCAGGGCGTGGGCGATGTGCAGCTGTTCGGATCGGGCGACTACTCGATGCGGGTCTGGCTCGATCCGCAAAAGGTGGCGCAACGCGGCCTCTCGGCCAGCGACGTGGTGCGCGCGATCCGCGAGCAGAACGTGCAGGCGGCGGCCGGCGTGGTCGGCGCCTCGCCGGGCCTCTCGGGCGTCGACATGCAGATCTCGATCAACGCCCAGGGCCGGCTGCAGACCGAGGACGAATTCGGCGACATCATCGTGAAGACCGGCGGCGACGGCGCCGTGACCCGCTTGCGCGACGTCGCGCGCCTTGAGCTCGGCGCCTCGAGCTATGCGCTGCGCTCGCTGCTCGACAACAAGGACGCGGTGGCGGTGCCGATCTTCGCGGCGCCGGGCTCGAACGCGATCCAGATCTCGAACGACGTGCGCGCCACCATGGCCGAACTCAAGAAGAACATGCCCGACGGCGTGGACTACAGCATCGTCTATGACCCGACCCAGTTCGTGCGCGCCTCGATCGAATCGGTGATCCACACGCTGCTGGAGGCCATTGCGCTGGTGGTGCTGGTCGTGATCCTGTTCCTGCAGACCTGGCGCGCCTCGATCATTCCGCTGCTGGCGGTGCCGATCTCGGTCATCGGCACCTTCGCGGTGATGCACCTGTTCGGTTTCTCCATCAACGCGCTGAGCCTGTTCGGGCTGGTGCTGGCGATCGGCATCGTGGTCGACGACGCGATCGTGGTGGTCGAGAACGTCGAGCGCAACATCGAGGCCGGCCTGACGCCGCGCGAGGCCACCTACCGCGCGATGCGGGAAGTGTCGGGGCCGATCATCGCCATCGCGCTGGTGCTGGTGGCGGTGTTCGTGCCGCTGGCCTTCATCAGCGGACTCACGGGGCAGTTCTACAAGCAGTTCGCGCTGACCATCGCGATCTCGACCGTGATCTCGGCGATCAACTCGCTGACCCTGTCGCCCGCGCTCGCCGCCTTGCTGCTGCGCGGCCACGATGCGCCCAAGGACGCGCTGACGCGCGGCATGGACCGCGTCTTCGGCCGCTTCTTCCGCGCCTTCAACCGCGTGTTCCATCGCGGTGCGGAGGGCTACAGCCGCGGCGTCAAGGGCGCCATCTCGCGCAAGGCGCTGATGATGGCGATCTACCTGGCGCTGGTGGGCCTGACCTTCGGCCTGTTCAAGGCGGTGCCCGGCGGCTTCGTGCCGGCGCAGGACAAGCAGTACCTGATCGGCTTCGCGCAGCTGCCCGACGGCGCCACGCTGGACCGTACCGAAGACGTGACGCGGCGCATGAACGACATCGTCCTGAAGCAGCCCGGCGTCGAGCATGCGATCACCTTCCCGGGCTTGTCGATCAACGGCTTCACCAACAGCTCGAACTCCGGCATCGTGTTCGTGAGCCTGAAGGACTTCGACCAGCGCAAGACGGCGAACCTGAGCGCCGGCGCGATCGCGGGCCAGCTCAACCAGCAGTTCGCCGGCATCCAGGACGCCTTCATCGCGATCTTCCCGCCGCCGCCGGTGCAGGGCCTCGGAACCACGGGCGGCTTCAAGCTGCAGCTCGAGGACCGCGGCTCGCTCGGCTACGCGGCGATGGACGGCGCGGTCAAGGCCTTCATGGCCAAGGCCTACCAGACGCCCGAGCTCGCGGGCATGTTCACGAGCTGGCAGGTCAACGTGCCGCAGCTCTATGCCGACATCGACCGCACCAAGGCGCGCCAGCTCGGCGTGTCGGTGACCGACGTGTTCGACACCATGCAGATCTACCTCGGCAGCCTCTACGCGAACGACTTCAACCGCTTCGGCCGCACCTACAGCGTGCGCGTCCAGGCCGATGCGCCGTACCGTGCGCGGGCCGAGGACGTCGGCCTGCTCAAGGTGCGTTCGGCCAGCGGCGAGATGGTGCCGCTGTCGGCGCTGATGAACATCCAGCCCAGCTACGGGCCGGAGCGCGCGATGCGCTACAACGGCTTCCTTGCGGCCGACATCAACGGCGGCCCGGCGCCGGGCTTCTCGTCGGGCCAGGCGCAGGCGGCGATCGAGCGCATCGCGGCCGAGACGCTGCCGCCGGGCATCGGCTTCGAATGGACCGAGCTGACCTACCAGGAAATCCTGGCCGGCAATTCGGCGCTGTGGGTGTTTCCGCTCGCCATCCTGCTGGTGTTCCTGGTGCTGGCGGCGCAGTACGAGAGCCTGACCTTGCCGGTCGCGATCATCCTGATCGTGCCGATGGGGATCCTGGCCGCGATGACGGGCGTGTGGCTGTCGGGCGGCGACAACAACGTCTTCACGCAGATCGGGTTGATGGTGCTGGTCGGGCTGTCGGCCAAGAACGCGATCCTGATCGTCGAGTTCGCACGCGAGCTGGAGTTCGCCGGGCGCACGCCGCTGCAGGCGGCGATCGAGGCCAGCCGGCTGCGCCTGCGGCCGATCCTGATGACCTCGATGGCCTTCGTGATGGGCGTGCTGCCGCTGGTGTTGTCGACCGGTGCCGGCGCGGAGATGCGCCGTGCGATGGGCATCGCGGTGTTCTCCGGAATGATCGGCGTGACCGCGTTCGGCCTGTTCCTGACGCCGGTGTTCTATGTGCTGCTGCGGCGCCTGACGGGCAACCGCCCGCTCAAGCTGCATGGCGAGGTGCCGCATGTCGATGCCTTCGTGTCGGCCGACCAGCCCGCGCGCGGCGGCGGCGCAAGCGCCGGACTGCACCCATCGCCCGCGGCGCCGCTGCGCGACAACGAGTAGGCGCCATGGCGTCTTCCCCCAGAAAGCTCATCATGAATCCAAGACTTGAAACCCGAGGCCGGCGTTGGCGTGCCGCGTGGCTGCCCTTGTTCGCCGCACTGGTGCTGGCCGGCTGCGCGACGGCGCCGGCCGAGCTGCCGTCCTTCACGCCGCCTGCGCAATTCAAGGAGCAGGCGGCCGCCGCCCCGGAAGGTGCCTGGACCCGCGTGCAGCCCGCCGAGGCGCAGCCGCGCGGCGAATGGTGGCGCGCCTTCGACGACCCGGTGCTCGACCGGCTGATCGAACGCGCGGATGCCCGCAACACCAGCATCCAGGCCGCGGCGGCCCGGCTGGCCGAGGCCCGGGCGCTGGCCCGCGACAAGGACGCCGACCGCGCACCGCAGATCGGGCTGGCCGCCGGCGGCGTGCGCAGCGCCGGCCTGAACCGCAATCCGACTCCGCGGCCCTCGACGCTGGTCACCGCCGGCTTCGACTTCTCCTACGAGCTGGACCTGTTCGGCAAGCTGTCGCGCGCCAGCGAGGCGGCGCAGCTCGACGCCGATTCGCGCGCCGGCCTGCTGCAGAGCACGCGGCTGCTGGTGCAGGCCGAAGTGGCGCAGACCTACCTGGCGCTGCGCGCGATCGATGCCGAGCGCGCGCTGGTGCGCGACACGGTCGAGGCCTACCGCGACACGCTGCGCCTGACGCAAAGCCGCGAGCGGGCAGGGGACGTGGCCGAGCTCGACGTCGTCCGGGTCGAGACCGAGGTGGCCTCCAACGAGTCCGATGCCATGACGCTCGACCGGCGCCGGGCCGAACTCGAGCATGCGCTGGCCGTGCTGGCCGGCGACCTCGCCTCCGACTTCGGTGTCGGCACGGACGAGTGGTCGACCGCCTTGCCCACCATCCCGCCGGGCGTGCCGGCCACCGTGCTGACGCGGCGGCCCGACATCTCGGCGGCCCAGCAGGCCGTGCTGGCGGCGCAGGCGCGAGTCGGTGTCGCGCAGGCGGCGTGGTTCCCGGACATTGCGATCACCGGCGGCGCCGGCTACGCGTCCGCGGACATCGCCGACCTGCTGAAGTGGTCGGCCCGCTCCTGGGGCATCGGCGCCTTGCTCGCGCTGCCGGTCTTCGACGGCGGCCGGCGCGAGGCCGGCGTGCAAGGCGCATCGGCGCAGCTCGACGGCGCCCTGGCCAACTATCGGGCGCAGGTGCTGGTGGCGTTCAGGGAGGTCGAGGATCAGCTGTCGTCGCTGCGCATCCTCGAGCAGCAGTCGGGCGTGCAGGCCAAGGCGGTGGCTTCGGCGATCCGCGCGACCACGCTGTCGGATTCGCGCTACCGCAACGGCATGATCAGCCAGCTCGACCTGCTCGATGCGCGCCGCAGCGAACTGCAGAACCGGCGGCAGGCCCTGCAAGTGCGTGCGGCGCAGTACCAGGCGACGGTGGGACTGATCCGTGCGCTGGGCGGAAGCTGGGAGATTCAGGCGGCGCAGGCCATGCCGCCGGGCGAGGCGAAGGCGCAGATGGCGGCGCGCTGAATCCTGGCGTTCACATGCGGCTCTCCGGTGCCGAGGCCGGATCCACCAGCTTGCGCAGCGCGTTGGCCCCCATGACGAGCGCGCTCGAATAAGTGGCTTGCGGCGCCGCGGCCGTGAAGATGCGGCTGTAGTGGATCGCCTCGGCGGCGTCGCTGTGGAGGGCTTCCAGGATGACCCAGAAGAACTGATGGGTGCCGCGCTCTTCGACCGTGAGCGCGATATCGCGTAGTGCTGGCATTCGCCGGAGTCCTCGTTCTCGTGGATGCCTCGAAGCTAAGGGCGAAACAAGTGAATGCTTTCGACTTCGTTTGAGAGCGCACGCCCGAACGTGACAGAGTTCACGTAAAGCACAATCTCTCCATGATTCCAAACATGCAAGGCGGCCGGGCCCGCTGCGTCATGGTGCTGGGCACCACCAGCGGCGCGGGCAAGAGCTGGCTGGCGACCGCGCTGTGCCGCTGGTTCGCGCGCCAGGGGCTGCGGGTGGCGCCGTTCAAGGCGCAGAACATGAGCAACAACGCGCGCGTGGTGGCGGGCGGCGAAATCGGCAGTGCCCAGTACTTCCAGGCCCTGGCGGCGCGCGCCGAGCCCGACGTGCGCATGAACCCGCTGCTGCTCAAGCCCGAGCGCGACACGCACAGCCAGGTGGTGCTGATGGGGCAGGTGAGCAGCGCGCTCTCGGCGCTGCCCTGGCGCGGGCGCAGCGAGCGGGTCTGGCCGCAGATCGCGCAGGCGCTCGACGAACTGCGCGCCGAGAACGACGTGGTGGTGATCGAGGGTGCCGGCTCGCCGGCCGAGATCAACCTGATGGCCAGCGACATCGTCAATCTGCGCGTGGCGCGCCATGCCGCGGCGCGCTGCCTGCTGGTGACCGACATCGACCGCGGCGGCGCCTTCGCGCACCTCTATGGCACCTGGGCCCTGATGCCGGAAGAAGATCGCGCGCTGCTCGCCGGCTTCGTCCTCAACATGTTCCGCGGCGACGCGGCGCTGCTCGCGCCGGCGCCGCAGCAGCTCGAGGCACTGACCGGCGTGCCCACGGTCGCGACCTTGCCGATGTGGTGGCAGCACGGGCTGCCCGAGGAGGACGGCGTGTTCGACGACCGCAGCAGGTCCAGCGGGGAGGTCACCCGCACCATCGCCGTGATCGCCTATCCCCGGATCAGCAACCTCGACGAATTCCAGCCGCTGAAGAACATCGCCGGCGTGCGCCTGCGCTGGGCGCGCAGCCCGGCCGACGTGGCGGACGCGGACTGGATCGTGCTGCCCGGCTCGAAGAACACCAGCGGCGACCTGGCCTGGCTCAGGGGCCAGGGCCTGGACCGCGCGGTGGCCGCGCATGCGGCGCGCGGCGGGGCGGTGCTGGGTGTCTGCGGCGGGCTGCAGATGCTGGGCGAGGCGCTGATCGACCCGCACGGCGTCGATGGCAACGGACCGGGCCTGGGCCTGCTGCCGGTGGTCACCACGTTTGCGCAGGACAAGACGGTGCGCCAGCGCGAGGCGGCGTTCGGCACCCTGGCCGGCCCCTGGGCCGCGCTCTCGGGCGTCGCGGTGCGCGGCTACGAGATCCATCACGGCCAGACGGCCGAGCATCCCGCCATGGCCGCGAGCGGCGACCACGCCGTGGCCGTGATGCCCGACGGACTCGCCTGGCAGAACGGCGCCGGCAACGTGCTCGGGCTCTACCTGCACGGCCTGTTCGAGGATCCGGCGGCGCTGAACGCGCTCTTCGGCGTGGCTGCGCGCACGCTCGACGCCGTGTTCGATGGCCTGGCCGACCACATCGATTCCCACTTTGAAGCGGGCGTGCTCCGCTCCCTGATCCAATGACGCTAGAAATTTCCCCCATCGACGACCTCGACGACCCGGCGTTCGCCGCACGCCTGCAGCAGCGGCTCGACGGCAAGACCAAGCCGGTCGGCGCCCTCGGCCGGCTGGAAGCGCTGGCCTTGCGGCTCGGCTGCATTCTCGGCAGCGAGACGCCGTCACTGGCGGCGCCGCAGATGCTGGTCTGCGCCGCCGACCACGGCCTGGCCGCACGCGGCGTCTCGGCCTACCCGAGCGACGTGACCTGGCAGATGGTGCAGAACTTCCTCGCCGGCGGTGCGGCCGTCAGCGTACTGGCGCGGCAGCACGGACTGGCGCTGTCCGTGGTGGATTGCGGCGTGCGCCATGACTTCGCACCGACCGAGGGGCTCCTGATCCGCAAGATCGCGGCCGGCACCGCGGACGCCTCGATCGGCCCGGCCATGAGTGCGGCGCAGTGCGAGCAGGCCATCGCCAACGGCATGGGGGTGGTGCGCGCGCTGCCGGGCAATGCGCTGCTGCTCGGCGAGATGGGCATCGGCAATTCGTCCGCGGCATCGATGCTGCTGGCGCGGCTCGCGAGCCAGGACATCGACACCTGCACCGGGTCCGGCACCGGCCTCGATGCCCCCGGCCTGGCCCGCAAGCGCGAGGTGCTGCGCGGCGTGCTCGACCTGCATGCCGACGCCATCGCGCCGCTGGACGCACTGGCGGCCTTCGGCGGCTTCGAGATCGCGACGCTGGTCGGCGCGGTGCTGCAGGCCGCGCACGAGCGCCGCGTGATCGTGGTCGACGGCTTCATCGCCAGCGCCGCCGTGCTGGTCGCGGCGGCGCTGCGGCCGCAGGTCGTGCAGCGCTGCGTGGCGGCGCACGAATCGGCCGAGCCCGGCCATCGCCTGCTGCTCGATCACCTGCGGCTCGAACCGCTGCTGCGGCTCGACCTGCGGCTGGGCGAAGGCTCGGGTGCGGCGCTGGCCTGGCCACTGCTCGAGTCGGCGTGCCGCATCCTGCGCGAGATGGCCAGCTTCGAGTCGGCGGGGGTTTCGGGCCGGGAGCATTCATGAACGGTGTGCGCCACTTTTTGCTGGCGCTGCAGTTCTTCACGCGGGTCCCGGTCACGGGCGGGCTGGCCGGCTGGGTCGGTTTCAGTCCGGCGATGCTGCGCGCCAGCGCGGCGCATTTTCCCGGCGTCGGCTGGCTGGTCGGCGCGGTCGGGGCGGGTGTCTTCCTGGTGGCTCAGGCCGGCCTTCCGGGCCTGGCCGGCGCCTGCGTGGCGGCGCTGCTGTCGACCATCGCGACCGTACTGCTGACCGGTGCTTTCCATGAGGATGGGCTGGCCGACGTGGCGGACGGGCTGGGCGGCTCGGCCGACCGGTCGCGCGCACTCGAGATCATGAAGGACTCGCGCATCGGGGCCTTCGGAGCGATCGCGCTGGTGCTGGCGCTGGGCCTCAAGGTGGCGCTGCTGGCGGCGCTGGCGGGGCAGGGCGCGCTCAGTGCGGCGGTGGCGCTGGCGAGCGCCCACGTGCTGTCGCGGCTCGCGCCCTTGTTCCTGATCCGCGGGCTGCCCTATGTCGGCGACGCGAGTGGCGCGAGCAAGGCCAAGCCGCTGGCCGATGCGATCAGCGGCGGTGCCTTGCTGGTCGGCGCCGCCTGGTCGGTCCCGGCCATCCTGCTGCTGTTCCTCGCCCATGGCTTGGCGCATGGCTTGGCCGCCGTCGGCCTGTGCGCCGTGGCTGCGCTGTACATGGCGCGCCTGTTCCGGCGCCGGCTGCACGGCTTCACCGGCGATGGCCTGGGCGCGACGCAGCAGGTTTGCGAGCTCGCCATCTATCTCGCACTGGTCTGGCAGCCATGAAGCTGCTGTTGATCCGGCACGCGAAGACGACCGCTGCCGACGGTCTCTGCTACGGCCGCACCGATGTGCCCGTGCTTGCCGAGCTGACGCACGCGGCGGCGCGGCAGGTGGCCGCCGGGTTGCCGGCCGGTGCCGCGATGGCCTGCTCGCCGCTGAGTCGCTGCCGCGACCTGGCGCAGGCCATCTGCGCGCTGCGGCCCGACCTGCGCGCGGTGCCCGATCCGCGGCTCGCCGAGATGGACCTCGGCGCCTGGGAAGAACGCGACTGGGCCGCGATCGAGCGCGCCGAGCTCGAGGCCTGGAGCCGCGACTTCGCCGACACGCGCGCGGGCGGCAGCGGCGAGAGCACCCGCCAGTTCATGCAGCGGGTGGCCGGCGCCTTCGACGCCTGGCGCGACGGCGCAGGCGACGCGGTCTGGGTCACCCATGCTGGCGTGATCCGCGCGGTGCGGCTGCTGCACGGCGGCATGCGATGCGTCGAACGCGCCGATCAGTGGCCGGGCGAGCCGATCGCCTTCGGCGCGCTGGTCACGTTCGAGATCTGATCGGCGCTCTCAGGCCGGCGCCGGGCCGCCAGCGCGGCGAAGTCCGCGCTTCGCGCAGACGGGCGGCCTGCTGACTCCCCCTCGGGGGGAAGCGACCCACACGAAGTGGGGGAGCGTGGGGCTCTCAAGGCGCGGGTGTCTTGGGCTTGTAGTCGCACCAGGGCGCCACCGCGCACTGCCAGCACAGCGGCTTGCGCGCCATGCAGACATAGCGGCCGTGCAGGATCAGCCAGTGGTGGGCGTGCAGGCGGTAGGCCTCGGGAACCCGCTTCTCGAGCTTGAGTTCGACTTCGAGCGGGGTCTTTCCGGGTGCCAGTCCGGTGCGGTTGCCGATCCGGAAGATGTGCGTGTCGACCGCCATGGTGGGCTCGCCGAAGGCGACGTTGAGCACCACGTTGGCGGTCTTGCGGCCGACGCCCGGCAGGGCCTCGAGTTCGGCGCGCGTCCTCGGCACCTCGCCGCCGTGCAACTCGACCAGCATGCGGCAGGCCTCGACCAGGTGCTTGGCCTTGCTGCGGTAGAGGCCGATGGTCTTGATGTAGCCCTCCAGGCCCTCGACGCCCAGGTCCAGGATCGCCTGCGGCGTGTTGGCGACCGGGAACAGCCGTCGCGTCGCCTTGTTGACGCCGATGTCGGTGGCCTGGGCGGACAGCAGCACGGCGGCCAGCAGTTCGAAGGGCGTGCGGTACTCGAGTTCGGTCTCGGGCGTCGGGTTGGCGGCCTGGAGCGTGGCGAAGAACGGCTCGATATCTGATTTCTTCATCGTGGCCGGGAGTTTAGTGAGGCGCCCGCCCGTGGTGCGGCACGCTGCGACAATCTCCATCTGCAACTCCTCCGAAGAAGGCTCTCATGCAATTCGCTTCCCGCCTCGACAACGTCGAAACCTCCGCCATCCGCGAACTCTTCAAGCTGCTCGGAACGCCCGGCATCATCAGCTTCGCGGGGGGATTTCCCGACAGCGCGATGTTCGATGTCGAGGGGCTGAAGGAAGCCAGCGCGAGGGCGTTGTCGGAAGAACCGGGTGGCGCCCTGCAGTACGGCGCCACCGAGGGCTACGAGCCGCTGCGCACGCAGCTCAGTGCCTTCATGAAGACCAAGGGCGTCGAGGTCGATCCCAGCGGCCTGATCGTCACCACCGGCAGCCAGCAGGCGCTGGACCTGCTCGGCAAGACGCTGATCTCGCCCGGCGACAAGGTGATCGTCGAAGGCCCGACCTTTCTTGCGACGATCCAGTGTTTTCGCCTCTACGGCGCGCAGCTGATCAGTGCGCCGATCGACGCCCACGGCGTGCGTACCGACGAACTCGAAAAGCTCATCGCCGAGCACAAGCCGAAGTTCGTCTACCTGATCCCGACCTTCGGCAACCCGAGCGGCGCGATGCTGAGCCTGGAGCGGCGCAAAAAGGTGCTCGAGATGGCGGTCAGGCACCAGACGCTGATCGTGGAGGACGACCCCTACGGCGACCTCTACTTCGACCAGGCGCCGCCGCCGTCGATCCTGTCGCTCACCAGCGAGGTGCCCGGCAGCCGTGAGCTCGTCGCGCACTGCGGCAGCCTCAGCAAGGTGCTGAGCCCGGGCCTGCGCATCGGCTGGATGATCGGCCCGGCCGAGCTGCTGGCCAAGGCGACCATGTGCAAGCAGTTCAGCGATGCCCACACCAGCACCTTCGCGCAGGCGACGGCCGCGCAATACCTCAAGAGCGGCCGCATGCCGGCCACGCTGGCCCATGTGCGCCAAGTCTATGCGGAACGCGCGCTGGCCATGGGCGAGGCGCTGCAGCAGGAACTCGGCGATGCCGTCACCTTCACGCAGCCTGGCGGCGGCCTGTTCTTCTGGGCGCGTCTCACGGGCGCGAACGGCAAGATCGCGGATGCCAACGTGCTCGCCAAGCGGGCGATCGAAAAGCTCGTGGCCTTCGTGCCCGGCGCGCCCTTCTTCGCCGAGAAGCCGGATGTCGCCACCTTGCGCCTGAGCTTCGCGACGGCCAACGTCGAGAAGATCCGCGAAGGCATCGCGCGGCTCGGCGCGGCGCTCTAGGCTTTTCGCGCGCGGCTCGGCGCGCCGCCCGTGCCCTTGCGCGTCCGGATCGCGAGGCACGGTGCCGGTCGGATCCGCGCGGCGTCTAAGGCGCTGTCACGCCACTGACACATCACTTTCGTCGCCGCGTCATCCGTCGCCCCTACCTTCATGGGTTGATCTCCCGATCTTCACACCCATAAAAAGGACCACCCGCATGACCGCGAAACTTCCGACGGAAGCTCCATCGATCGACCAGGACGACATCGGCTACAACAAGACATCGAATCCTTCCTTCAGCGATCTGGTCGAAGCGCGCCTGAGCCGCCGCAACCTGTTCGGACTCGGCGTCGGCAGCGCCAGTGTCGCGCTGTTGCAGGCCTGTGGCGGCGGCGGCAGCAGCAACGGCTTCCTTCCTGTTGCCGCCCCGGCACCGGCCCCTGCGCCAGCCCCGGCACCGGCACCCGTGCCGGCGCCTGCCCCAGCGCCGGCCGCCGCCAAGCTCGGCTTCACCGCCGTGCCGAAGAGCCTGGCCGACGTGGTCTCGGTGCCCCCGGGCTATACCGCCAGCGTCCTGTACCGCCTCGGCGACCCGATCGCGGCCGGCGTGCCGGCCTACCTGAACGACGGCACCGATGCGCCCGCCAGCTACGACCGGCGTGCCGGCGACCATCACGACGGCATGACCTTCTTCGGCATCAACGCTTCGAACAAGTGGGACCCGGCCGCCGCGGCGCGTGGCCTGCTCGCGATGAACCACGAAGCCATCACGGCGCTGTTCCTGCATCCCACCGGCCAGACCATCGTCGGCACCGGCAACGCCGCGGTGCGCAGCGTGGCCGCCGAGGTGCAGCGCGAGTTCTTCCTGCACGGCGTGAGCGTGATCGAGGTCGCCAGGAACGGCACCGCCTGGAGCTACAAGCAGGACTCGGCCTTCAACCGCCGCGTCCACACGCTGACCGAGATGCAGTTCTCCGGACCGGCGGCGAAGACTGACTACCTGAAGACCAAGTACTCGAGCGACGGCAGCAAGACCCGCGGCACGGTCAACAATTGCGCCAACGGCACCACGCCCTGGGGCACCTATCTCACCTGCGAGGAAAACTGGGCCGGCTACTTCCGCCGCATCGCGGCGACCGACAACCTGAACCGCAGCCCGAAGGAGATCGCGGCCTTCGGACGCTACGGCGTCGCCGGCGCCGGCCGCGAGCTCTGGGCCACCGTCACGCCCGACACGAGCGACAACCTCTATGGCCGCTGGAACACGGAGGTCGTCGGCGGCGCCGCCAGCGCCGTGGACGACTATCGCAACGGCGCCAACACCTACGGCTGGGTGGTGGAGATCGACCCCTTCACGCCCGCCAGCACGCCGAAGAAGCGCACCGCGCTGGGCCGCTTTGGCCACGAGGGCGCCTGCCTCGGCCCGGTCGTGGTCGGCAAACCGTTGGTCTGGTACATGGGCGACGACGCGCAGAACGAGTACATCTACAAGTTCGTCTCGACCAAGGCGTGGGACGCGGCCGACGTCAACGGCGGCATCGCGGCCGGCGACAAGTACATGGACGACGGCAAGCTCTACGTCGCCCGGTTCAACGCCGACGGCACGGGCACCTGGCTCGAGCTCGCACTCGGCGTCAATGGCATCACGGCCGGCAACGCCGCCTATGCCTTCACCGATGCGGTGGAGGTGCTGGTCAATACCCGGCTCGCGGCCGACGCGGCCGGCGCGACCAAGATGGACCGGCCGGAGTGGGCGGCCGTCAACCCGAAGAACGGCGAGGTGTACGTGACCCTCACCAACAACGCGGCGCGGCTCGTGGGCGGCACCGACGCCGCCAATCCGCGTTCCTACAACGACCCCAAGGGGGCGACCGCGCAGAAGGGCAATCCGAACGGCCATGTCGTCCGCTTCGCGGACGCGAACGGCAACCCGGCCGCCACGACCTTCAAGTGGGACGTCTATCTGTTCGGCGCCCGCTCCACCGCGTCGGCCGACGTCAACCTGTCGAGCCTGGTCGCCGACAACGATTTCTCCAGCCCCGACGGCATGTGGTTCAGTTCGGCGACCGCCGGCCTGCTCTGGCTCGAGACCGACGACGGCAAGTACACGGACGTGACCAACTGCATGATGCTGGCGGCCCTGCCGGGACAAGTCGGCGATGGTGGCGCGAAGACCATCACCAACGTGGACGGTGCGACCAGCGCCACGCAGGCGACCCTGGTCGGCAAGGCACCGGGCACGGACGGGCTGCGTCGCTTCCTCGTCGGTCCGAAGGATTGCGAGATCACGGGTATCGCCGAATCCGGCGACGGCCGTGCGCTGTTCGTCAACATCCAGCACCCGGGCGAGACCACGCCGGCGGCCAACATCGGCAACCCGACCCTGTTCGGCAGCCACTGGCCCGAGGGTGGCACGGCACGCCCGCGCTCGGCCACGGTGGTGATCACGAAGGACGACGGCGGCTTGATCGGGCTCTGACGCGAAGCGCCCTCGGGGGTCGCCGGAAGTCCGCATGGGCTCCTGACGACAACCCGAGGCGGCTCCGGCCGGTCAGGCGATGGCTTGTTCGAAATCCGCGATCAGTTCGTCGGCCGACTCGAGCCCGACCGAGACCCGGACCAGCCCGTCGGCGATGCCCATCTCGGCGCGCACCACGGGGCCGGCTTCCCAGTAGATCGTCGGCGCCACCGGGATCACCAGCGTCCGGTTGTCTCCCAGGCCGGTGGCCTTGATCGCGAGCTGCAGCCGGTCGAGCATCGGCGGCATGCGTGCGCTGTCGCGCAGCTCGAAGGCCAGCAGCCAGGAGCCGGCCTTGAAGTGTCGGATCGCGAGCGCATGCTGCGGATGGCTTTCGAGCATCGGGTAGTGGACCCGGTCGACCGCCGGATGGGCTTCGAGGAAGCGCGCCAGCGCGAGCGCGGTGGCGCTGGTCTGCGCCACCCGCAGCGACAGGGTCTCGGCGCCCAGGCTGATGCGGTGGGCCTGCTCGGGTGCCAGCGTGCCGCCCATGTCGCGCAGGCCCTTCTTGCGGATCTGCTGCAGGCCCCATTGCCGCGGGTCCATCGCGCGGTAGCTGGCCGCGATGTTGGGATAGGCCCGCCAGTCGAACTCGCCCGTGTCGGTGACCGCGCCGCCCAGTGCCGCGCCGTGCCCCGCGATGGTCTTGGTCAGCGAGTTCACGACCAGCCCGGCACCCACGGTCTTCGGGCGGAACAGGGCCGGCGAGGTGATCGTGTTGTCCACCACGTAAAGCAGCCCGCGTTCGCGGCACAGCGCGCCGATGGCCTCGAGGTCGGGAATCTGGGTGCCGGGGTTCGCGACGGTCTCGACGAACACCATGCGGGTCTCGGGCCGCAGCGCCGCGCGAACCTGGTCCGCTGACCCGGCATCGACCTTGCTGACCGCCACGCCCAGATCGCCCAGCGTGCCGAACAGGCTGTTGGTATTGCCGAAGACGTAGCGGCTGGCCACCAGGTGATCGCCCGCGCGCAGCAGCGTCAGGAACAGGGCGCTCAGCGCGGCCATGCCGCTGGCGAAGCAGATGCTGCCGATGCCCTGTTCGAGCCGGCTGATCTTGGCTTCGAGCGCGGCGGTCGTCGGCGTGCCCTGGCGGGCATAGCTGAAGCTGTTCTTGAGGGTGCCCTGGAAGACGCCGATCAGGTCCTCGACGCGGTCGAATCCGTACTGCACGGAGGTGTGGATCGGCTTGTGGATCGCACCATGCTCGACACCGCCCCGGCGATCGCCATGCAGCGTCTCCGAGCTGGGCGGAGGGAGCTCGTCGTCCGGCATGGCGGTCACCGCAGTACTTCGAGCAGGCGGTCGAGGCCGCCTTCGTTGATCGCGACCATCGCCTGTTCGCGCACCTTCGGCTTCGCGTGATAAGCCACCGAGAGGCCGGCCTCGCCCATCATCGGCAGGTCGTTGGCGCCGTCGCCCACCGCGATCGTCTCGGCCGCCGAGATGCCCAGCAGCGAAGCGACTTCCAGCAGCGTGCGGCGCTTCTCGGCACCGTCGCAGATGTCGCCCCAGGACTGCTGCACGACACTGCCGGTCAGTTGGCCGTCGGCTTCGTCGAGCAGGTTCGAGCGCGCGAAGTCCAGCCCCAAGCGATCCTTCACGCGGTTGGCGAAGAAGGTGAAGCCGCCCGAGACCAGCAGCACCTTGAGGCCGGCCGCCTTGCAGGCCGCGACCAACTGCTCCGCGCCCGGATTCAGCCGCAGCCGCTGATCGTAGACCTGCTGCAGCGAAGCCACCGGAACGCCTTTCAGCAGGGCCACGCGGCGCCGCAGGCTTTCCTTGAAGTCCTTGATCTCACCGCGCATCGTGGCCTCGGTGATGGCCGCGACCTCGGCCTTCTTGCCGACCGCGTCGGCGATCTCGTCGATGCACTCGATGTTGATCAGCGTCGAGTCCATGTCGAACGCGATCAGCTTGAAGTCGGCGAGCGCGAGCGGCGGCGTGAAGCGCTGGACGACCAGGCCGGGAGAGAGTTCTTTCATGCCGGTGCCGGCTCCTGTACTTTGGGTTGGCCCAGGCTGCGCAGCACGTCGCGCACCATCTGAGCGCGCTCCCTGGGTTCCTTCAGCTCGCGCTCGATGCGCAGCTTCTCGTTGCCCGCGAGCTTGATGTGCCTGTTCTTCTGGATCAGCTGGATGATGTTCATCGAATCGACCGGCGGGTCCTTCTTGAACGTGATGTGGATCACGCCCGGTGCGGCGTCGACCTTGATCACGCCGTAGGGCCGCGCCAGCACGCGCAGCCGGTGCACGTCGATCAGTGTCTGTCCTTGCGGCGGCAGCTTGCCGAAACGGTCGACGATTTCTTCCAGCAGGGTGTCGATCTGGTCGGGCGTCCTGGCGGTCGCGAGCTTCTTGTAGAACGACAAGCGCAGGTGCACGTCGCCGCAGTAGTCGTCGGGCAGGAGCGCCGGCGCATGCAGGTTGATCTCGGTCGTGACGGAGAGCGGCGCCAGCAGGTCGGGCTCCTGGCCGGCCTTGAGCGAACGCACGGCCTCGGCCAGCATCTCGTTGTAGAGCTGGAAGCCGATCTCCAGCATGTTGCCGCTCTGGTTCTCGCCCAGTACTTCGCCGGCGCCGCGGATCTCGAGGTCGTGCATCGCGAGGTAGAAGCCCGAGCCGAGCTCCTCCATCTGCTGGATCGCGTCGAGCCGCTGCGCCGCCTGCTTGGTCAGGCCGTCGATGTCCGGCACCATCAGGTAGGCGTAGGCCTGGTGATGGCTGCGGCCGACGCGGCCGCGCAGCTGGTGCAGCTGCGCCAGGCCGAACTTGTCGGCGCGGCTCATCACGATGGTGTTGGCGGTCGGCACGTCGATGCCGGTCTCGATGATGGTCGAGCACAGGAGCAGGTTGTAGCGCTGGGCCACGAAGTCGCGCATCACGCGCTCGAGTTCGCGCTCCGGCATCTGCCCGTGCGCCACCGCGATGCGCGCCTCGGGCAGAATCTGCTCGAGCTTCTGGCGCCGGTTCTCGATCGTCTCGACCTCGTTGTGCAGGAAGTAGACCTGGCCGCCGCGCTTCAATTCGCGCAGCACGGCCTCGCGGATCACGCCGGTGCCTTCGTTGCGAACGAAGGTCTTGATCGCGAGCCGCCGCTGCGGCGCGGTGGCGATCACGCTGAGGTCGCGCAGCCCTTCGAGCGCCATGCCCAGCGTGCGCGGGATCGGCGTGGCCGTGAGGGTGAGCACATCGACCTCGGCGCGCATGGCCTTCATCGCCTCCTTGTGGCGCACGCCGAAACGGTGCTCCTCGTCGATGATCAAGAGACCCAGATTCTTGAACTTGACCGACTGCGACAGCAGCTTGTGGGTGCCCACCACGATGTCCACGCTGCCGTCGCCCAGCCCCTTGGCGGCGGCGGTGATCTCCTTGGCCGAGCGGAAGCGGCTCATCTCGGCCACCTTCAGCGGCCACTTGGCGAAACGGTCGACCAGCGTCTGGTAGTGCTGCTCGGCCAGCAGCGTGGTGGGCGCCAGGAAGGCCACCTGCTTGCCGCCGGTGACGGCGACGAAGGCGGCGCGCAAGGCGACCTCGGTCTTGCCGAAGCCGACGTCGCCGCAGACCAGCCGGTCCATCGGCTGCGGCGAGATCATGTCCTGGATCACGGCGTGGATCGCGGCCTTCTGGTCGGCGGTCTCGTCGAAGCCGAAGTCGTTCGCGAACACCTCGTAGTCGGCGGCCGAGAAACGGAAGGCATGGCCCTCGCGCGCCGCCCGCCGCGCGTAGATGTTGAGCAGCTCGGCGGCCGAATCGCGCACCTGCTCGGCCGCGCGGCGCTTGGCCTTTTCCCACTGGCCCGAGCCGAGCTTGTGCAGCGGCGCTTCGGAGGCAGAGACGCCGGTGTAGCGGCTGACCAGGTGCAGCTGCGACACCGGCACGTAGAGCGTGGCGCGGTCGGCGTACTCCAGGTGCAGCATCTCCTGCAGCAGCGGCTTGCCCTCGGCGTCCAGGCCCTGGCCCAGGTCCATGTTGACCAGGCCGCGATAGCGGCCGATGCCGTGCGCGGAGTGCACCACCGGGTCGCCGATCGCGAGTTCGCTCAGGTCCTTGATCAGCGCCTCGACGTCGCTGACCTGTTCCTGCTTCTTGTTGCGGCGCCGGGTCGCCGGCGCGGTGGCGAACAACTCGGTCTCGGTGACGAAGTCGATGCCCTGTTCGCGCCAGGCGAAGCCCGCCACCAGTGCGGCGGTCGCGATGCCGATCTTTTCGTCGGGCGAGGCCTCGAACTCGGCCAGGGAGTCGAAGGCCGGCGGGCCGACGCCGCTGGCGCGCAGGAAATCGAGCAGGCTCTCGCGCCGGCCATCGCTCTCGGCGATCACGAGCACGCGGTGCGGCGTGCTGCGGATATGTTCCTTGAGCTTGACCAGCGGGTCGTCGGCGCCGCGCACCACCGCGAAGGGCGGCAGGGTGTCGAACTCGGCGTAGGGCGGCCGGTCGGCGGCCGCCTCGCCGCGGATGGCCAGCTGCGCATGCGGCTTGGCGCGCTGGTAGAACTGTTCGGCATTCAGGAACAGCGCCTCGGGCGGCAGCGCGGGCCGTTCGGGGTCGCCCTGCACCAGCCGGTAGCGCTCGCCCGTGTCCTGCCAGAAATGCTGGAAGGCCGGCTCCAGGTCGCCGTGCAGCACCACCGTGGCATCGGTGCCGAGGTAGTCGAAGACGGTCGCCGTCTCCTCGAAGAACAGCGGCAGGTAGTACTCGATGCCGGCCGTGGCGACGCCGTTCCCCATGTCCTTGTAGATCCGGCTGCGGGTCGGGTCGCCCTCGAGCAACTCGCGCCAGCGGCTGCGAAAACGCGTCCGCGCGTCGTCGTCCATCGGGAACTCGCGGCCCGGCAGCAGCCGCACCTCGGGCACCGGGTAGAGGCTGCGCTGGGTGTCCGGGTCGAAGGTGCGGATCGAATCGATCTCGTCGTCGAACAGGTCGACCCGGAACGGCACCGGCGAGCCCATCGGGAACAGGTCGATCAGGCCGCCGCGCACCGCGTACTCGCCCGGGCTCACCACCTGCGTCACATGGGTGTAGCCGGCCAGCGTGAGCTGGGCCTTGAGCTTCGAGTCCTGCAGCTTCTGGCCGCTCTTGAAATGGAAGGTGTAGCCGGCCAGGAACGCCGGCGGCGCCAGCCGGTAGAGCGCGGTGGTGGCGGGCACCAGCACCACGTCGGCCTCTTTCTGGCTGATGCGCCAGAGGGTCGCGAGCCGCTCGCTGATCAGGTCCTGGTGCGGCGAGAAGCTGTCGTAGGGCAGGGTCTCCCAGTCCGGAAACAGCGCACAGCGAAGGCCCGGCGCGAAGAAGGCGATCTCGTCGATCAGCCGCTGGGCGTCGTTGGCGTCGGCGGTGAACACCGCGGTCGCGCGGCCGGCCGCTTTCTCGCGTTCGGCCAGCTGCGCCAGCATCAGCGCGTCGGCCGACAGCGGAGGGCGCGGCAGCGTGAAGCGCTTGCCCGCCGTGAGTTGGGGGAGGTCCATGGAGTGCCCGGGAAATGCAGAACACCCCGCGCCGGTCGGCGAAGGGTGTGCGAAGCCCGATTCTAGAATGGCTGCCCCTTAGTCGCTGGCCGCCATTCATCCCATGTCCGCTTCCCGTCTTTTCGTCCTGATCCCCTGCGCGGGCTCGGGCAGCCGTGCCGGCAGCACCGGCCCCAAGCAGTACCAGCGGATCGCCGGCCGTCCGATGGTCGAGCACACGCTGGAGGCCTTCCGCGCCCTGGCCGGAACCTTCGCCGGCCTGGCGCTGGTGGTGGCGCCGGCCGATCCCGACGTCGGCATCGTGCTGCCGCGCTTCCCGGCCACGGGCGAACACCTGCTGCGGGTCGGCGGCGCCAGCCGCGCCGCGACGGTGCGCAACGGGCTGCGCTCGCTGCGGCAGCTCGGCGCCGACCCGCACGACTGGGTGCTGGTGCACGACGCCGCGCGCTGCCTGGTCACGCCGAGCCAGATCGAGGCCCTGATCGCGGCCTGCGAGCACGACGCGGTCGGCGGCCTGCTGGCCCACCGGCTGGCGGACACGCTCAAGGTCGCCACGCCCGAAGGCCGGGTGGCGAGCACGCCGACCCGCGCCGACAAGTGGCTGGCCCAGACGCCCCAGATGTTCCGCATCGGCATGCTGCTCGACGCGCTGGAGCGCAGCGGCGATGCGGTGACCGACGAGGCCAGCGCGATCGAGGCCATCGGCCTGGCACCGCTGTTGGTGCCGGGCAGCGCGCAGAACTTCAAGCTCACCTATGCGGAGGACTTCGCGCTCGCAGAGTCGATCCTGCGCAGCCGCCGGAGCACGTCATGAACGGTTTCGACATCCGCATCGGCGAGGGCTGGGACGTCCATCAGCTGGTGGCCGGCCGCAAGCTGATCCTCGGAGGCGTCGAGGTGCCCCACAGCACCGGGCTGCTGGGCCATTCGGACGCCGACGTGCTGCTGCATGCGATCACCGATGCGCTGCTCGGTGCTGCCGGGCTCGGCGACATCGGCCGCCATTTCCCCGACACCGATGCGCAGTTCAGCGGCGCGGACTCGTCGGTGCTGCTGGCCGAGGCTGCGCGCCGCGTGCGTGCCGCGGGCTGGCAGGTGGGCAACATCGACAGCACCGTGATCGCGCAGGCGCCGAAGCTGGCGCCACACATCCCGGCGATGTGCCAGCGCATCGCCGCCGCGCTCGGCATTGCGGTCGAGCAGGTGAACGTCAAGGCCAAGACCGCCGAGAAGCTGGGCCCGGTGGGCGAAGGCAGGGCGATGGAAGCGCGCGCCGTCGTCCTGCTGCACCGTTAGGCCGGCGCCTGCCTTGGGCAGCCAAAGGCGTCTGCGACCGCGGCCGCGACCTTGGCCCACGTCGCATCGTTCTGCAAGGCCGGGAATCGCTTCCAACGGTGCCTGCCGCTTTCACCAGGAAGAGTTCAAAGGCTCTTCAATCCGCCCATGCACAGGTACTTCACCACCACGTAATCGTCGATGCCATACGACGAACCTTCGCGGCCCAGGCCCGACTGCTTCACGCCGCCAAAAGGTGCCACCTCATTGGAGATCAGGCCGGTGTTGATGCCGACCATGCCGTATTCCAGCGCCTCGGCCACGCGCCAGATGCGGGCGATGTCGCGGCTGTAGAAGTAGCTGGCCAGGCCGAACTCGGTGTCGTTGGCCATCTGCACCACCTCGGCGTCGGTGCGGAAGCGGAACAGCGGCGCCAGCGGGCCGAAGGTTTCCTCGCGTGCCACCAGCATGCCGGGGCTGGCGTTGGCCACCACGGTGGGCTCGAAGAAGGTGTGGCCGAGTGCGTGGCGCTTGCCGCCGGTCAGCACTTTGCCGCCCTTGGCGAGGGCGTCGGCGATGTGCGACTCGATCTTGTCCACCGCAGCTTCGTCGATCAGCGGGCCCTGTTCGACCCCGGGCTCGGTGCCCGCGCCCACCTTCAGCGCCTGCACGGCCTGGACGAGTTTGGCGGCGAAGGCGTCGTACACGCCGTCCTGCACATAGAGGCGGTTGGCGCAGACGCAGGTCTGGCCGGCGTTGCGGTATTTGGAGGCGATGGCGCCGGTGACGGCTTCGTCCAGGTCGGCGTCGTCGAAGACGATGAAGGGCGCGTTGCCGCCAAGTTCGAGCGACAGCTTCTTGACGCTCGGCGCGCTCTGCGCCATCAGCAGCCGGCCGACCTCGGTGGAGCCGGTGAAGCTGAGCTTGCGCACGATCGGGTTGGCGGTCAGTTCGCCGCCGATGGCGCGTGCATCGCCTGTCAACACGCTGAACACGCCGGCTGGCACACCGGCCTCTTCGGCCAGCACCGCCAGCGCGAGCGCGGAAAACGGCGTGCTTTCGGCGGGCTTGAGCACCATGGTGCAGCCGGCGGCCAATGCGGGCCCGGCCTTGCGGGTGATCATCGCGGCCGGGAAGTTCCAGGGTGTGATGGCGGCGCAGACGCCGATCGGCTCCTTCACAACCAGCAGTCGCTTGTCATTCGCCGGTGACTGCAGCGTGTCGCCGTTGACGCGTTTTCCCTCTTCGGCGAACCACTCGATGAACGACGCGGCATAGGCGATCTCGCCCTTGGATTCGGCCAGCGGCTTGCCCTGTTCGGCCGTCATGATGGCGGCCAGGTCGTCGGCGTTCGCCAGCATCAGGTCATTCCACCTGCGCAGGATGGCGCTGCGCTCCTTGGCCGTCTTGCGGCGCCAGCCAGCCCAGGCGGCCTGCGCGGCCAAGATCGCGCGGCGGGTTTCGGCCGCGCCCATTTCGGGCACATGGCCGAGCACGTCGCCGGTGGCTGGGTTCGTCACGGCGAAGCTGGCACTGCTGTCGGCATCGCACCAGCGGCCGTCCAGGTAAGCCTGTTGGCGCAAGAGTTCCGGTTTGCGGAGTTTCAACATACAAATCCTTCAATCAAGTTGTGGGGCGCAATCTCATTCGCCGCGTTTGGCTGCACGACCGCGCAGCCATTCGAGCGCGAGCAGGAGGGAGGTAGAGAACAGGATCAGGATCGTCGCCAGCGCGGCAATCGTCGGGCTGATGTTTTCCCGGATGCCGGTGAACATCTGGCGCGGCAGCGTCACCTGCTCGGCGCCGGCCAGGAACAGCGTGACCACCACTTCGTCGAACGAGGTGGCGAACGCGAACAGCGCGCCCGAGATGACGCCCGGCGCGATCAGCGGCAGGGTGATGCGAAAGAAGGTGGTCAGCCGCCCCGCGCCCAGGCTCAGGCTGGCACGCACCAGGTTGTGGTTGAAGCCCTGCAGCGTAGCCAGCACGGTGGTGACGACAAACGGCGCACCGAGCGCCGCATGGGCCAGGATCAGCGCGGTGTAGCTGTCCGACAGGCCCAGCGGCGCGAAGAACAGATACATGCCGACGCCGACCACGATCACCGGCACCACCATCGGCGAGATCAGCACGGCCATCAGCAGGCCCTTGCCGCGGAACTCGGCCTTGCTGAGGCCGGTGGCTGCCAAGGTGCCGAGCACGGTGGCGATCAAGGTGGCGGCCGGTGCCACGATGAAGCTGTTCCTGGCCGCGCGCATCCACTCCTCGGCCTCGAACAGGTTCTGGTACCAGCGCATCGAGAAGCCGGCGATCGGGTAGGCCAGGAAGCTGCTGTCGCTGAAGGACAGCGGCACGATGGCCAGGATCGGCAGCACCAGGTACAGCAGCACCAGCGCGCACAGGCCACGCAGTGTGTAGTACCAGGCGCGCTCGGCCAGCGAGGTGTAGGGCGGGAAGGTGGGGAGCAGTGTGCGCATCGGGTTCACCTCACGTTCGCGTTGGCATTGGTCTTGGAGATGCGCTGGTAGACCGCGTACAGCACCAGCGTGGCCACCAGCAGCAGGGCACCGAGCGCGCAGGCCATGCCCCAGTTGACGGCCTGGTTGGTGAAGTAGGCGACGTAGTAGCTCACCATCTGGTCGCCCGGCCCGCCGAGCAGCGCGGGGGTGATGTAGTAGCCGATGGCGGTGATGAACACCAGCAGCACGCCGGCGGCGATGCCGGCATAGGTCTGCGGCACGTAGACACGCCAGAACGCGGCGAACGGGTGGCTGCCCAGCGAGATGGCCGCGCGCTGGTAGGTTGGCGGAATGGCCTTCATCACGCTGTACAGCGGCAGGATCATGAAGGGCAGCAGGATGTGCACCATGGAAATGGTCACGCCGGTGCGGTTGAACAGCAGGGCCAGCGGCGTGTTCGTGACGCCCAACGCCATCAATCCGGTGTTGACCAGACCCGACTGCTGCAACAGCACCACCCAGGCGGCAATGCGCACCAGCACCGACGTCCAGAACGGGATCAGCACGCAGATCATCACCAGGTTGGCCTGGCGCGCCGGCAGGGTGGAAGCCCAATAAGCCAGCGGAAACGCGATCAGCAGCGCCAGGCCGGTGGTCAGCGCGCCGATCCACAGCGTGCGGCCGAAGATGTCGAGATAGATGGCGCCTTCGGGCGGAGCCTTGTGGATGTTGCCGAAGTTGTCCTGCTGCAGGTCGAGCGAGGCCAGCAGGAAGAAGGGCGTGGTGCGGCTGGCATTCTTGGCGATGGCCTGCCAGTAGGGCAACTCGCCCCAGCGCGGGTCGATGGCGATCAGGGCTTCCTTGACGTGTGCCGCATCACCGTCGACCGGCATGGCGCGCGCGGTCTTGGTGACCAGCGAGCGGTAGCCGCTGATCTCGTTGTTGAGCCGGCGAGCGAGTTCGCCCGCGCTGTTGCCCTGGCGGGCGGTGGCCAGGTCGGAGGCCAAGGCGCTGTAGGCGGCATCGGGCGGCAGGGCCTGGCGGTCCCACTTGGCGAGCACGGCCACGGTTTGCGGCAGTGCGTTCGGAATTTCAGGGCTGGACACGGCGCGCTGCAGCAGCGCGGCGATGGGCACGGCGAACACCACCAGCAGAAACAGCGCGAGCGGGGCGATCAGCGCGAGCGCTGACGCCCTTTTGCGCATCTCGGCGCGGCGCAACTCCTGCTTGAGCCGCCGCTGGCTGGCGGCGGTCGCTGTGGTGGGGGTGGGTTCGTCGTTCATGGTCGGGGCGGACGCGGCACCGCCCGGTGATGGCGGCAGGGCGGTGACGGCGTTCATCTTGGCAGTCTTGACAAGTGACCGGCTTACTTGGCAGCCCAGGCGGTGAAGCGCTGCTGCAGCTCTTCCCCGTGGTCGGTCCAGAAGGCGCCGTCGAGCAGCACTGCGTTCTTGCTGTTGGCCGGCGCGTTGGGCAGGTCGGCCAGGGTCTTGGCGTCGAGCAGCTTGATGGCGGCCTGGTTCACCGGGCCGTAGGCGATGTTCTTGGCATAGGCGGCCTGCTGCGCCGGCGCCACGCTGAAGGCGATGTACTCGAGCGCCAGGTCCTTGTTCGGCGTGCCCTTGGGGATGGCCCAGTAGTCGAGGTCATAGATGCCGCCGTCCCACACCACGTTCAGTGCCTTGCCTTCGCGGCGCGCGGCGTCGATGCGGCCGTTGAAGGCGGTGCTCATCACCACGTCGCCGGCCACCAGGAACTGCGGCGGCTGCGCACCGGCTTCCCACCACTGGATGAAGGGCTTGATTTCGTCGAGCTTCTTGAAGGCGCGGTCCACGCCTTCCTTGGTGGCCAGCACCTTGTAGACGTCCTTGGCGAGCACGCCGTCGGCCATCAAGGCGAATTCGAGGTTGTACAGCGCGGTCTTGCGCATGCTGCGTTTGCCGGGGATCTTCTTCACGTCCCAGAAGTCCTTCCAGCCGGTGGGCGCGGTCTTGAGCTTGTCGCTGTTGTAGGCCAGCACGGTGGACCAGACGAAGATGCCCATGCCGCATTCCTGCGGGGCTTCAGGGATGAAGCTGCTCTTCGCGCCGATCTTGCTGTAGTCGAGCTTCTCGTACAGGCCTTCTTCGCAGCCGCGCGCCAGGTCGCCGGTTTCCACTTCGACCAGGTCCCAGGTCACGCGCTTGGCCTCGACCATGGCTTTCACCTTGGCCTGTTCGCCGTTGTACTCAACGCCGACGATCTTGTTGCCGGTCTGTTTCTCGTAGGGCTGGGTGAATGCCACTTTCTGGGCATTGCCGTTGGCGCCGCCGAAGTTGACGACGGTCAGATCCTTGGCACTGACCAGGCCACAGGTCAGCAGCGCGGCGGCCGCGGTGGAGTAGAGGGTGAAGCGTTGCATGGTGAAAAGCCTTTCAGTTTTGGCGGGGGCGGGGGCGGGGCGGGGCGGGGGGAAGAGGACTCAGGAAAAGATGCGCAGGTGTTCGGATTCGAATGCGAGGGCGACCGGTTGCCCCGGTGCGAGACTCGCCAGCGCGGGCGTGTCGAGCGGCACCTTGACGAAGCATTGCGGCTGGTCGGCGAAGTCGCACTGCAGGCGTACGTGGTCGCCGAAATAGATCATGCCGGCGGCACTGCCGCGCAGGATGTTGCCGGCCGCTGCGGTGTCGGCTGCGTCCACCAGCCGCATGCGTTCGGGGCGGATGCTGGCGGTGGCCGCCTGGCCGGGCGTCGCTTCGCCGATGCGCATGCCGCGCAGCACATGGCCGCCGGGCAGGTTCAGCGTGCAGCGGTCGCCGTCGCGCTGGCCGATCTGGCCTTGCAGGCGGTTGCTGTCGCCGATGAAGCCGGCCACGAAGGCGTTGCCCGGCGTTTCATACAAGGCGCCGACGGGATCGATCTGCTGGATGATGCCCTGGTCGAACACGGCCACGCGGTCCGACATGGTGAGTGCCTCACCCTGGTCGTGCGTGACGTAGACGAAAGTCACGCCGAGCTGGCGGTGCAGCGCCTTGAGTTCGAGTTGCATGTGTTCGCGCAGCTGCTTGTCGAGCGCGCCGAGCGGCTCGTCCATCAGCACCAGCTGCGGCTTGAACACCAGCGCGCGGGCCAGGGCGATGCGCTGCTGCTGTCCGCCCGAGAGTTGCGCGGGGAAACGTTCGCCGAAAGCTTCCATGCGCACCATCTGCAAGGCTTCGTGCACCTGGCGCTGGCGCGCGTCGCCGCCGATGCCGCGCACCTGCAGCGGGTAGCCCACGTTTTGGGCTACCGTCATGTGCGGGAACAGCGCGTAGTTCTGGAACACCATGCCGATGTTGCGCTTGTGCGGCGGCACGCGGTTGAGCAGCTTGCCGTCGAGCCGGATCTCGCCGCTGGTGGGGAATTCGAACCCGGCCAGCATCATCAGGCAGGTGGTCTTGCCCGAACCCGAAGGGCCGAGCAGGGTAAGGAATTCACCACGGTAGATGTCCAGGTCGAGCTGTTTGACGACCAGGTGTTCTCCATCGTAGGTCTTCTTCACGCCACGGAAGCTGACGAGGACGTCGTTGTCGCTGTGGTTGTCGTTGCGCATGATGGTGGGTTCCAGCGGGGGGTGGTTGGCTTCAGGCTTGGCGCAGCGCGTCTTCCAGGATGTCCAGCGCCTCGTCGAAGATGGTGTCGGCAATGGTCAGCGGAAACAGGAAACGGATCACGTTGCCGTAGGTGCCGCAGCTCAGCAATAGCAGGCCATGGGCCAGCGCGTGTGACTGCACCTTGCGCAGGAATTCGACGTCGGGCTCGCCGGTGGTCGGGTGGCTGAACTCCACCGCCACCATGGCGCCGGGGCCGCGCACGTCGGTGATCTGCGGCACTTCCTTGCGGATGCGGTTGAGCCGGGCCTTGAGCTTTTCGCCAAGGCCTTGCGCACGCTCGGCCAGTCGTTCCTCGGCGATCACGTCGAGCACGGCATGCGCCGCGGCCACCGCCAGCGGGTTGCCCGCATAGGTGCCGCCCAGGCCGCCAGGCTGCGCTGCGTCCATCAGTTCGGCGCGGCCGCACACCGCCGACAGCGGCATGCCGCCGGCCAGGCTCTTGGCCAGCGTCATCAGGTCGGGCAGCACGTCAAAGTGCTCCATGGCGAACAGTTTGCCGGTGCGGGCAAAGCCGGTCTGCACCTCGTCGGCGATCAGCAGGATGCCGTACTGGTCGCACACCGCGCGCAGGGCGCGCATGAACTCGGGCGGCACCATGTAGAAGCCGCCTTCGCCCTGCACCGGCTCGATGATGATGGCTGCCACGCGGGCAGCGTCGATGTCGGCCTTGAACAGCTGCTGCAGGGCCTTCAGTGCCGCGTCCACCGTCACGCCGTGCAGCGCGTTCGGGAAGGGCAGGTGGTAGATGTCGCCGGGGAAGGGGCCGAAGCCGACCTTGTAGGGGGCGACTTTGCCGGTCAGCGCCATGCCGAGCATGGTGCGGCCATGGAAGCCGCCGCCGAAGGCGATCACGCCGGGACGGCCGGTGGCGGCACGGGCGATCTTCACCGCGTTTTCCACCGCCTCGGCGCCGGTGCTGAAGAACGCGGTCTTCTTGGCATGGCTGCCGGGTGTGACGCTGTTGATGCGCTCGGCCAGTTCTACATACGAGGCGTAGGGCACGATCTGGTAGGCGGTGTGGGTGAAACGGTCGAGCTGCGCGCGGATCGCGGCGACCACTTTCGGATGGCGGTGGCCGGTGTTGAGCACGGCGATGCCGGCGCTGAAGTCGATGTAGCGGCGGCCTTCCACGTCCCACAGCTCGGCGTTCTCGGCGCGGTCGGCGTAGAAGTTGCACATCACGCCCACGCCGCGCGGGGTGGCGGCGTCTTTGCGTTGTTGCAGTGTCTGGTTGTTCATTGGGTGGTCCTCGGTTCGGCTGGCATCGGTTGAAGCGTGGCCGGAGTGTCGAGACTTTCGGTCCTATACTGAAGAACCATTTGATGCATTCTCATGGAACCACTTTCTAGGGGTAAGCATGGACTCCATCCTGTCCGATTGGCTGCTTGAACATCTTGACACCGCTGCCGAGGAGCCGGCCTACCGCCAGTTGTTCCGCCTGCTTCAGCAGGCCATCCTCTCCGGGCGGCTGGCCGCCGGTGCCAAGTTGCCGTCCTCGCGCACATTGGGTGCCGATCTCTCGATTGCGCGCAACACCGTGATCCAGGTCTACGAGCAACTGCTGGCCGAGGGTTACGTCGAAACCCAAAGTGGCAGCGGCACCTATGTGGCCGACACCACGCCCGACCGCGTGGACGAAGGCCCGGCCGGCGCGCCGCGCCGCGCCGTGCGCGACCGCCACCGCCTGTCGGCGCGCGGCAAGCGCACCATCGAACTCAGCGGCGTGTCCAAGCAGCAGTGGGGCGCCTTCATGCCCGGCGTGCCGGACGTGACCGAGTTCCCGCTCAAGTCATGGAACCGCCTGCAAAGCCGCATCTGGCGCAACCCCAAGCCCGAACTCATGACCTACGCGCCCGGTGGCGGCTACCGGCCTCTGCGCCGCGCCCTGGCCGACTATCTGCGCGTGGCCCGCTCGGCCAACTGCCAGCCCGAGCAGATCGTCATCACCACCGGCATCCACCAGTCGGTGGACCTGGCGGTACGCCTGCTCTGCGACGTGGGCGACCAGGTGTGGATCGAGGAGCCGTGTTACTGGGGGCTGCGCGGCATCCTGCTGTCGTCCGGGCTGAAGCTGACGCCGATCCCGGTCGATGGCGAGGGCATCAACCCCGACGCGAAACACCTGGCGCGCCCGCCGCGGCTGATCATCTGCACGCCTTCGCACCAGTACCCGCTGGGCATGGTGATGAGCCTGGCGCGGCGGCGCATGCTGCTGGAGTACGCGCGCCTGCACAACTGCTGGATCATCGAGGACGACTACGACAGCGAATTCCGCTTCGGCATCCGCCCGCTGGCCTCGTTGCAGGGGCTGGACAACAACGGCCAGGTGATCTACCTCAGTAGTTTCAGCAAGACCCTGTTTCCCGGCATGCGCGTGGGCTACATGGCGGTGCCGGCGCCGCTGGCCGACCTGTTCTCGCTCGGCCTGGCCGAGCTCTACCGCGAAGGCCAGCTGATGCAGCAGGCGGTGCTGGCGGAGTTCATCAACGAGGGTTACCTCACCTCGCATATCCGGCGCATGCGCGGCCTATACGCCGAGCGGCGCAGCCTGCTGATCGCCGCCGTCGAGCGCCGCTTCGGCGAAGCCTTGCCGGTGATGGGCGACGAGGCTGGCCTGCATCTGGTGCTGGGCCTGCCGCAGCTGCGCGACGACTGGGCGGTGTGCCGCGAGGCCATGGAGCGCGGCATCATCGCCCGGCCGCTGAGCGCCTACTACAGCACGGCCAAGGCCGCCCAGGCCGGGCTGCTGCTCGGCTACGGCTGTGTGCCGAGCGAGAGGATCAGGCCGGCATTCGAGATCCTGGCCGACGTGGTGGAAGAAATCAGCGGCGCGGCGCGCGAGCCGCGGCGCAAGGCGGCATGACACGAAGTGACGGAGCGTGGGGGCCAGCCCGTCAGGCCTTGTGGTTCGGCCCGGTCGCGGATCCCGGCTTGTCCTTGGCCGCCGCGGCGTCGGGCTTGACCGAGGCCGCGCGCGGCATCCGGATGTGGGCCGCCAGCCCGCGTCCCGGCGTGCTGGTGAGCGCGAAGGTGCCGCCCATGCGCTCGATGTTCTTGGTCACGATCGACAGCCCCAGTCCGGCGCCGGCCGCCGAGGTGCGCGCCACATCGCCGCGGAAGAAGGGCTTGCTCAGCTGCGACAGCATCGAGGGCGCGMCGCCGGCGCCGTGGTCGCGCACCTTGATCAGCACGGCGTCGTTGTGCGCCTGGGCCTGGATCATGATGTCGGCGACGCCGGTGGAAGGCGTCTTGCCGTAGCGGCGAGCGTTCTCGACCAGGTTGGAGATCACCCGCTGCAGCTCGACCTCGTCGGCCATCACCCGCAGGTCGGCCGGCACGTCGACCGTGATCTTGATGTCCTCGTGGTCCTGCACCGCGTAGGTGCAGGCGTCGATCACGTCGCGCAGCAGCACCGGCCGGAAGTCGACGTGGTCGGGCCGCGCGTAGTCGAGGAACTTGTCGATGATCGCGTCGAGCTGCGCGATGTCGGCCGCCATGTGGTCGCGCGCGTCCTCGTCGGCCACGCTCATCTCGGTCTCGAGCCGCAGCCGCGCCAGCGGCGTGCGCAGGTCGTGCGAGATGCCGGCCAGCATCACGGCGCGATCCTGCTCGATCTTGGCGAGCTGGTCGGCCATCCGGTTGAAGCCGACGTTGACCGCCCGGATCTCGTTGGTGCGGGCCCGTTCGTCGAGCCGGTGCGCCTCGTACTCGCCCTCGCGCACCTGCAGCGTGGCCTGCGACAGCTGCTTCAGCGGCCGGTTGATCAGCCGGGTGATCAACGCCGCGCCGGCCAGCGAGAGCGCCATCGTGGTCGCCAGCCAGATCATCCAGGTGCGGCGGTCGAGGCGGCTGAAGCGCGTCGGGTCGACCAGCAGCCAGTAGGTGTCGCTCTCGATCGTGAAGCCGATCCACAGGCCCGGCTCCTCGTTGACGCGGCTCGCGACGGTGGTGCCTTCGCCGAGCCGCGCGATCAGCTCCTCGGTCACCCGCTGGTCGAGCGCACCGCTGGTGTAGGGCATGAAGCGGTCGCCGGGCTCGCGCGGCAGGATCCGCACGCCTTCCTGGTCGGCCAGGGTCTTGATCAGCGACACGCGCGTGATGGCGTCGGAGTACACCAGCGCCGCGCGCGTCAGGTTCACCAGCGAGGCGATCTGGTGGGCGGTCTGGATCGCGCGCGGCTCGTACTCCAGCGCGCGGAAGGTCTGCAGCCAGGCCACCGTGCAGCCCACCAGCAGCAGCACCAGCAGGAAGAAGGTGCGCCAGAAGAGACTGAGCCCCAGGTGCAGCCGCTTCCTGCGCCGGCGCGCGCCGATGCTGCCCAGAGGACTCGGCAGCGTGCCCTGGGTGCTGTCCTCGAGCGGGCTGGGCTGGGTGGTCTGGGGGCCGATGCCTGCGGCCACGTCCGTCAGCGCTTCAGGTCGTGCCGTCCGGCACGAACACGTAGCCGACGCCCCAGACCGTCTGGATGTAGCGCGGCGCCGCGGCGTCGGATTCGACCAGTTTGCGCAGGCGCGAGATCTGCACGTCCAGGCTGCGGTCGAAGGGCTCGAATTCGCGCCCGCGCGCCAGCTGCGCCAGTTTCTCGCGCGACAGCGGCTGCCGCGGATGGCGGACCAGCGCCTTCAGCATCGCGAACTCGCCGGTGGTCAGCGAGAGTTCCTCGCCGTCCTTCTTGAGGGTGCGCGAGCCGAGGTCGAAGCTGAAGGGGCCGAAGTTCACGGTCTCGTTGTCGGTCGACGGGGCACCGGGCGCCTCCAGCGGCGGCCGCCGGCGCAGCACCGCATGCACCCGGGCCAGCAGTTCGCGCGGGTTGAAGGGTTTGCCGAGATAGTCGTCGGCGCCGACTTCGAGCCCGACGATGCGGTCGACGTCCTCGCCCTTGGCGGTCAGCATGATGATCGGCGTGCGGTCGTTGGCCGCACGCAGGCGGCGGCAGACCGAGAGGCCGTCCTCGCCGGGCATCATGAGATCGAGCACGATCAGGTCGACCGTGTCGCGCAGCAGGATGCGGTTGAGAGCCTTGCCGTCTTCCGCCACGATGACCTCGAAACCTTCCTGGGTCAGGTAGCGACGCAGCAGGTCGCGGATGCGTGCGTCGTCGTCGACGATCACGATCTTGTCTGTGCGAGCGGGAGCTTGATTCATTTTCACAACGCCGAATTTGTAACAGCGCCAATTCTGAAGCCGTTAAGGGTCCATTGGCCGGCTTTGGGGTAGGTGTTGACACTAAGTTACAAAACTTGCGGACGCTAGCGGTCGGGACGTCTGCGCCTTGCAAGGCAATGGCACAGTGACCTGTCGTCACCTTTTGTCGCCATGAAATCCAACTTCCTCGTGCTGTCATTGCTGCTTGCCTCCTGGGGCTTGCCGACCTGGGCCGGTCCCGCCGGGATGCTGGGCATGGGCAGCGCCCCCCGTGTCGAAGCGCGGGATGGCGGCGCCGGGCGGCGCCTGTCGCCCGCCGAGCTGGCGCAACTGCGCCAGCAGGTGCGCCAGCAGTGGGCGCCGGCGCCGGAAGTCGTGCGGTCGGCAGAATCGCAGCCGGCGGAGCGCATGATGCCGGTCGCGCCGTCCAAGGGTGCGCTGACCACCCCGCGCAGCCAGCGGCCCTGAGCCGCGGCCCGTCGGGCCTTCTTTTTCTTTCATCCGAGGATTTGCTGATTTGAACAATGTCAAATGGATGGCGGCCTGTGCCGTCTTGATGGGCGCTGGCGCCGCCTGGGCCCAGGGCGTGACCTTGCCGCCGCCCCAGAACGTGCTTCAGCTGTCGGCCGATTCGACGGTCGAGGTGCAGCAGGACCTGCTGAGCATGACGCTCAACACCACCCGCGAGGCGGCGGATGCGGCGACGGTGCAGGCGCAGCTGCGCACCGCGCTCGACGCTGCGCTGGCTGAGGCGCGCAAGAACGCCCAGCCGGGCCAGCTCGACGTTCGCACCGGCAATTTCAATCTGGCGCCGCGCTACAGCCGCGATGGCAAGATGACCGGCTGGCGCGGGACGGCTTCGCTGGTGCTCGAGGGCCGGGACTTCCCGCGCATCACGCAGACCGCGGCCCGGATCAACACGCTGACGATCGCCAACATCGGCTTCGGCCTGAGCCGCGAACAGCAGGCGAAGACCCAGACCGAGGCGCAGGCCGTGGCGATCGACAACTTCAAGCAGCGGGCCGACGAGCTCGCCAAGCGCTTCGGCTTCAGCGGCTACACGCTGCGCGAAGTGGCGGTCAACGCCCATCTCGGCGGCCCCGTGCAGCCGCGCATGATGGCGATGGAAGCGGCGGCGAAGTCCGCCTCCGACGCCCCGGTGCCGATCGAGCCCGGCAAGGCCAACGTGGTGGTCAACGTCTCGGGCTCGGTGCAGCTGAAGTAGCCGCGGGCAGCCGGGCAGGGCGCGGCTACTGGGCGGTCCAGCCGCCGTCCACCTGCCAGGCGACGCCGCGCACCTGGTCGGCCGCCGGCGAGCACAGGAACACCGCGAGACCGGCCAGTTGCTCCACCGTGGTGAACTGCAGCGAAGGCTGCTTCTCGCCTAGCAGTTCGTTCTGCGCCTGCGCCAGCGAAATGTCTTCGCGCGCCGAGCGGTCGTCGATCTGCTTTTGCACCAGCGCGGTCAGCACCCAGCCCGGGCAGATCGCGTTGCTGGTGACGCCGGTGGTGGCGGTCTCGAGCGCCACCGACTTGGTGAGGCCGACGATTCCGTGCTTGGCCGCGACATAGGCCGACTTCTGCGCCGAGGCCACCAGGCCATGCGCGGAGGCGATGTTGATGATGCGGCCCCAGTTGGCTTCACGCATCGCCGGCACGGCCAGCCGTGTGGTGTGGAAGGCGCTCGTGAGATTGATCGCGATCACCGCGTCCCAGCGCTCCACCGGAAAGTCCTCGACCTTCGCGACATGCTGGATGCCGGCGTTGTTCACGAGCACGTCGACGCGGCCGAAGCGGCTGGCGGCGAACTTCATCATGTCCTCGATGTCGGCGGCGCGGCTCATGTCGGCGCCGTGGTGCTCGACCTTCACGCCGAGCGCGGCGATCTCGGACTTCGGTCCCTCCGCATCGCCGAAGCCGTTGAGAACGATGTTCGCGCCTTGGCCGGCGAGCGCTTTCGCGATGCCGAGCCCGATGCCACTGGTGGACCCCGTGACAAGCGCGGTTTTGCCTTTGAGCATGATGACAATCTCCGAATGAATTAGGATGCAACGAGCCCATTATCTTCATCGAGATTCCGCCCTTTCCATGATCGAGTCCGCCCTTTCTCACGTTCCTCGTGAAGCTCGCGGGCTTGCCGGACGGCAGTCGCATTCGAGGCGGTCGAACCCGTGAAGCGCGAACAGTCCAACCTGCACGCGTCCGCGCCGTCCGACTCGCTGGTGGTCGACTACCCGCTGTCCGCGGCGACCGCCGAGCGCGCGCCGGTGATGGAGAACATGCTGGCCCGCGCGCGCGCCTTCGCCGAGCCCCTGATCGCCGACGAAACGCTGGACACCGGCGAGAACACGCTCGCGCATGCCGATGCGGTGGCCGCGATCGTTCGCGCGATGGGCGGCTCCGAAGCCATGCAGGCTGCCAGCTACCTGGTCTATTCGTGCCAGCACCTGAACCGTCCGCAGGAGGTGATCGCCAAGGTGTTCGGCGACAACTTCGCGGCGCTCGCGGTCGAGACCACCAAGCTCGTGCACGTGCAAAAGCAGGCCCGCACGGCCGCCGCCAACGCCCATCTGGCCGACGGTGCCGGCACGCAGACCGAGAACGTGCGCAAGATGCTGCTGGCGTTCTCGCGCGACTTGCGCGTGGTGATGCTGAGACTGGCTTCGCGGCTGCAGACCCTGCGGCACGCAGCGGCCAGCAAGCAGCCGCTGCCCGAGAACGTGGCGCGCGAATCGCTGCAGGTGTTCGCGCCGCTGGCGAACCGGCTGGGCATCTGGCAGGTCAAGTGGGAAATCGAAGACCTGTCCTTCCGATTCCTCGAGCCCGAGACCTACAAGCTGATCGCGCGCCTGCTCGACGAGAAGCGCATCGAGCGCGAAGGCTATGTCGAGCAGTTGCGTGTCCGCCTCGAACGCGACCTGGCCGCCGAGGGCATCCAGGCCAAGGTGCAGGGGCGGCCGAAGAACATCTACAGCATCGTCAAGAAGATGCGCGGCAAGTCGCTCGACTTCGAACAGGTGTTCGACATCATGGCGCTGCGCGTCGTGGTGGCCGATGTCAAGGACTGCTATGCGGCGCTGGCCTGGGTGCACTCGCACTTCCAGCCGATCGACGAGGAGTTCGACGACTACATCGCGCGACCGAAGCCCAACGGCTACCAGTCGCTGCACACGGTGGTGCGCGACGTGGTCGACGGTCATGTCGGCAAGCCGATCGAGATCCAGATCCGCACCGAGCAGATGCACGACCATGCCGAGCACGGCGTGGCCGCGCACTGGGCCTACAAGGAGGCCGGCCACAAGGGCTATGCGGGCGTCTGGGCCAGCGGTGAATACGACGCCAAGATCGCGGTGCTGCGGCAACTGCTGGCCTGGGAGCGCGACCTCTCGGGCGGTCAGCGCGGCCAGGGCCTGTTCGACGACCGTATCTACGTGCTCACGCCCGACGCCGCGATCGTCGAGCTGCCGCAGGGCGCGACGGCGGTCGACTTCGCCTACACCGTGCACACCAGCCTGGGCCACCGCTGCCGCGGCGCGCGCGTCGACGGTGCGATGGTGCCGCTCAACACGCCGCTGCAGAACGGCCAGACGGTCGAGATCATCGCCGTCAAGGAGGGCGGCCCGTCGCGCGACTGGCTCAATGCCGACCTGGGTTATCTGGCCAGCCATCGGGCGCGCGCCAAGGTGCGCGCCTGGTTCAACGCGCAGATCACGCACGAGACCGTGGCGCGTGGCCGCGAGGCGGTCGAGAAGCTGCTGCAGCGCGAAGGCAAGACCGCGCTCAAGCTCGACGACCTCGCCTCGCAGCTGGGCTTCAAGTCGGCCGACAACCTGTTCGAGGTGGTGGGCAAGGACGAGTTCTCGCTGCGCAACATCGAGATGCTGCTGCGCCCGCCCGAGCCCGCGCCGGGACCGGATGACGGCGTCATCATCAAGAAGTCGCGCGGCAGCGAGCAGGCGGGCCGTGGCGGCGTGCTGGTGGTCGGCGTCTCGTCGCTGATGACGCAGCTCGCCAAGTGCTGCAAGCCGGCGCCGCCGGACGCCATCCGCGGCTTCGTGACCAAGGGCCATGGCGTGAGCGTGCATCGCTCGGACTGCAGCAACTTCCGCACGATGGCGGCGCAGAACGGCGAGCGGGTGATCGATGTGGAGTGGGGTGCGCCGAAGGGCGATGCGGGCTCCGTCTACGCCGTCGACATCGCGGTGGAGGCGGCCGACCGGCAGGGCCTGCTGCGTGACATCTCGGACGTTCTCGCGCGCGAGAAGATGAACGTGATCGGCGTGCAGACCCAATCGGTGAAGGGCACCGCATGGATGACTTTCACGATCGAGATCGCCGATGTCACGCGGCTCAAGCAGGTGCTCGGCGTGGTCGCCGCGGTGGCCGGTGTGCGTTCTGCACGACGCCGCTGAAAAGTGCCCAAATAGCCTGCTATACTTCGGCCTCTCGAATACAACCTCAGGCGCGTAGCTCAGCTGGTTAGAGCACCACCTTGACATGGTGGGGGTCGTTGGTTCGAGTCCAATCGCGCCTACCAAATTTCCCCTCTGAAGAGAACCAGTCTTCAGGCCCACGGGGGAAATTTTTTTCTCTTCTCGGCAAGTCTTGCGGCTGCCGTCTCCCTGCTCCCAGCGAATCGCACAGACGCGCGTCGCCATGCGACGCACGGTCGCGCGACGCGTTATCCCGCGCTGCGGGCCCCACAGCCATCGCGGTGGCTGCGGGGCGGCCCGGCGCCGGAATCAGACCACGCCTTGCGCCAGCATCGCGTCCGCCACCTTGACGAATCCGGCGACGTTGGCGCCATCGACGTAGCTGACCGTGCCGTCCTCCCGGCGGCCGTGCCGCATGCAGTCCTCATGGATGTTGCGCATGATCGAGCGCAGTCGCGCATCCACTTCCTCGCGCGGCCAGGAAATGCGCATGGCGTTCTGGCTCATCTCAAGGCCGGAGGTCGCCACGCCGCCGGCATTGCTGGCCTTGCCGGGCGCGAAGAGCACGCCGTGGTGTTCGAAGGTCTCGATGGCGGCCATCGTGGAGGGCATGTTGGCGCCTTCCGCGACGCACAGCACGCCGTTCTTCACGAGCGTGGCGGCGTCGTCCTTGTCGAGTTCGTTCTGCGTTGCGCAAGGCAGTGCCACGTCGACCGGCACATGCCAGGGGCTGCGCCCCGGAAGGAACTGGGCCCCGACCTGTTCGGCGTATTCGCCCACGCGCCCGTACAGGTGGTTCTTCACCTCCATCAGCTGCGCCAGTTTTGCCGGCGTGAAGCCGGCCTCGTCGAAGACGGTGCCGCTCGAGTCGGAGACGGTCACCACCTTGGCGCCCAACGCCATGGCCTTTTCCACTGCGTACTGGGCCACGTTGCCCGAGCCGGAGATGCTGACGCGCAGGCCTTCGAAGCCGAGGCCCTTCTGCCGCAGCATCTCCTCGGCGAAGTACACCGTGCCGTAGCCCGTGGCTTCGGGGCGCATCAGCGAACCGCCGTAGCTCAGGCCCTTGCCGGTGAAGACGCAGTCGGCGCCGTTGCTGAGCTTCTTCACCATGCCGGCCATGAAGCCGATCTCGCGAGCGCCGACGCCGATGTCCCCGGCCGGAACGTCCCGATCGGCCCCGATGTGGCGGAACAGCTCGGTCACGAAGGCCTGGCAAAACCGCATGATCTCGCCCGGGCTGCGGCCCTTGGGGTCGAAGTCGGAGCCGCCCTTGCCGCCGCCCATGGGCAGGGTGGTGAGGGCGTTCTTCAGGGTCTGCTCGAAGGCGAGGAATTTCAGGATCGAGAGATTGACCGACGGGTGAAAGCGCAGCCCGCCCTTGTACGGGCCGATCGCCGAACTGTGCTGGACGCGGTAGCCGCGATGAACCTGGACTTGGCCGCTGTCGTCGACCCACGAGACCCTGAAGATGACGATTCGCTCAGGTTCGATCAGCCGGTCCAGCAAGCCGTGCTCGGCGTAGCCGGGATGCTTTTCGATGTGCGGCCACAGGCTCTTCATCACTTCGGCGATGGCCTGCAGATACTCGGGCTGGGCGGGATTGCGCGCTTGTGCGCAGTTCAGGAAATCTTCGAGCGACTTGTATTTCATCTTTTGGCGTAGTCCGGTCACGGCCTGGTGGAGGGAAAGAGACGGCGAAGTGTGAACGATGCGTCCGTCGGTACGAGAGCAAATGCCCCACAGCGAGGTCGGGTGTGCCGAGAGGGCCTATGGCATTCGGCGACTGCAAGTCCGACTTCAGTTGTGGTAACTTGATTGTCCGTCACCCCCCACAGCATCTGATCCAGTGAACCGATGAACACGCCCGTGGCCGAGTTAGATTCTTCGCTCGAAGAGCTCCGCATCGCAGCACTGGTGCGCCAGGCGCCGCTTGAATTCGCGCGGGTGGTCTACGGGCTCAACGACCGCGCCAATGGCCGAGCCGGCACCATGGCGGCCGAAGATGTCGCGCGCACGGTGCGCCAGGGCGTGCCCGTCACGCGTGAGCGGGCCGAGCAGCGGGCCCGCGCCTACCTGCCGCTGGCGGGGCAGGAGCATTGCCCGCGCTGCTGGGTCTTCAACGGCATCAAGAGCCCGCTGCATTACCGCGACGAGACCGACGATCGCCCCGAGTCCGGCAGCTGCAAGGTCTGCGGCGCGGAATACACGACCACGCTCGATTGAGGCGCCGCCGTCGCAGGCCGTCTTGGGGCGGCCCTGGCGGCTGCGTGCATTCACTGACTTCCCGGTCAGGGTAAACCTTGGCGCGGTGCAGCAAAGCCGCTCCCTAGAATTGCTCGCGCGCCATGGCGCCCAACCTGAAGGAGTTCCTAGTGCAGAGCAAGAAGTCCGGCGCCAAGCCGGTCCAGCGGGTGATCAAGAAGTATCCGAACCGAAGGCTCTACGACACGGAAACGTCCAGCTACATCACGCTCGCCGAGGTCAAGCGGCTGGTCATGGACAAGGCCTCGTTCGTGGTGCGCGATGCCAAGAGCGGCGACGACCTGACGCGCAGCATCCTGCTGCAGGTCATCCTCGAGGAGGAGGCCGGCGGGGCGCCGATGTTCACTGAGCAGGTGCTGGCCAGCATCATCCGTTTCTATGGCCAGACGATGCAGAGCTACATGGGGCCCTACCTCGAGAAGAACATCCAGGCGATGTCCGAGGTGCAGGCGCAGCTGAGCGAGAAAGCCGAAGGCCTGACGCCCGAGATGTGGTCCAGGTTCATGGCGATGCAGTCGCCGATGCTGCAGGGCCTGATGGGCAACTACGTCGAGCAGTCGAAGAACGTCTTCCTGCAGATGCAGGAGCAGATGCAGAAGAACACCGAGCAGGTTTTGGGCGCGTTCGGGCTGAAACGCCCCTGATTCGGCCCCGCCGGCCGATAGCTGGGACAATAGGGGATATGAGCGAAGTTGCCTCCCCTGAACGAATTGCCGCGCCTGCGGCCCCCAAAGTCGGCTTCGTGAGCCTGGGCTGCCCCAAGGCCCTGACCGATTCCGAGCTGATCCTGACGCAATTGAGCGCCGAGGGCTACCAGACCTCCAAGACCTTCGAGGGCGCCGACCTGGTGATCGTCAACACCTGCGGCTTCATCGACGACGCTGTCAAGGAGAGCCTCGACACCATCGGCGAGGCCCTGGCCGAGAACGGCCGGGTGATCGTCACCGGTTGCCTGGGCGCGAAGACCGGGGAGCAGGGCGGCAATCTGGTGCGCCAGATGCACCCGAGCGTGCTGGCGGTCACCGGACCGCATGCCACCCAGGAAGTGATGGACGCGGTGCACGCCAACCTGCCGAAGCCGCACGACCCCTTCATCGACCTGGTGCCGCAGGCCTTCGGCGTCGCGGGGCTCAAGCTCACGCCGCGCCACTACGCCTACCTGAAGATCAGCGAAGGCTGCAACCACCGCTGTACGTTCTGCATCATTCCGTCAATGCGCGGCGACCTCGTGTCGCGGCCGGTCGGCGATGTGCTGTCGGAGGCCAAGGCGCTGTTCGAAGGCGGCGTCAAGGAACTGCTGGTGATCAGCCAGGACACCTCGGCCTACGGCGTCGACCTCAAGTACCGCACCGGCTTCTGGGACGGCAAGCCGGTCAAGACGCGCATGCTCGAACTGGTGCGCACGCTGGGCGAGATCGCCGAGCCCTACGGCGCCTGGGTGCGCCTGCACTATGTCTACCCCTATCCGAGCGTCGACGAGGTCATTCCCCTGATGGCGAGCGGCCAGGTGCTGCCGTACCTCGACGTGCCGCTGCAGCACAGCCATCCAGACGTGCTGCGGCGCATGAAGCGTCCGGCCAGCGGCGAGAAGAATTTGGAACGCATCGCACGCTGGCGCGAGGTCTGCCCCGAGCTGGCCATCCGCAGCACCTTCATCGCCGGTTTCCCCGGCGAGACCGAAGAAGAATTCGAGCACCTGCTGAGCTTCATCCGCGAGGCGGAGATCGACCGTGCGGGCTGCTTTGCCTACAGCCCGGTCCAGGGCGCCGCGGCGAACGACATCCCGGGCATGCTGCCCGAGGCCGAGCGCGAGGCCCGCCGGGCGCGCTTCATGGAAGTGGCCGAGACCGTCTCGATCGCCAAGCTGCGTCAGCGCATCGGCGCCACGATGCAGGTGCTGGTGGATTCGGCGCCGGGCATGGGGCGCAAGGGAGGCGTCGGCCGGACCTACGCCGACGCGCCCGAGATCGACGGCATCGTGCGGCTGCTTCCGCCCGAGAAGATCAGCAAGACGCTCAAGGTGGGCGAGTTCACCCGGGCCCGCGTCGTCGGCGCCGAGGGACACGACCTGATCGCGCTGCCCGTCTGACCGCGATCTCGCTCGCTGGCGGTCGGGCCACCGCCAGCGGCGGCGTTCAGGACTTTCCGGCTTTGAGCTTGCGCAGCTGGGCCTCGGCGCGTTCGAGTTCGATGCGCAGTTGCTGGACTTCCTGTTCCTGCCGCTTGATCTGCGTCGCCGGATCCTTCGCGGCCATCATGGCCTCGCAATGGGCCTGCAGCGCAGCCAGCGAGTCGGTGAGCTGGCGGCGCCTGAGCATCTGGCCCCGGGCGCGGGCTTGAGCGATGTCCTGATCCAGCGCGGTTTCCTCGGCTTTGCAGCTGGCGGCATCCGTCGGTTCCGCGGCCTGCGCGAAGGTGGGGCTTGCGGAGGCAAGGAGAACGATGGCCAAGAGGCCCATTTTCAAGCGCATGGGGAGACTGCCTGACAGAAGAAGGATTGAAGCTGCCGATTCTGCACCGGCTGCAGGGGGCGCGGCGAGGCCCTAGCGGATATCGACGCCGCTGCCGTCAGCGACATCGATGCCGGAACGGAGGATGCCGCTCTGGCAGCGGTAGGCCAGGATGCCGCGCCCGCGTGCATCCGCATTGACGCCGAAGGCCGCCGAGCGGGCGCCATTCGCGAGCGAGAACGGGCTTCCTTCCACCGGGCGCGTGCCGCCGGTGAGCGTATCGAAGACATGGACCAGCTGGGCATGGCCGGTGAGGTTGGCGACAGTGACTTGGAGTTGTGGCATCCGGGGGGGCAGGGTTGGGGTTCTCGATGGATTCTGCCCGAGGCCGGTCGGGAGGTCCCTCTACCCGTCTACTCGCTTTCGAACTCGGGCGGTCGACCTCGGACCCGCGGATCGAGGACTTGAAGCGCCTGCAGTCAGCTGAAGGCTGGCGAAAGCTGGACCGGCCGCCGCGCGGCKGCCCCGGTCGCGTCGTCGTTGTAGTAGGTGTCGCGCAGCAGCCGCACATCCTTGGTCCCGATCGCGTGCGACAGGGCCAGCACGTCGATGAACTTCGACAGCCTGGTGGCCGCCTCGTGCTTGGTGTCGTGGAAGTGCAGATCCTCGATGCCAGCCCGGTCGCGGGCCTTGCGCCAGAGCGAGTCGCGCTGGCTGTCGTCCAGACCCACGACATAGGGCTGGTCCTTCGGCATGCTGGCCAGCAGCTGATCCAGCAATTCCACGGCGCGGGCAGTGAGAGGCACATTGCGGCTGGGATCGACGAACGCCCGGCCGCTCGGTGCGGCCTTCCTGCGGCCTTTCTCGATGGTGGCGACGTGGACCAGGTGCCGGGCCTTGCAATAGTCCGCCGGCCGGATGCGCAGCAGCTCGCCCGAGCGCATGCCCGTTTCCAGCGACAAGAGGAAGCACGCGCCCACCCGGGCGGTCAACGTGTTAAGGTGCGGGTCGGTGTCATAGCCAGTCGAGATGCGCAGAGCGCGGATCTCGTCCGGTGTGAGTAGCGGCCTCTTGCGAGCCCGCCCGCGCTCAGGGCGCCGAGCCCCATGGCAGGGGTTCACTTCCATCCACTTCCGATCCTTGACGGCATAGTTGAACGCCGCGCTCATCAGGTTGAGCTCTCGGTTCACCGTGGCAGGCGAAACCGGCTTGCCAGTGCGGGTGCTGTCCTGCTTCAGGTTACGCGCGATCCATTCGTTGATATCGTGCGTCAGAATGTCGGAAAGCCGTTTGCTCGCCAGAGGATCCTTACACCACTTCATGAGTCGCAGTCCGTTCCACTTGCCCGAATCCGTGTCCTTGGCCACCGCCTCGAGGTACGCCTCGAAAAGTTCACCCGCCGTCGCGCCTGCGCCCTTTGCCGGGCTGAGGCGCCCGAGGGCCTTCTTTGCTTCCATGCGGGCGGCCCAGGCTTGGGCTTCGGCTTGTGTGTCGAAGGTGGCTGACTTTTTTCCGCCACCAGGCACGCGGACAATGACTCTGATGGAATTGCCGCGAGGTTCGAAGGAAGCCATAGGGGGCGCCGGGGAGTTGATCGACGGGGGACAGTGTTGGGGACGCCCCGGGTCCGTGTCAATCAGGTCTCTTTCGGCAGCAAGCGGCGAAAGTGGGCAGAACCGTCCCCTGGTTCTGTCTCTGCAGAAAGCAAAAAACCCCGGTAAGTCTATGACTTACCGGGGTTCTTTGGCTTTAGCTATGGTGCCCAGAAGAGGACTCGAACCTCCACGATGTTACTCGCTAGTACCTGAAACTAGTGCGTCTACCAATTCCGCCATCTGGGCCCACATGCTGCTTGGAATGAATCCTTGCAGCAGGTTTTGAATTTCAGGAACGAAGGAGATCATATCAAAAATATTGGCCATCCCAGCGGCTTGCTGGATGAAATTGAAGGTTCGGTGCAAGGACACCGCGATGGACACGGTTTCGTACTGCGTGATGACGGCGAAGCCGACATCTATCTACCCCCCAACGAAATGCGCGCGGTGCTGCACAAGGACCGCGTCAAGGCGCGCGTCGTGCGCCAGGATCGGCGCGGCCGCCCCGAGGGCCGCGTGGTCGAGATCATCGAGCGCCCCGAGCAGCCGATCATCGGCCGCCTGCTGCATGAAGGCGGCGTCTGGCTGGTCGCACCCGAAGACAAGCGCTACGGACAAGATGTCCTGATTCCCAAGGGCGCGACCGGCACTGCGAAGGTCGGGCAGGTGGTGGTGGTGCAACTCACCGAGCCACCGGCGCTGTTCGGCCAGCCGGTCGGCCGCGTGAAGGAAGTGCTGGGCGAGATCGACGACCCCGGCATGGAGATCGAGATCGCGGTGCGCAAGTACGGCGTGCCGCACGAGTTCTCCGAGGCCTGCATCGCCGAAGCGAAGGCGATTCCCGACAAGGTGCGTCCGGCCGACAAGCAGGGCCGCATCGATCTCACCGACGTGCCGCTGGTCACGATCGACGGCGAGGACGCGCGCGACTTCGACGACGCCGTGTACTGCGAGCCTGCGAAGGTCGGGCGCGGCAAGGGCTGGCGCCTGCTGGTCGCGATCGCCGACGTCAGCGCCTATGTGCAGACCGGCTCGGCGATCGACATCGATGCCTACGACCGCGCCACCAGCGTCTACTTCCCGCGCCGGGTGATCCCGATGCTGCCCGAGAAGCTGTCGAACGGCCTGTGTTCGCTCAACCCCGAGGTCGAGCGCCTGTGCATGGTGTGCGACATGCTGGTGGCGGCCGATGGCGAGATCTACGCCTATCAGTTCTACCCCGCCGTGATGTGGAGCCATGCGCGCTTCACCTACACCGAGGTCGCCGCGATCCTCGGCAATACGCGCGGCCCGGAGGCGCTGAAGCGCAAGGACCGCGTCAAGGACCTGCTGAACCTGCATGACGTCTATCGCGCGCTCTTGAAGCAGCGCGGCAAGCGCGGGGCGGTCGACTTCGAGACCACCGAGACGCAGATCATCTGCGACGACGCCGGCCGGATCGAGAAGATCGTGCCGCGCACGCGCAACGAGGCGCATCGGCTGATCGAGGAAGCGATGCTCGCGGCCAACGTCTGCAGCGCCGACTTCATCGCCGAAGGCAAGCACCCCGGTCTCTACCGCGTGCACGAAGGCCCGACGCCCGAGAAGAAGGAGATCCTGCGCGGCTACCTGAAAGCCATGGGTGTGGGGCTGTCGATCACCGACGACCCGAAGCCGGGCGAATTCCAGGCCATCGCCGACGCCACCAAGGAGCGTCCGGATGCGCAGCAGATCCACACCATGCTGCTGCGCTCGATGCAGCAGGCGATCTACACGCCGATCAACAGCGGCCACTTCGGCCTCGCCTACGAGGCCTACACGCACTTCACGAGCCCGATCCGGCGCTATCCGGACCTGCTGGTGCACCGTGTGATCAAGGCCATCCTCGGCAAGACCAAGTACCAGTTGCCGATGCTGCCGACGCCGGGCGAGGCGCACGCCAAGCTGGCGAAGCGGCTGGCCTCGCGCGTCAAGGCGCCGACGAGCAAGCCGCAGAAGGCGACGCTCGCGCCGAGCAAGGAAACGCTGGCCTGGGAAGCCGCGGGCCTGCACTGCAGCGCCAACGAGCGGCGCGCCGACGAGGCCAGCCGTGACGTCGAGGCCTGGCTCAAGTGCAAGTACATGCGCGAACACCTGGGCGAGGAATACGGCGGGGTGGTCACGGCCGCGACCACCTTCGGCATCTTCGTCACGCTCGATGCGATGTACGTCGAGGGTCTGGTCCACATCACCGAGCTCGGCGGCGAGTACTTCAAGTTCGACGAGCATCGCCAGGAACTGCGCGGCGAGCGCACCGGCATCCGCTATGCGATCGGCACCCGCGTGCGGGTGCAGGTGAGTCGCGTCGACCTGGACGGCCGGAAGATCGATTTCCGCCTGGTGCGCGAAGGCGAGGAACTGGCGCCGCGCGCCACGAAGGACAAGGGCGCGGCCGCCGCCGGCGTGCCCGCCAAGGCATCGGCCAAGCGCTCGCGCAGCAAGGCCGAGGCGCCCGTCGAGCGGGCGGAGCGTGCCGAGCGATCAGAGCGTCCGGAGCGCGCGGAGCGGGTCGCCGCGGCGGCGCCGCAATCCGCCATGCAGGCGTTCAGGACCGCGGTCAAGAAGGCCGCCAACAAGATGAAGGGGCGCAAGCCGCGCCGTTGAAAAGAAGGACACAGGAATGAGTGGTGAGAAGACAAGCCGCATCGCGGTCGTCACGGGCGCCGGCAGCGGCATTGGCCGAGCGGCCGCGCTGGCCTTGCTGGCAGATGGCTGGAGCGTGGTGCTGGCCGGCCGCCGGCAGGAGCCGCTGGCGCAGGTTGCCAAGGAGTCGGGCGCCGAGGCGAGAGCGCTCGCGGTGCCGACCGACGTCGCCGACCCGGAGTCGGTGAAGGCGCTGTTCGCGGCCGCGGTCGAGCGTTTCGGCCGGGTCGACCTGCTGTTCAACAACGCCGGCGTGGGCAACCCGCCGGGCCCGTTCGAGGACTGGACACCGGAGCAGTGGAAGGGCGTGGTCGACATCAACCTGACCGGCATGTTCTATTGCATCCAGCAGGCCTTTCGCACAATGAAGACGCAGACGCCGCGCGGCGGCCGCATCATCAACAACGGCTCGATCTCGGCCACCACGCCGCGGCCGAACTCGATCGCCTACACCGCGACCAAGCATGCGGTGAAGGGACTGACCAAGACCGCGTCTCTGGACGGCCGCAAGTACGACATCGCGGTCGGCCAGGTCGATGTCGGCAACGCGATGACCGAACTCGCCGCCCGGATGACCAAGGGCGTTCCTCAAGCCAGCGGGGAGATCGCGATCGAGCCGGTGATCGATGTGGCCATCGTCGGCCAGTCGGTGCTCTACATGGCCAACCTGCCGCTGGAAGCCAACGTGCTGTTCCACACGATCATGGCCACCAAGATGCCCTTCGTCGGGCGGGGTTAGGAGACCCAGCCGCCGCCGGGCCGCCCCAAGGCGGCTGGCGCCCCCTCGGGGGGCAGCGACGACACGAAGTGCGGAGCGTGGGGGCTCAAAGCCGGCGTGCCAGGGCGCCTGCGGTGAGCGGAAGGCCGGCGGGCCAGCGGTCGGCCCGATCGCCATGCCTCCAGACCGCCTCGCAGGCAGCCGCCAGCGCGGGCCGCCCGACGGCCAGGGCGGCGCCGACCATGCCGGCGAGCACGTCGCCGGTACCGGCGGTGGCCAGCCGCGCGTTGCCGCTGGTGTTGATCACCGTCACCTCACCGGTGGCGGCGATGACCGTGCCCGAGCCCTTGAGGATCACCACCGCGCCGAAGCGCGACGCGAGCCGGGCGGCCGCGTCCAGCCGGTCCGCCTGCACGTCGTAGGTGGTCGTCGCCAGCAGGCGGGCCGCTTCGAGGGGATGCGGTGTCAGCACCGTCGCGCGGCCTGCTTGCTGGCGCGCCAGCAGCAGCGGCTGCAGGCCGGCGTCGCTGGCGATCGCGTTGAGCGCGTCTGCATCCAGCACCAGCGCACCGGCTTCCGCCAGCACGCGGGGCAGTACCTCGGCGACGGCGGTGCCGCCGCCGCAGCCGCAGACCACGGTCATCGCGCCCAGGTCCAGCGTGTCGGGGCGCCGAAACATCAGCTCGGGTTGCAGCAGATCCAGCGGCGCGACCCCGGCATCCAGCGGGGCGACGAAGACGCGTCCCGCGCCGGCCGCGAGGGCGGAAGAGGCGGCCAGCAGGGCGGCGCCCGCCATGCCGGGGGCGCCCCCGATCACCGCGACATCGCCGTAGCTGCCCTTGTGCGAGGACTGCCATCGGCCGGGCACGGCCGGCATGCCGGGCAGTCGCGCCACCGGGCGTTCGCCGCCGGGCCCGGTGCCGAGGTCGTCGAACCACACGTCGCCGGCGGCATCGCGGCCGTGGGCGGTGAAGAGGCCGGGCTTGAGGGTCAGCAGGCTCAGGCAGAGCCGGCGGGCGTTCGACGAAGCCGCCGCCGCGGGCAGCAGATCTGGCGGCAGCGTGCCCGTGTCGGGGTTCAGGCCGGAGGGCGTGTCCACGCTCAGCAGGGGCGCGGGGCCGGCGTGCATGCGACGCAGCCATTCGAGCATCCGGCCCTCGGGCGCTCGCGTGGCGCCGATGCCCAGCAGGGCGTCGATCGCCAGATCGAACTGCGCCGGCGGTGCGTCCTCGAAGCACACGCCGGCGTCGCGCGCACGCTTCAGCGACGCGCGTGCGTCGGCCGGCAAGCGGCCTTCGTCACCGATGCACGTGACGACCGGCCTGAAGCCGCGCTGCTGCAATTGCGTCGCGGCTTCGAAGCCGTCCCCCCCGTTGTTGCCGGGGCCGCAGGCGATCCAGATCGTGCGTGCCTGCGGCGCGATCGCCATCGCGAGGCGGGCGACCGCGAGACCGGCGCGCTGCATCAGCGTGTGCGGTGGCAGGGCGGCCGCGGCGGCCTGCTCGATCCGCCGCGTGGCCGCGACGTCGAACAGTGCTGCGGCGGTGGCGGTGGTGACGCGTTGCATGGCGGCGCGGGCGCGTCAGCGCAGCAGCAGGCGCTCGATGCCGAGCCCCTCGAGGTCAATGCCGGCATCCCGGCCGGCAATGAGGTCGGCCACGACCCGGGCACTGCCGCAGGACAGCGCCCAGCCGCTCGAGCCATGGCCGAGGTTGAGCCAGACGCCCGGTACGCCGCTCGCGCCGATGATCGGCGGTCCGTCCGGCAGCATCGGGCGCGCGCCCTTCCATTGCTGCACGCCGGAACGCAGGGTCGCAGCGCCCGGGAACCAGTCGTGCAGCACCTTGTAGAGCGTCTGCAGCGATGCCGGGTTCATGAGGGCCGGCGAGCCGCCGAGCTCGGCGCTCCCGGCCACCCGCACGCGCAGGCCGAGCCGCGAGATCGCCACCTTGTAGCGTTCGTCCATCACGGCGCTGCGCGGTGCGTTGAGCGGTTCGCGGATGTTCGCGCTGACCGAGTGGCCGTAGACCGGCGCGAGCGGAATGTGCAGGCCCAGCGGCTTGAGCAATCGGGCCGAGTCGACTCCGGCGCAGACCACCACCGCATCGAAGCGGTGTGCCTCGGAGCCGGCGGCCAGCGCGAGGGCGGTCGGCGCCGACCGGCTCATCGGCGCCAGGTCGCAATTGAAGTGGAACTGGGCGCCCAGCGCCTCGGCCTCCCACTTCAGCAACAGCGCGAACTGCCTGCAGTTGGCCACCTCGTCGTCCGGCAGATGGATGGCGCCGGCCAGAGCGGTGTCGGTGCTCAGGGCGGGTTCGATCTTCCGGGCCTCGTCGGCATCGATCTCGCGGAAGCTGCTGCCGGCGGCGCGCAGCAGTTCGAGCCCGGCCTGGACCAGCTTCTTCTCGCGCTTGGAGCGCAGCAGCACCAGGTAGCCGTCGCTGCGCTCGTACTCGAGCTCGCAGGCCTGCGTGACGGCATGCAGCCGGTTGCGGCTGTAGAAGGCAAGCCGCTGCATGCGCGAGCGGTTGGCCAGGTAGGTTTCGAGCTTGCAGGCGCGCTGCCAGCGTGCCATGAAGCCCAGGTCTCGGGACGACAGCGGCCAGCGCAGCTTGACGGCGCCATGCGTCGACAGCAGCGAGCGCAGCACCTTGCCGCGCATGCCGGGCCCGGCCCAGGGGGTGACGTAGCCGGGCGCGACCACACCGGCGTTGGCAAAACTGGACTCCTCGGCGGCGGCGCCGCGGCGTTCGAAGACCACCACCTCGTGGCCGTCCGAGGCCAGCTCCCATGCAGTGGTGACGCCGATGATCCCGGCTCCCACGATCGCGATTTTCATTCGTTTCTTTGGCGGTGAAATGTGTGAGTCGACGGCCCCGGAAGGCACGGCGACCCTGCCGACTTTATAGCGCCCGCTCGGCCTGCAGCGCGACGGCCAGAACCGCGTCGTCGCGAAGGGCCGCATGCCAGAGCATCAGGCCGACCGGCAGCTCGCCCGCTGCATGGCAGGGTAGCGAGATGGCGCAGCCGTCGAGCATGTTGACCACCGAGGGATTGCGCAGCAGCAGGCTGTTGATGCGGAAGAAGGCCTCGTCGCGCGCCTCTCCGGGCGCCACGCTGGCGATGGTCGGCGCGGTGATCGGCACGGTCGGCGACAGCACGGCGTCGAACGGTTCGAGCGCCTGCTCCATGCGCCGGATCCAGCCGCGGCGGGCGTTGACGAGGTCGATGTACTCGTGCGCCTTCATGGTCGCGCCCTGGAGGATGCGCTGCGCCACGCGCGGGTCGTAGCCCGCACCGCTGCGTTCCAGCAGCAGGCGGTGCCAGGCGTAGGCTTCGGCGGCGGAAAACCCGCCGGTGGCGTTGATGACGGGCAGATCGGCCAGCGCCGGCAGGTCGATTTCCTCGATCCGGGCGCCCGCCCTGGCGAGCCCGCTCAAGGTCCGCTCGAAAGCGCTGGCGACCACCGGATCGAGGTCGTCCAGGAACAGGTTCCGGACGACCGCCAGGCGGTAGGCCGACAGCGGCGCGCTACCGGGCGTGACCCGTCGCGCGGCGAGGATTTCGTGCGCCGTGACCGCATCGCGGACCGAGCGCGTCATGGCGCAGACGGTGTCCAGGGTGGTCGACAGGGGCAGGGCGCCGTCCGACGGCACCAGCCGCGCGGTGCTCTTGAAGCCGACGATGCCGTTGAGCGCGGCCGGGATGCGGATCGAGCCGCCGGTGTCGGAGCCGAGTCCGACGAAGGCCGCGCCGCTGGCCACCGAAATCGCGGCCCCGGAGGACGAACCGCCCGGAATGCGCGGCGTTCCGGGATCGCCGACATTGGCCGGCGTGCCGTGGTGCGGATTGACGCCGACGCCCGAGAAGGCGAATTCGGTCATGTTGGTGCGGCCCAGCAGGGCGCCGCCGGCCGCCCGCAGGCGCGCCACCGCGACTGCATCGGCCCGGGCCGCCGGTGCGTGGGCCAGCACCACCGAACCGGCGGGCGTGGGCTGGCCGGCGACGTCGAACAGGTCCTTGACCGAAAACGCCAGTCCGGCGAGGCGCTGGCCGGGTACGGCGGCGGCGGCCTCCCGCCGCGCCTCGTCGAACAGGGTGCGAGTGAAAGCGTGCTCGCAGGCCGGCGAGCCCGCGGCGGCGATGCTGTGCTCCATTTCGGTGCGCGCGTCGGAAGAGGTCGCCAGCAGGGCGAGGCGGGTGGCGTGCAGGTCTGGGCGCATGGTGAGAGGGGCGGGTGAAGGGAGGGGGGGGCTGGGTGGTGCGTGCTATACTCCTTGGGTTTCGCCCAGCAGCAAAAGCCGAGCCATAGCTGAGCTAAGGCCGAGCAAGAACCGCTTGAGCGAGACGCATCCGCAAACCAGCCCATTCAAGGTGTTGTGCGCCTTTCTTTCAGAGGAAAGCACACAAAACGGGCTGGATTTTAGACCCAACCTTTGGAGTTATTCCTATGTCGACCACCATGCGCGAAATGCTGGAAGCCGGTGTCCATTTCGGTCACCAGACCCGCTTCTGGAACCCCAAGATGGCCCCGTTCATCTTCGGCCATCGCAACAAGATTCACATCATCAACCTGGAAAAGTCGCTTCCGATGTTCCAGGATGCGATGAAGTACGCCAAGCAGCTCACCGCCAACCGCGGCACCATCCTGATGGTCGGCACCAAGCGCCAGGCCCGCGAGATCGTGGCTGCCGAAGCCCGCCGCGCTGGCGTGCCTTTCGTCGACACCCGCTGGCTCGGCGGCATGCTGACCAACTTCAAGACCGTCAAGACCTCGATCAAGCGTCTGAAGGACATGAAGGCCCAGCAGGAAGCCGGCCTCGACAGCCTGAGCAAGAAGGAGCAACTGACCTTCTCGCGCGAAATCGCGAAGCTCGAAAAGGACATCGGCGGCATCCAGGACATGAATGCATTGCCCGACGCCATCTTCGTGATCGACGTGGGCTTCCACAAGATCGCCGTGGCCGAAGCCAAGAAGCTCGGCATCCCGCTGATCGGCGTGGTCGACTCGAACCACTCGCCTGAAGGCATCGACTACGTGATCCCCGGCAACGACGACTCGTCGAAGGCCGTCACGCTGTACGCCCGCGGCATCGCCGACGCGATCATCGAAGGCCGCGCCAGCGGCGTCAACGATGTCGTCAAGGCCGTGGCCGAGGGTGGTTCCGACGAATTCGTCGAAGTCGAAGAGGGCGCTTCCGCCTGATTCGAGCTCGCTCGAGCCTGAAGAAGGGGCTTTGTTGCCCCTTTTTTTTAATCTGATTTTCGCGGTCGCCCGGCGTGGCGGCCGCCACTGACAAACCGAACGGAGTACATACATGGCAACGATCACCGCAAGCATGGTTGGCGAACTGCGCGCAAAGACCGACGCCCCGATGATGGAGTGCAAGAAGGCCCTGACCGAAGCCGAAGGCAACATGGACAAGGCCGAAGAGCTGCTGCGCATCAAGCTCGGCAACAAGGCCGGCAAGGCTTCCGGCCGCGTCACGGCCGAAGGCGTGGTCACGGCTTTCGTGGACGGCGATGCCGGCGCGATGATCGAGATCAACTGCGAAACCGACTTCGTCACCAAGAACGACAGCTTCCTCGCGATGGCCAACGCCGCCGCGATGCTGGTCGCCAAGAACAATCCGGCCGACCTCGCTGCGCTGGGTGCGCTGGCTTATGAGCAGGACGGATTCGGCCCGACGCTGGAAGATGTGCGCAAGGGCCTGATCGGCAAGATCGGTGAGAACATGAGCTTCCGCCGCTTCAAGCGCTTCGCCGGCAACGGCAAACTGGCCTCCTACCTGCACGGCACCCGCATCGGCGTGATGGTCGAGTTCGAGGGTGACGACGCTTCGGCCAAGGACGTCGCGATGCACATCGCCGCCATGAAGCCGGTGGCGATCTCCAGCGCCGACGTGCCGGCCGACCTGATCGAGAAGGAACGCGCGGTTGCCGCCGGCAAGGCCGAGGAAGACCGCAAGGTCGCCGAAGCCGCGGGCAAGCAACCGCAGCCGGCCGACATCGTCGCCAAGCGCATCGAAGGCGGCGTGCAGAAGTACCTCAAGGAAGTCTCGCTGCACAACCAGGCTTTCGTGAAGAACGACAAGCAGACCGTCGAGCAGATGCTCAAGGCTGCCAACACGTCCATCAAGGGCTTCACGCTCTACGTGGTCGGCGAAGGCATCGAGAAGAAGGTCGACGACTTCGCGGCCGAAGTGGCAGCGCAGGTCGCAGCCGCCAAAGCTGCGGCCTGAGTCACGCCGCAGGCGGCAGCGCACGTGACGCGCTGCCGCTTTTTCACAGTCACGTCTTACACTCGCCCCCGCCAACTCCAAAGGATCCATCCATGTCAGAAGCCCGCCCAGCCCACAAGCGAATCTTGTTGAAGCTGTCGGGCGAGGCGTTGATGGGCGACGACGCCTTCGGCATCAATCGCGCCACCATCGTCCGCATGGTCGGCGAGGTGGCCGAGGTCGTGAACATGGGTGTCGAGGTGGCGGTCGTCATCGGCGGCGGCAACATCTTCCGCGGCGTCGCTGGAGGGTCGGTGGGCATGGATCGTGCCACCGCCGACTACATGGGCATGCTGGCCACGGTCATGAACGCGCTGGCGCTGGCCGACGCCATGAACAAGCAGGGACTGATCGCCCGCGTGATGTCGGCCATCGCGATCGAGCAGGTGGTCGAGCCCTATGTGCGGCCGAAGGCCTTGCAGTACCTCGAAGAGGGCAAGGTCGTGATCTTTGCGGCCGGCACCGGCAACCCCTTTTTCACGACCGACACCGCCGCCGCGCTGCGCGGTGCCGAGATCGGCGCCGAACTGGTGCTCAAGGCCACCAAGGTCGACGGTGTCTACACCGCCGATCCCAAGAAGGACCCGAGCGCCACGCGCTACACCAACCTGAGCTTCGACGAAGCCATTGCACAGAACCTCGGCATCATGGACGCCACGGCTTTCGCGCTGTGCCGCGACCAGAACCTGCCGATCAAGGTGTTCTCGATCTTCAAGAACGGCGCGCTCAAGCGCGTCGTGATGGGCGAGGACGAAGGTACCCTCGTGCACGCTTGAGGAAAATGAACCCATGACCACCACCATCGCAGAAATCCGCAGCGCGACCGACGTCAAGATGAACCAGTCGCTCGCCGCCTTCCAGAACAACCTGACCAAGATCCGCACCGGCCGCGCCAATCCCGCGCTGCTGGATTCGATCCATGTCGACTACTACGGCTCGACCGTGCCGTTGTCGCAGGTGGCCAACGTGTCGCTGCTCGACTCGCGCACCATCAGCGTCCAGCCCTGGGAAAAGGGCATGGGCGCCAAGATCGAGAAGGCCATCCGCGAGAGCGACCTGGGCCTGAACCCGGCCTCGATGGGCGACCTGATCCGCGTGCCGCTGCCCGCGATGAGCGAAGAGCGCCGCAAGGAGATGACCAAGCTGGTGCGCAACGAAGGCGAGAGCGCCAAGATCGCGACCCGCAACCTGCGCCGCGACGCCAACGACGCCATCAAGAAGCTGGTCAAGGACAAACTGGCCTCGGAAGACGACCAGAAGCGCGCCGAGGCCGAGATCCAGAAGGTCACCGACCGCCACATCGGCGAGATCGATCGCCTGGTGACCGCCAAGGAAGCCGAGATCATGGCTGTTTGAGATGAAACAGGTCGCGCCAGCGGTTCCCCATCACATCGCCATCGTCATGGACGGCAACGGCCGCTGGGCGACGCGCCGCTTCCTGCCTCGCGTCGCCGGACACAAGCAGGGTGTCGAGTCGCTGCGGCGCTGCGTCAAGGCCTGCGTGGCCCGCAACGTCGCGGTGCTGACCGTGTTCGCTTTCTCGTCGGAGAACTGGAATCGTCCGGTCGAGGAAGTGTCCGGCCTGATGGACCTGATGGTCGGCGCGCTGGGCCGCGAGGTGCCTAAGCTGAGCAAGGACGGCGTGCGGCTGCACTTCGTGGGCGAACGCGGCGGACTGTCCGAGAAGATGGTTGCGGGCCTGGTCCAGGCCGAGGCGGCGACGGCCCACAACAGCCGGCTCGTGCTCAATGTCTGTTTCAACTACGGCGGCCGCTGGGACATCGCCCGTGCCGCGGCCCAACTGGCCGCGCGCGGCGAGGCCCTGACCGAGGCGAATCTCGACGCCGCCATGGCGCTCGCGCATGTGCCCGACCCGGACCTGTTCATCCGCACCGGCGGCGAGCAGCGGTTGTCCAACTTCCTGCTCTGGCAAAGCGCCTATGCCGAGCTGTACTTCAGCGATCGCCTGTGGCCCGAGTTCGACGAGGCTGCCCTGGACGATGCGATCGCCGCGTTCCAGCGCCGCGAGCGCCGTTACGGCCAGACTTCCGCGCAGGTCGTCGAGACCAGCGATCAGCGAGTCGCCTGAGCGCATGCTCAAACAACGCATCGTCACTGCGATCGTCCTGCTGGCGATCCTGCTGCCCGCGCTCTTCTATCCCTCGCATGTCCCCTTTGCCTGCGTGATGCTGGCGCTGATCGGCGCCGCGGCCTGGGAATGGGGCCGCCTCAACGACTACGGTCCGCGCATGTCCCTGTTCCTCGGTGCCGAGATGGTGCTGCTGTGCGCGCTGTCCTGGTGGCTGGGCCTGCTGCAAGGCTCGCTGCTGGGGGTCTGGATCGCTGCCAGCGCGGCCTGGGTGCTCGGCGGCGCCGCGCTGCTGCGCGTCGCGGTGCCGGGCTGGCCGCGCGTGCCCAAGGGGCTGCGTCTGGTGGGCGGTCTCCTGGCGCTGTGGGTCGCCTGGCTGGCGGCAGTGCAGGCGCGCATGGTCGGCATCAACTTCCTGCTCTCGATCCTGGTCCTGGTCTGGGTCGCCGACGTGTTCGCGTATTTCACCGGCCGCGCCTTCGGTCTCAAGTTCACGCGCAGCAAGCTCGCACCGACCATCAGCCCCGGCAAGAGCTGGGAAGGTGTCTGGGGCGGCATGGCCGGCGTGCTGGTGCTGGCCCTGGCCTGGGTCTGGGGCGATGCGGCGGCCCAGTCCAGGGTCGCCAGCCTGTACAGCCTGCTGGTCGAGCGCGGCTGGTGGCTGCTGCTGCTCGGCGTGGTGTTCCTGGCGGCGATGAGCGTGGTCGGCGACCTGATCGAGTCATTGATCAAGCGCAGCGCGGGCGTCAAGGACAGCAGCGCCCTGTTGCCCGGCCACGGCGGTGTGCTCGACCGGATCGACGCGCTGCTGCCGACGCTGCCGATCGCCATGATGCTGGCCTTCCTATGAATACAGTCAGACAACGCGTCACGGTGCTCGGCTCGACCGGCTCCGTCGGCGTCAGCACGCTCGATGTGATCGCGCGCCATCCCGAACGCTTCGAGGTCTTCGCCCTGTCGGCGGCGACCAAGGTCGACGACATGCTTGCCCAGTGCGCGCGCTTCTCGCCGAAGTTCGCCGTGATGGCGAGCGCGCCGCACGCTGCGCTGCTGGCCGAGAAGCTGGCGCAGAACGGCTTGCCCACGCGCGTCCTGAGCGGTGACGGCGCACTCGAGGACATCGCCTCGCACGAGGAAACCGATGCCGTGATGGCGGCCATCGTCGGCGCCGCCGGGCTCGGCCCCTGCCTCGCGGCAGCCCGTGCCGGCAAGCGCCTGATGCTCGCCAACAAGGAGGCGCTGGTGGTCGGCGCCGAACTGTTCATGCGCACGGTGCACGAGGGTGGGGCGACGCTGCTGCCGATCGACAGCGAGCATTCGGCGATCTTCCAGTGCCTGCCGGAGGACCGCAGCACCTGGCCCGCGCGGGTCGACCACGTGCTGCTGACGGCGTCGGGCGGGCCGTTCCGTCTGCGCGATCCGCGGACGTTGGCCGAAATCACGCCCGATCAGGCCTGCGCGCATCCGAATTTTTCCATGGGGCGCAAGATCTCGGTCGATTCGGCCACCATGATGAACAAGGCGCTCGAGGTCATCGAGGCCCGATGGCTGTTCGACCTGACGCCCGATCAGGTCAAGGTGGTCATCCACCCGCAGCAGATCATCCATTCGATGGTGCAGTTCCGCGATTCGTCGGTGATCGCGCAGCTCGGCACGCCGGACATGCGGGTCCCGATCGCTTCCGGGCTGGCCTGGCCGGAGCGCATCGAGAGCGGTGCCGGCAGGCTGGATTTCGCCTCGCTGGCGGCGCTCACCTTCGAAGCCGCCGACGAAGTGCGCTTCCCGGGGCTGCATCTCGCATGGCAAGCGCTTCGCGCGGCGCCCGGCACCACCGCGGTTCTGAACGCAGCCAATGAAGTGGCGGTCGAGGCTTTTCTCGCGCGGCGGCTGCGCTTCGATCGCATTCATGCGGTCAATCTGGAAACTTTGGAGCAGGTGCGGCCCTCCAACCCTTCGTCGCTTGCGGATCTGCTGGCCCTGGATGCCGGCGCCCGTGCTGCGGCCCGTGCCGCAGCGCTTCGTTTCGCGGTCTGATCTTCACAACCCCCGAGGAAATCGATGCTCACAGTCGTTGCTTTCATCGTCGCACTCGGCTTGTTGATCGCGGTGCACGAGTACGGCCACTACCGGGTCGCGGTCGCCTGCGGGGTGAAGGTGCTGCGCTTCTCGGTCGGTTTCGGCACGACGCTCTATCGCTGGAGCCCCAAGCGCCAGCATCCGGGCCAGAACACGGAATTCGTGATCGGCGCCTTCCCGCTGGGCGGCTACGTGAAGATGCTCGACGAGCGCGAAGGTCCGGTGCCGCCCGAAGATCGCCACCGCGCCTTCAATACCCAGCCGTTGCGCTCGCGCGCCGCGATCGTTGCGGCCGGGCCGATCGCCAACCTGCTGCTGGCGGTCGTGCTCTACACCCTGGTCAACTGGATCGGCGTCCAGGAGCCGGCGGCGACGCTGGCCCGGCCGGTGGCCGCATCGCTCGCCGAGCACGCGGGGCTGCAGGGCGGCGAACACATCACGCGGGCCGGCTTCGACGGTGAACTCGAAGCCGTGCAGTCCTTCGAGGACCTGCGCTGGCGCATGACGCGCGGCGCGCTCGATGGCCGCGATCTCACGCTGGAGATCGCGGGCGAGGGCGGCCGGCCGGCGCGCGAGCTGGTGCTGCCGCTGAGCCGCATCGAAGCCAAGGACGCGGATGCGCAGATGTTCCGCAAGATCGGTGTCATCACGCCGATGACCCGTCCCGAAATCGGCGAGGTGGTTCCGGGCGGCGCCGCTGAACGCGCCGGCCTGCGCCATGGCGACCTGGTGCGTTCAGTGGGAACGACCCCGATCGTCGATGGCCAGCAGTTGCGCGAGACGATCCGCGCCTCGATCGATGGCGGCCAACCGCGCATGCAGGCCTGGCAGGTCGAACGCGGCGGACAGGCGCTGCGGATCGAGGTCACGCCCGAGGTTCGCGAGGAGGCGACCGGCAAGGTGGGCCGCATCGGCGCCTATGTCGGCGCGCCGCCCGAGATGGTGCTGGTGCGGCAGGGCGTGGTCGACGGCTTCTGGCGCGGTGTGGTCCGCACCTGGGAGGTGTCGGCGCTCACGGTGCGCATGATGGGCAAGATGCTGATCGGCGAGGCCTCGCTCAAGAACCTCAGCGGACCGCTCACGATCGCCGACTACGCCGGCAAATCCGCCAGTCTCGGGCTGACCCAGTACCTCGTGTTCCTGGCGCTGATCAGCGTGAGCCTCGGCGTGCTGAACCTCATGCCGCTGCCGGTCCTCGATGGGGGACACCTGATGTATTATCTTTGGGAGGGCCTGACCGGCAAGAGCGTTTCCGACGCCTGGATGGAAAGGTTTCAGCGCGGCGGTGTCGCGCTGCTGCTGGTCATGATGTCGATCGCACTCTTCAACGACGTCACGCGGCTCTTTGGTTAACTTTTCTGCCAGCCCTTTCCGGCTCTGGCTCAATTCACAGATGAACACAACATTCAGTCGCTTTCGCTTGCGCAGCGTTGCCGCGGTAGTGGCCAGCGCGCTGGCGGCCACGGCAGCCTGGGCGGTCGAGCCTTTCACCGTTCGCGACATCCGTGTCGAGGGCCTGCAGCGCGTCGAGCCGGGGACCATCTTCGCCTCGATGCCGCTGCGCGTGGGCGACACCTACAGCGACGAGCGTGGATCGGCAGCGATCCGGGCGCTGTTCGATCTGGGCCTGTTCAAGGACGTGCGCATCGACGTCAACGGCAACGTGCTGGTGGTGATCGTCGAGGAGCGGCCGACCATTGCCGACGTCGACTTCGTCGGCACCAAGGAATTCGACAAGGCAGCGCTCCAGAAGGCGCTGCGCGAAGTCGGCCTGGCCGACGGACGCCCCTACGACAAGGCGCTGACCGACCGCGCCGAGCAGGAGCTCAAGCGCCAGTACGTGAGCCGCAGCCTCTACAACGCGCAAGTGGTGACCACGGTCACGCCGATCGAGCGCAATCGTGTCAATCTGACCTTCACCGTGACCGAAGGCGAATCGGCCCGCATTCGCGAAGTGCACATCGCCGGCAACAAGGACTTCAGCGAATCGACCCTGTTGAGCCTGTTCGACCAGGACAGCGGCGGCTGGCTCAGCTGGTACACCAAGTCCAACCAGTACTCGCGCGCCAAGCTCAACGCCGACCTCGAGACCCTGCGCTCCTACTACCTCACGCGCGGCTATCTCGAATTCCGCATCGACTCGACGCAGGTCGCGATCTCGCCGGACCGGCAGGATCTGTCGGTCACGGTCAACATCAGCGAAGGAGACAAGTTCGTGGTCTCCGGCGTCAAGCTCGAAGGCAACTACCTGGGCCGCGAGGAAGAGTTCAAGACGCTCGTCGCGATCAAGCCCGGCGAGCCCTACAACGCCGAGCAGCTTGCCCAGACGACCAAGGCCTTCTCCGACTATTTCGGCTCCTTCGGCTATGCCTTCGCGCGCGTGAAAGCCACGCCCGAGATCGACCGCACCACCAACCGGGTGGCGTTGACGCTGGAGGCCGAACCCGAGCGCCGGGTCTATGTGCGACGTGTCGCCATCGGCGGCAACAACCGCACGCGCGACGAAGTGATCCGGCGCGAGTTCCGCCAGTACGAGGCTTCCTGGTACGACGGCGACAAGATCAAGTTGTCGCGCGACCGCGTCGACCGCCTCGGCTTCTTCACCGAAGTCACGGTCGACACGCAGGAAGTGCCGGGCGTGCCCGACCAGGTCGACCTGACGATCGCGGTGACCGAGAAGCCGACCGGCTCGCTGCAGTTGGGCGCCGGCTTCTCCAGCGCGGACAAGATCAGCCTGACCTTCGGTATTTCGCAGGAAAACGTGTTCGGCTCGGGCAACTACCTGGGCGTGCAGGTCAACACCAGCAAGTACAACCGTACGCTGTCTCTGATCACCACCGACCCCTACTTCACCAAGGAAGGGATCTCGCGCAGCTTCAGCCTGTACACGACCACCACCCAGCCGTACTACAGCAACATCGACGGCAACTACAAGTTGACCAACGAAGGCGCGACCCTCCGGTTCGGCGTGCCCTTCAGCGAACGCGACACGGTCTACTTCGGGGCTGGCCTGGAGCGCTACCGCTTCGACCCGGGTTCCTCGCTCGCGGGCTATACGCCCAGCTCCTATCAGAGCTACTTCGGCTGCGTGACGAGCAGTGGCGGGGCCCTCCTGTACTGCGGCAACGCCTCGGTCTGGGGCATTCCGCTGACCATCGGCTGGGCCCGTGACAACCGCGACAGTGCATTGGTCCCGACCAGCGGCGTCCTGCAGCGCGCCAACCTCGAGGTCGGCGTCGGTGGCGACATGAAGTACTACAAGACCAGCTACCAGTACCAGCAGTACTTCCCGCTTAACAAGCAGTACACCTTCGCGATCAACGGCGATGTGGGCTATGCCGGGGCCTACGGTGGCCAGGTATACCCGATCTTCAAGAATTTCTATGCCGGTGGCCTGGGCTCGGTTCGCGGCTTCGAGCAGAACTCGCTCGGCCCGCGCGACATTCCGTTGATCGGCCAGACCGAAGGCGCCGCACTCGGCGGTATCAAGAAGGCGATCTTCAATGCCGAACTGAGCACCCCGTTCCCGGGTGCCGGCAATGACCGCACGCTGCGCCTCTACACCTTCCTCGACGTCGGCAACGTGTTCGGCGACCGCACCCCATGGTCGACCGATGCGCAGTGGGATTCGATCAAGAAGCTGCGCGCATCCGTCGGCCTGGGCGTCAGCTGGATCTCGCCGCTGGGTCCGCTGCGCCTGGCCTACGCCTTCCCGGTCGTGTACCAGAAGGAAGATATCGCCCAGCAAATCCCGGAGGATAGAATCCAACGCCTGCAATTCCAGATCGGAACCACCTTCTAATGACTCCATTGTTCCGTGCCGCCTGTGCGCTGCTCGTTCCCGCTTTCATGGCCGTGGCAATGCCCGCCCATGCGCAGGAAACGTTCCGCATCGGTTTCGTCAATCCTGACCGGGTGCTGCGCGAAGCGCAGCCGGCGAAAGCTGCCCAGGCCAAGCTGGAGGCCGAGTTCCTCAAGCGGGAGAAGGATCTGACGGCACAGGGCGCGGCGCTGAAGGCGGCGTCCGAGCAGTTCGAGCGGGAGGCGCCGACGCTGTCCGAAAGCCAGCGCGTGATGCGCCAGCGGGCCTTGGTCGACCAGGATCGCGACTTCCAGCGTCGCCGTCGCGAATTTCAGGAAGATCTGAACGCACGGAAGAACGAGGAACTGCAGCAGGTTTACGAGCGCGCCAACCGCGTGGTCAAGCAGGTGGCCGAGGCTGAAAAGTACGACGCGATCCTCCAGGAAGCGATCTACATCAACCCCAAGCACGACATCACCGAAAAGGTGATCAAGGCGCTCAATGCGTCGACCTCGGCCGGCGGCAAGTAGCGCCGTCAATCGGCGTGGCACTGCGACTAGGCGCAATCGTTGAAGCTCTCGGAGGCGAACTCCAGGGCGATTCCGGGCTTTCGATCGAGCGGCTGGCGCCGCTGGCGACGGCGCAGGCCGACGCGATCGCGTTCCTGAGCAATCCCAGGTACCAGAAGGAACTGGCGGCGTCCCGTGCCGGCTGCGTGATCGTTGCGCCGTCCATGCGCGAAGCGGCGGCCGCGCGCGGCGCCTTCATCGAGACGCCCGATCCCTACCTGTACTTCGCGCGACTCACCCAGTTCTGGAAGAAGTCCCATGCCAGGCCCGAGGCGCAGCGCATCCACCCCAGCGCGGTGATCGATCCGCAAGCGTCGATCGACCCCAGCGCGCGCATCGGCGCGCTGTGCGTGGTCGAGCGCGGCGCCCGCATCGGTGCCGACACGGTGCTCAAGTCGAACGTGACCGTCAGCGAAGACTGCGTGATCGGTGCGCGCTGCCTGCTGCATCCGGGTGTCGTCATCGGCGCCGACGGCTTCGGACTGGCGCCGCACGAGGGCGCCTGGGTGAAGATCGAGCAGCTCGGCGCGGTGCGCATCGGCGACGACGTCGAGATCGGCGCCAACACCTGCATCGATCGCGGGGCGCTCGAAGACACGGTGATCGAAGACGGCGTCAAGCTCGACAACCTGATCCAGATCGGCCACAACGTGCGCATCGGCCGCCACACGGCGATGGCGGGCTGCGCCGCGGTCGCCGGCAGCGCCACCATCGGCGCCCACTGCACGATCGGCGGCCGGGCCGGAGTGCTCGGCCACCTGACGATCGCCGACCACGTGCACATCTCGTCGACCTCGCTGGTGACGCGATCCATTCTCAAGCCCGGCCACTACACCGGCGTGTTTCCCATCGACGACAATGCCGCCTGGGAAAAGAACGCCGCCACACTCAAGCAATTGCACAGTCTGCGGGACCGGCTGAAGGCCCTGGAAAAAATGACGAAGCAGGACCCCAAACCATGACGACGACGATCGATATTCACGAAATCCTCAAACTGCTTCCGCACCGATACCCGTTCCTGCTGGTGGACCGCGTGCTCGACATGGAGAAGGGCAAGCGCATCACGGCACTCAAGAACGTGACCATGAACGAGCCGTTCTTCAATGGCCACTTTCCGCATCGCCCGGTGATGCCTGGCGTGCTGATGCTGGAGGCGATGGCGCAGGCCGCGGCCCTGCTGTCGTTCCGTTCGCTCGACATCGTTCCCGACGACAACACCATCTACTACTTCGCGGCGATCGACGGTGCGCGCTTCAAGCGGCCGGTCGAACCCGGCGACCAGCTCATCCTCGAAGTCGAGATCGAACGCATGAAGGCCGGTATTTCCAAGTTCAAGGGCCGCGCCATGGTCGGCACCGAACTGGCTTGCGAAGCCACCCTGATGTGCGCGATGCGCCAGATCAGCTGAACCTGCGCTCGGCATGACCCTGATTCATTCGACGGCCATCGTCGACCCCAAGGCCGAGCTCGACCCCACGGTCAGCGTCGGCCCCTATGCCGTCATCGGTGCGCAGGTGCGCATCGGTGCCGGCACCACGGTCGGCGCCCACTGCGTGATCGAAGGCCGGACCACGCTCGGGCGCGACAACCGTGTGTTCCAGTTCGCCTCGCTCGGCGCGGAGCCGCAGGACAAGAAGTACGCGGGCGAACCGACCCAGCTGGAGATCGGCGACCGCAACACGATCCGCGAATTCTGCACCTTCAACCTCGGCACTGTGCAGGACATCGGCACCACCCGCATCGGTGACGACAACTGGATCATGGCCTACGTGCACATCGCGCACGATTGCCAGCTCGGCAACCAGATCACGATGGCCAACAACGCGACGCTCGCCGGACACGTGCAGGTGGGCGACTGGGCCACCATCGGCGGCCTGACCGGCGTGCTGCAGCGCATGCGCATCGGCTCCCATGCGATGGTCGGCTTCGCCAGCCACGTCGGCAAGGACATCCCGCCTTTCATGGTGGTGGACGGCAATCCGCTGGCGGTGCGCGGCGTCAACCTGGTCGGGCTGCGCCGGCGCGAATTCTCCAATGCGCGCATCGCGGCCGTCCGCGAGATGCACAAGCTGATCTATCGCCAGGGCAAGACGCTCGACGAGGCGCGGACCGCGCTCGCCGCGCTGGCCGCGGACACGCCCGAAGCCGCGGCGGATGCGGTGCTGATGGACGCCTTCCTCGGAAGCTCGGCCAGCGGCATCGCCCGCTGACCGCATCGATGACACACCATTCAGTTTTCCCCCATGCTGCCGCCTGACCCGCGGCGCATGGAACCGGCGCCGCCAGATGCCAGGGATACCGCGGAACCGGCTTCGCCGGGCCGCTGGCATCGCCCCCTTGAGGGGGAGGCGCCTCAGGCGCATCGGGGGAGTTCCATCTCAGCGCGTCGTTTCGCGATGGTCGCGGGCGAGGCCTCGGGAGACCTGCTGGCGGGCCTGATGCTCGATGGACTGCAGGCCCGCTGGCCGGCGATGCAGGCGGCCGGCATCGGTGGCCCGCAGATGCTGGCGCGCGGCTTCGAGACCTGGTGGCCCCAGGAGAAGCTGGCGGTGAGCGGCTATGTCGAAGTGCTGCGGCACTATGCCGAGATCGCCGGCATCCGACGCCAGTTGCGCGCCCGGCTGCTGCGCGAGTCGCCAGAGATCTTCATCGGCGTCGATGCGCCGGATTTCAATCTCGACCTGGAAGCCGGCCTGCGCGCGCGCGGCATCAAGACAGCGCATTTCGTCTGCCCCTCGATCTGGGCCTGGCGGCCGGAGCGGGTCGTGAAGCTGCGCGCAGCCGCCGATCACGTGCTGTGCATCTTTCCGTTCGAGCCTGCCTTGCTCGAGAAACACGGCATTGCCGCGACGTATGTCGGCCATCCGCTGGCCAAGGTGATCCCGATGACGCCCGATCGCGACGCGGCGCGCGCGGCGCTCGGGCTGGACCCTCAGGCCCAGGTGGTCGCGATCCTGCCCGGCAGCCGGCGCTCGGAGCTGCGCCACCTGGCGGCCTTGTTCTTCGCGGCCGCGGCGCTGATGCTGAAATCCCGGCCCGGGCTGAGCTTCATCTGCCCGGTGCTGCCGAACCTCCGGGCCGAGATGGAACAGGTGCTGCAGGCGAGCGGCCTGGCGGGCCGGGTGACGCTGCTCGACGGCCGCTCCCACACGGCGCTGGCGGCTTGCGACGTCACGCTGATCGCCAGCGGAACCGCCACGCTGGAGGCGGCGCTCTTCAAGCGCCCGATGGTGATCTCCTACCGTGTGAACCCGCTGACCTGGCGGCTGGTCATGAAGCGCAAGCAACTGCAGCCCTGGGTCGGCCTGCCCAACATCCTGAGCGGCGAGTTCGTGGTGCCCGAGGTGCTTCAGGATGCCGCGACGCCGCAGGCGCTGGCCGAGGCAACGCTGGCCTGGCTCGCTTCGCCGGACAAGGTTCACGCCTTGCAACAACGTTTTTGCGCGATGCACGCAGAATTGCTGCGCGATACGCCGACACTGTGCGCCGATGCAATCCAGAAAGTTCTTGAAGGCTGAGCAGGCCCGGCTGGTCTGGGACGGTCCCGGGTTGCTGGCGGGCGTCGACGAAGCGGGCCGTGGCCCGTTGGCCGGCCCGGTGGTGGCCGCGGCCGTGATCCTCGACGACCAGCGGCCGATCCGCGGCCTGGCCGATTCGAAGACGCTGACCGCGCTGCAGCGCGAGCGCCTCCATGACCAGATCCTGGCCAAGGCCCTGTGCTGCTCGGTCGCGCAGGCCAGCGTCGAGGAGATCGACACCCACAACATCCTGCAGGCGACCATGCTGGCGATGCGGCGCGCGGTCGAGGGCCTGCGGCTGAAGCCGGTCAAGGTGCTGGTCGACGGCAACCGGCTGCCCACGCTCAGCGTGCTGGCCGAAGCGATCGTCAAGGGCGACGCCAGGGTCAAGGCGATCTCGGCCGCCTCGATCCTGGCCAAGGTGCACCGCGACCGGCTTTGCGAAGGCCTGCACGCCGAGTTTCCGCAGTACGGCTTTGCCGGCCACAAGGGCTATGGCACGCCCGAGCATCTCGAGGCGCTGCTGCGCCATGGCGCCTGCGTGCACCACCGCCGGTCCTTCAGCCCGGTCGCCGCGGCGCTGGCGCGGGCGGCCGATCCGGCGTCCGGCCTGAGCGGGAGCCCCGCGTGAGCGCCGCGCCGCGCCGCCCCAGGCAAGCTCGCACTGCAGTGCGAAGCACGAAGGTTTCCCAATGAGCGTTGACGACGTCAGCCACGTCACTTCGAGGGACAACCCGCTCCTCAAGGAATTGCGCAAGCTCGCCCACGACCCGGGCGCCTACCGCAAGAACGGCCGCGTCTGGCTCGAAGGCGACCACCTGTGCCGCGCCGCGCGCGAGCGCGGCGTGCGGCCGGCGGTCGCGGTGTTCGCCGAATCGCTCTGGCCGGCGGTGCGCCACGAATGGGCTGGCGCGGCCGCCAAGACCGTGGTGCTGGCCGACGCGCTGCTGGCCGGGGTCAGCGGCCTCGAATCGCCGGCGCCGATGGGCTTCGTGCTCGACCTGCCGGCCCGGCCCGCGGTCGAAGCGATGGCTCCGACCGTGGTCCTCGACCGCCTGCAGGACGCCGGCAATGTCGGCTCGATCCTGCGCAGCGCCGCGGCCTTTGGCTTTATCCAGGTGGTCGCGCTCAAGGGCACAGCGGCGCTGTGGGCGCCCAAGGTGCTGCGCGCCGGCATGGGGGCCCATTTCGGCCTGCGGCTGATCGAAGGCGTCGAAATCGACGCCCTGGACGCGCTCGCGGTGCCCTGGATCGCCACCAGCTCGCACCGCGGCGACTGGCTGCATCGCACGCGGCTGCCGTTTCCCTGCGCCTGGCTGATGGGGCACGAAGGGCAGGGCGTCTGCGCCGAACTGGAGGCCAAGGCGTCGCGCCATGTGCGCATTGCGCAGCCGGGCGGCGAGGAATCGCTCAACGTAGCCGCAGCGGCTGCGATCTGCTTGTATGCAAGTGCTTCCGGAGCCGATTCATAACCCGGCGCCGGGTATAATCAAGGGCTTTCCCGCTCACACCCCGCCCTCAGCGCACGCAAGCCAACTCCTCGACGAAAGTCGCAGCCCACAGTCACGATTTGGACGACTTGGGTTCGCTTTGGGCGTCATCCATCCGGAGATCCCAGTGCTTTTGTCTCTCAAGGGAAAATTCCCGCCCGCCATCCTGGCGCTTGCAGACGGCACGGTCTTTCTCGGCAACTCGATCGGCGCCACCGGCGTCACGACCGGCGAAGTGGTGTTCAACACCGCCATGACCGGTTACCAGGAAATCCTGACCGACCCGAGCTACTGCCAGCAGATCGTGACCCTCACGTACCCGCACATCGGCAACTATGGCGTCAACGAGGAAGACATCGAGGCCGACAAGATCCATGCCGCCGGCCTGATCATCAAGGACCTGCCGCTGGTCGCGTCCAACTTCCGCCAGACTGCCACGCTGACGGAATACCTCGTGCGCGGCAACACGGTCGCCATTGCCGACATCGACACCCGCAAGCTCACCCGCCATCTGCGCACGAATGGCGCCCAGAACGGCTGCATCCTCGGCCTCGCCGAAGGTGAGGCCGTCAGCCAGGCGCTGATCGACAAGGCCGTGGCCGCCGCCAAGGCCGCGCCCAGCATGGCCGGCCTCGACCTCGCCCGCGTGGTGTCGGTCAAGGAAACCTACGAGTGGACCCAGACCGAGTGGAAGCTGGGCTCGGGCTACGGCGTGCAGATCACGCCCAAGTTCCACGTCGTCGCCTTCGACTACGGCGTCAAGAAGAATATTTTGCGCATGATCGCCCAGCGCGGCGCGCGCATCACGGTGGTGCCGGCGCAGACGCCGGCGGCCGACGTGCTCAAGCTGCGCCCTGACGGCATCTTCCTGGCGAACGGCCCGGGGGACCCGGAGCCCTGCGACTACGCGATCTCGGCGGTGAAGGAGCTGATCGAGACCGGCATCCCGACCTTCGGCATCTGCCTGGGCCACCAGATCATGGCGCTGGCGTCCGGCGCCAAGACCTTCAAGATGAAGTTCGGCCACCACGGCGCCAACCATCCCGTGAAGGACCTGGACAACGGCCGCGTCAGCATCACGAGCCAGAACCACGGCTTCGCGGTCGACGAGAAGAGCCTGCCGGCCAACCTGCGCCCGACCCACATCAGCCTGTTCGACAACACGCTGCAGGGCCTGGCCCGCACCGACAAGCCCGCGTTCTGCTTCCAGGGCCACCCCGAGGCCTCGCCCGGCCCGCATGACATCGGCTACCTGTTCGACCGCTTCACGGCACTCATGCAAAGTCACAAAGAAGGACAGAAGAATGCCTAAGCGCACAGATCTGAAGAGCATCCTCATCATTGGCGCCGGCCCGATCATCATCGGCCAGGCCTGCGAGTTCGACTACTCCGGCGTGCAGGCCTGCAAGGCGCTGCGCGAGGAGGGCTACAAGGTCATCCTGATCAACAGCAACCCGGCGACGATCATGACCGACCCGGCCACGGCCGACGTCATCTACATCGAGCCGATCACCTGGCAGACGGTCGAGAAGATCATCGTCAAGGAGCGTCCCGACGCGATCCTGCCGACCATGGGCGGCCAAACCGCGCTGAATTGCGCCTTGGACCTGTGGCGCAACGGTGTGCTCGACAAGTACAAGGTCGAGCTGATCGGCGCCACGCCCGAAGCCATCGACAAGGCCGAGGACCGCCTGAAGTTCAAGGACGCGATGACCAAGATCGGCCTCGGTTCGGCGCGTTCGGGCATCGCCCATTCGCTCGACGAGGCCTGGGCCGTGCAGAAGACGGTCGGCTTCCCCGTAGTGATCCGCCCGAGCTTCACGCTTGGCGGCACCGGCGGCGGCATCGCCTACAACCCGGAAGAGTTCGAGACCATCTGCAAGCGCGGCCTGGAAGCCTCGCCGACCAACGAGTTGCTGATCGAAGAGTCGCTGCTCGGCTGGAAAGAGTACGAGATGGAGGTCGTGCGCGACAAGGCCGACAACTGCATCATCGTCTGCTCGATCGAGAATCTCGACCCGATGGGCGTGCACACCGGCGACTCGATCACGGTGGCGCCCGCGCAGACCCTGTCCGACAAGGAATACCAGATCCTGCGCAACGCCTCGCTGGCCGTGCTGCGCGAGATCGGCGTCGACACGGGCGGCTCGAACGTCCAGTTCTCGATCAATCCGAAGGACGGCCGGATGGTCGTGATCGAGATGAACCCGCGCGTCTCGCGCTCGTCGGCGCTGGCCTCCAAGGCCACCGGTTTCCCGATCGCCAAGGTCGCGGCCAAGCTGGCGGTCGGCTACACGCTCGACGAACTGCGCAACGAGATCACCGGCGGCGCCACGCCCGCGAGCTTCGAGCCCAGCATCGACTACGTGGTGACCAAGATCCCGCGCTTCGCGTTCGAGAAATTCCCGCAGGCCGACTCGCGCCTGACGACGCAGATGAAGTCGGTCGGCGAGGTGATGGCCATGGGCCGTACCTTCCAGGAGTCGTTCCAGAAGGCCCTGCGCGGGCTCGAAGTCGGCGTCGACGGCCTGAACGAGAAGACGCAGGACCGCGAAGTGCTCGAGAAGGAACTCGGCGAGCCCGGCCCGGACCGCATCTGGTACGTCGGCGATGCCTTCGCGATGGGCCTGAGCGTCGACGAAGTCTTCGCGCTGACCAAGATCGATCCGTGGTTCCTGGTGCAGATCGAGGAGATCGTGAAGATCGAGCTCGAACTGGAAACCAAGTCGCTCGACGAGATCGACAAGGCCACGCTGCTGGCGCTGAAGAAGAAGGGCTTCTCCGACCGCCGCCTGGCGCGCCAGCTGAAGACCACCGACACCGCGATCCGCGAGAAGCGCCGCGCCCTGGGCGTGCGCCCGGTCTACAAGCGGGTCGACACCTGCGCGGCCGAATTCGCCACCAACACCGCCTACATGTACTCGACCTACGAGGACGAGTGCGAAGCCGCGCCGACCACCAACAAGAAGATCATGGTGCTCGGCGGCGGACCGAACCGCATCGGCCAGGGCATCGAGTTCGACTACTGCTGCGTGCATGCCGCGCTCGCGATGCGCGAGGACGGCTACGAGACCATCATGGTCAACTGCAATCCCGAGACTGTGTCGACCGACTACGACACCAGCGACCGCCTGTACTTTGAGCCGCTCACGCTCGAGGATGTGCTCGAGATCGTCGACAAGGAAAAGCCGACCGGCGTGATCGTGCAGTACGGCGGCCAGACGCCGCTCAAGCTCGCGCTCGATCTCGAAGCCAACGGCGTGCCGATCATCGGCACCAGCCCCGACATGATCGACGCCGCCGAGGACCGCGAGCGCTTCCAGAAGCTGCTGCACGAGCTCGGCCTGCGCCAGCCGCCGAACGCCACCGCGCGCACCGAGCCGGAGGCCCTCGAGAAGGCGGCCGCGCTGGGCTATCCGCTGGTGGTGCGCCCGAGCTACGTGCTCGGCGGCCGTGCGATGGAGATCGTCCACGAGCAGCGCGACCTCGAGCGCTACATGCGCGAGGCGGTCAAGGTCAGCAACGATTCGCCGGTGCTGCTGGACCGCTTCCTCAACGACGCGGTCGAATGCGATGTCGACTGCCTGCGCGATGCCGAGGGCACGACCCTGATCGGCGGCGTGATGGAGCACATCGAGCAGGCCGGCGTGCATTCGGGCGACTCGGCCTGTTCGCTGCCGCCCTACAGCCTGAAGGCCGAGACCGTGGCCGAACTCAAGCGCCAGAGCGCCGCGATGGCCAAGGCGCTGAACGTGATCGGTCTCATGAACGTCCAGTTCGCGATCCAGGAGAAAGACGGCAAGGACGTGATCTACGTGCTCGAGGTCAACCCGCGCGCGTCGCGCACCGTGCCCTATGTGAGCAAGGCGACCGGCATCCAGCTGGCCAAGGTCGCGGCCCGCTGCATGGCCGGCCAGTCGCTGAAGTCGCAAGGTGTGACGAAGGAAGTCACGCCGCCGTACTTCAGCGTCAAGGAGGCCGTGTTCCCGTTCGTCAAGTTCCCGGGCGTGGACACCATCCTCGGCCCCGAGATGAAGTCCACCGGCGAGGTGATGGGCGTGGGCAAGACCTTCGGGGAGGCCTTCGTGAAGTCGCAGATCGGCGCCGGCACCATCCTGCCGAAGTCCGGCAAGGTTTTCATTTCGGTCAAGAACAACGACAAGGCACGGGCCGTCGAAGTCGCCCGCGGCCTTGCCAAGCTCGGCTTCGTGCTGATCGCGACCAAGGGCACGGCCGCGGCGATCAGCGCCGCGGGCATCGCCTGCGCGGTGGTCAACAAGGTCACCGAGGGTCGTCCGCACATCGTCGACATGATCAAGAACAACGAGATCGCGCTGGTCATCAACACGGTCGAGGAGCGCCGCAATGCGATCGCCGACTCGCGCCAGATCCGCACTTCGGCGCTGCTGGCCCGCGTGACCACCTTCACGACGATCTTCGGGGCCGAAGCGGCGGTCGAAGGCATGCAGCATATGGACGAACTCGGTGTCATCTCCATCCAGGAGATGCACGAGCAGCTGGCGAACGCCTGAGTACCCGCCATGGAAACGCAGCTGGTCGAGCTCGGCCTCGAGGACTGGAGCGCCGCCACGCCGAACGAGGCGTGGATCGCGGCGCTCGAGGCCGGCAAGGTGCTGTACTTTCCGCGGCTGGGTTTCGACCTGCTGCCCGAGGAACAGGCCTTGTTGTCGCCCACGGTGCTGTCGCCCGACGTTCGCAACATCAGCCTCGATGCCAATGGGCGCCTCAAGGGCGTGGCGGGCGACGAGGCCCGGCAGCGCGCGGTGGCGGAGATGGTCGGACGCTTCCGCACCCAGGCGCAGCAGCTGATTCACGGGCTGCTCCCTCATTACGTGCCGGCGCTGCGGCTGGCGCCGACCAGCTACCGGCCGGCGCAGGTCGAGACGCGGGTCCAGTCATGGCGCGCCGACGATCGCCGACTGCATGTCGACTCCTTTCCTTCGCGGCCCAACTACGGCGAGCGCATCCTGCGCGTGTTCACCAACGTGAATCCGCAGGGCGCTCCGCGTGTCTGGCGGGTCGGCGAGCCCTTCGAAACGGTCGCCAGGCGCTTCCTGCCGCGCGCCAAGCCCTACTCGCGCTGGCAGGCCAGGATGCTTCGCACGCTGCGCGTGACCAAGTCGCTGCGCAGCGAATACGACCACCTGATGCTGCAGTTGCACGACAGCATGAAGTCCGACCTGGACTACCAGGAAAACAGCGAGCAGCAAACCGTGCCGTTTCCGGCCGGATCGGTGTGGGTCTGCTTCTCGGACCAGACCCCGCACGCGGTGATGTCGGGCCAGTACATGCTCGAGCAGACCCTTCATCTGCCCGCTGCGAGGCAATACAATCCCGATTCGAGCCCGCTCGCGATCCTGAGCCGGCTGACCGGACGCACGCTCGTCTGAACTTTTTTTCTCCCTTCGACCGCCGAACGGCAGCGTTCGGCGGTTTCGCTTTCTGGAGCAACGAAATGGCAACCATCCCCATCACCAAGCGCGGCGCAGAGAAGTTGCGCGAAGAACTGCAACGGCTCAAGACGGTGGACCGCCCGTGGGTCATCAACTCGATCGCCGAGGCGCGCGCCCAGGGCGACCTCAGCGAGAACGCCGAGTACGAGGCGGCCAAGGACCGCCAGGGCTTCATCGAAGGCCGCATCCAGGACATCGAAGGCAAGCTGTCGGCGGCCCAGATCATCGATCCGACCGGGCTCGACGCCGGCGGCAGGGTGGTGTTCGGCTCGACGGTCGAACTCGAGGACGAGAAGACCGGCGAGGCCGTCAAGTACCAGATCGTCGGCGAGGACGAAGCCGACCTCAAGCTGGGCCTCGTCAACGTCTCCAGCCCCATCGCGCGCGCGCTGATCGGCAAGGAAGAGGGCGACACGGCCGAGGTGCAGGCGCCCGGCGGCGTGAAGCGCTACGAGATCGTCGGCGTCAGCTACCTCTGAGCGGGCCTGCGCGACGCATGAAGGACCGCATCGCCCTGCTCGTCGCCGCTTTCTGGTGGGGCAGCCTCTCGACCATCGGCTTTCTGGTGGTGCCGATGCTGTTCGCGCGGCTCGGCAATCCGGCCGTGGCGGGCAACTTTGCCGGCCAGCTGTTCGCGGCCCAGACCTGGGTCGCGCTGGCCTGCGGGCTGGTGCTGCTGGTGCATTTCCGCGCGCAGGCCGGCGAGCGCATCGAAGGGCCGGCGCGCACCGCGATCGGCCTCGTCATCACCGCGCTGCTGCTGGCACTGCTGCAACAGTACGCGGTCGCGCCCCACATCCTGGCGCGCGAGAACCTCAAGCTCTGGCACTCGCTGGGCAGCGCGATGTACCTGGGCCAGTGGCTCTGCGCCGGCGCCCTGCTGTGGCGCCTGGGTCGCCGATCGGCCTGATCAGGCCTTCCAGAAGCTGGTGATCCAGCGCGCCGGCCGGATGAACCGGAAGCGCCGGTTGCGCCGTCCGGCCAGGGCGTCGGGCGGATTGCATTCCCCGTGAAAGACCATGATCCTTGCGCCTTCCGGCACGAAGGGTTCGCGCCAGTAGTTGGTCGGCCAGGTCGGGATCCCGTGGTACTTGAAGCTCGGGCACCAGGCCTCGGGCCAGTAGGCGAGCTTGCCCTTGCGATGCATGAAATCCGACAGGTAGGCCTGCTCGTTGCGGTGTTCGGCCTGCACCGCGTCCATGTTCTGGCGAAAGTGCGCCAGAACGTCGGGGTGCGCACCGATCTCGAAGCGGTACACCGAGGAATTCCCGGTGATGCGCCGGCGCCGCCAGGGGCGCTCGTAGTCGTGGATGATGAGGAATTCGCCCGGCTGCTCGAAGAAGGCGTCGAGGCTGCCGACCACCACCACGTCGAGGTCGACGAACAGCGCGGTACCGCGCAGTCCGTACAGGTCGGCCTCGAAGGTGGTCAGCTTCTTCCAGGCCCGGTCCGGCTGGCCCGGCGCCAGTTCCAGGTCCAGCGGCGGAATCGGGAAGCACTGTACCTCGCTGCGGATGCCGTGGGGGTCATCGGTCAGGCAGACGAAGCTGAAGTCGCCCTTCAGATGGCGCCGCACCATCGCATAGAGGCGGTTGACGTAGTCGGGCCCGTACTTGGTGCCCCATTTCATGCACAGGATGTGCCGCCGCGGCTGGCTCGCTGTCTCGCTCGGCATCCTCAGTCTGCCTGGTTCCGCTTCTTGGCCGAGAGCGGCCGCTTGGCCTTGGCGCGCTTGATGGTGCCCCCTGGCGTGAGCCGCTGGTTGCCGAGCACGCGCAGGGTCTTGATCTCGGGCCGCTGGCCGGCGCGCTTGCTGTACTTGATGACCTTGACGTCGCGCGGGCCGGGCATCCGGTCCTCGTCGATCGCGCGCTCCTTCTCGGGAATCGGCCGCCAGAGCACCAGCAGCTTGCCGATGTGCTGGATCGGCGCAGCGTCGAGTTCGTCGGACAGGGTCTGGAGCATCGCTTCGCGCGCGGCGCGATCGTCGGAGAAGACGCGCACCTTGATCAGGCCGTGGGCCTTGAGCGCGGCGTCGGCCTCCTTCTTGACGGCCGGTGTCAGCCCGTCGCCGCCGATCATCACGATCGGGTCCAGATGGTGCGCTTCGGAGCGGTGCACCTTGCGCTGCGCAGGGGTAAGTTGTATGGCGGGCATCCCCGTATTATCGAGTGTCAATGAATCCAAAACCAAAAGCCAAGAAGCTCAACAAGGCGTGGCTGCACGATCACCTCAACGATCCCTACGTCAAACTGGCCAATCGGGAGGGTTACCGCGCCCGGGCCGCCTACAAACTCAAGGAGATCGACGAGACGCTGGGACTGATCCGTCCGGGCCACCTGGTGGTCGACCTGGGCTCCACGCCCGGCGCCTGGAGCCAGTACGTGCGGCGGCGGATGTCGCCCGCCGGGGCGGCTTCGGGCGAGCTGGCCGGCACCATCATCGCGCTCGACATCCTGCCGATGGAGCCGATCGAGGGGGTCACCTTCCTGCAGGGCGACTTCCGCGAAGCCGAGGTGCTGGAGCGGCTCGCCACCGCCCTGGGCGGCCGGCTGGCCGACGTCGTGGTCTCGGACATGGCGCCCAACCTGTCGGGAATCGCCTCGGCGGACACGGCGCGCATCGCCCACCTGATCGAGCTGGCGATCGACTTCGCCCGCCACTACATGAAACCCGAGGGCGCACTGGTCGCAAAACTGTTCCATGGCAGCGGCTACGCGGAGCTCACTCGGCTCTTCAAGGACAATTTCCGCACTGTGAAGCCCATCAAACCCAAGGCTTCGCGCGACAAATCGTCCGAGACCTTCATGGTCGGCATCGGCCTCAAGAGTCTGGATACCAATTGATACGTGTCAAAAACCGCTCCCGCGCCATGGCTGCTCTAGGGGGATTCACGGGTTTTCGCAGGTTGAAAAGCCTAAAATAGGCACCAATTGCCGCCCACAGTGCGCTTTTTGGTTTTTATTTTTTGCGCGCCCCCGACTGGAGCTTCGTTTGAACAATCAGTGGTTTTCCAAAGTTGCCGTTTGGCTCGTCATCGCGATGGTGTTGTTCACTGTGTTCAAGCAGTTCGACACCCGCGGCGTGGCCGGAGCCGGCAACATCGGCTACAGCGACTTCCTCGAGGAAGTTCGCGGCAACCGCATCAAGAGCGCGACGATCCAGGAAGGTCAGGGTGGCAGCGAGATCGTCGCGATCACCAATGACGACCGGAAGATCCGCACCACCGCCACCTACCTCGACCGCGGCCTGGTCGGCGACCTGATCGCCAACAACGTCAAGTTCGACGTCAAGCCGCGCGAAGAGGGCTCGCTCCTCATGACGCTGCTGGTCAGCTGGGGCCCGATGCTGCTGCTGATCGGCGTCTGGGTCTATTTCATGCGCCAGATGCAGGGCGGCGGCAAGGGCGGCGCCTTCAGCTTCGGCAAGAGCAAGGCCCGGATGCTTGACGAGAACAGCAACCAGGTCACCTTCGCCGACGTCGCGGGCTGCGACGAGGCCAAGGAAGAGGTCAAGGAGGTGGTCGACTTCCTCAAGGACCCGGCCAAGTTCCAGAAGCTCGGTGGCCGCATTCCGCGCGGCCTGCTGCTGGTCGGCCCCCCGGGCACCGGCAAGACCCTGCTGGCCAAGAGCATCGCGGGCGAGGCCAAGGTGCCGTTCTTCTCGATCTCGGGCTCCGATTTCGTCGAGATGTTCGTCGGCGTGGGCGCGGCCCGCGTGCGCGACATGTTCGAGAACGCCAAGAAGAACGCCCCGTGCATCATCTTCATCGATGAAATCGACGCCGTCGGCCGCCAGCGCGGTGCCGGCCTGGGCGGCGGCAACGACGAGCGCGAGCAGACCCTGAACCAGATGCTGGTCGAGATGGACGGCTTCGAGACCAACCTCGGCGTGATCGTGGTGGCCGCGACCAACCGTCCCGACATCCTCGACGCCGCGCTGCTGCGCCCGGGTCGCTTCGACCGCCAGGTCTACGTGACGCTGCCCGACATCCGCGGCCGCGAGCAGATCCTCAATGTCCACATGCGCAAGGTGCCGCTGGGCCAGGACGTGAACCCCAGCGTCATCGCGCGCGGCACGCCCGGCATGTCGGGCGCCGACCTGGCCAATCTCTGCAACGAGGCCGCATTGATGGCCGCGCGCCGCAATGCACGCGTGGTCGAGATGCAGGACTTCGAGAAGGCCAAGGACAAGATCTTCATGGGCCCCGAGCGCAAGAGCATGGTGATGCCCGAGGAAGAGCGCCGCAACACGGCCTACCACGAGTCCGGCCACGCGCTCATCGGCAAGCTGCTGCCCAAGTGCGATCCGGTGCACAAGGTGACGATCATCCCGCGCGGCCGTGCGCTGGGCGTGACCATGAGCCTGCCGGCGCAAGACCGCTACAGCTACGACCGCGAGTACATGCTGAACCAGATCAGCATGCTGTTCGGCGGCCGTATCGCCGAAGAGGTGTTCATGCACCAGATGACCACCGGCGCCAGCAACGACTTCGAGCGTGCGACCCAGATCGCCCGCGACATGGTGATGCGCTACGGCATGACCGAATCGCTGGGCCCGATGGTCTACGCCGAGAACGAGGGCGAGGTGTTCCTCGGCCGCTCGGTCACCAAGACCACCAACATGAGCGAGTCGACCATGCAGAAGGTCGATGCCGAAGTGCGCCGCATCATCGACGAGCAGTACGCCCTGGCGCGCCGCCTGATCGAGGAGAACAGCGACAAGATGCATTCGATGGCCAAGGCCCTGCTCGAGTGGGAGACCATCGACTCCGAGCAACTCGACGACATCATGGCCGGCCGCGCACCGCGTCCGCCCAAGGACTGGACGCCGCGCATTCCGCCTTCGGGCAGCGGTGGAAGCGGCGGCACGCCGGCGGTGAATCCCGACCCGGCACCGACCGCCGCCTGAGCATGATGCTCTGGCAATCAACGGGGCCACTGGCCCCGTTTTTTTTGGCCGGGTGCAAGGCATGAGCGCCGCGCCGGGCCGCTCCCAAGCAAGCTCGCACCGCAGCGCGCAGCACGGAGCTCACCCTATGAGCCGAGGCGTCTGGCGCACTTCGCGCTTCGCCATCGATCTGGCACGGCCGCAGGTGATGGGTATCGTCAACGTCACGCCCGATTCCTTTTCCGACGGCGGTGCGCACGCATCGACCCAGGCCGCAGTCGCGCACTGCATTCGGCTGGTCGAGGAGGGCGCCGACATCCTGGACATCGGCGGCGAGTCGACCCGGCCCGGCAGTCCGGCGGTGCCGCTCGACGCCGAGCTGGCGCGGGTGCTGCCGGTGGTGCGCGAAGCGCTGACGCTGCGGGTGCCGGTCTCGGTCGACACCTACAAGCCCGAAGTGATGCGTGCGGTGCTGGCGCTGGGCGCCGACATCGTCAACGACGTCTGGGCGCTGCGGCAGCCTGGCGCGATGCAGGCGGTGGCGGCGCATCCCGCCTGCGGAATCTGCCTGATGCACATGCACCGCGATCCGCAGACGATGCAGGCGACGCCGATGGAAGGCGACGTGGTCCCCGTGGTACGCGCCTTTCTCGAGCAGCAGGCCGAGGCCTTGCTGGCGCTGAAGGTCGACGCATCGCGCATCGTGCTCGACCCGGGCATCGGCTTCGGCAAGACCGTCGAACAGAATTTCGCACTGCTGGAGCGTCAGCGGGAGTTGCTTGTCGCGGGCTGGCCCCTGCTGGCCGGCTGGTCGCGCAAGTCCTCGCTCGGCGCGGTGACCGGCATCGAGCGGGCGAGCGAACGCATGGTGCCCAGCGTGGCCGCAGCCCTGATGGCGGTCGAACGGGGCGCCGCGATCGTGCGCGTGCACGATGTGCGCGAGACCGTCGCCGCGCTGGCCGTATGGCGGGCGATGAGGCAGGAACAACAAACAGAGGATCAACAGCAATGACGAGAAGATATTTCGGCACCGATGGCATCCGCGGCACGGTGGGCCAACCGCCGATCACGCCGGATTTCGTGTTGCGACTCGCTCATGCGGTCGGCCGCGTGCTCAAGAAGACCGAGGCGCGTCCCACGGTGCTGATCGGCAAGGACACGCGCATCTCGGGCTACATGCTCGAGTCGGCGCTCGAGTCCGGATTCAATTCGGCCGGCGTCGACGTGGTGTTGCTCGGGCCACTGCCCACGCCCGGCGTCGCCTACCTGACGCGCGCGCAGCGCGCCAGCTTGGGCGTGGTGATCAGCGCCAGCCACAACGCCTTTCCCGACAACGGCATCAAGTTCTTCAGCGCCCAGGGCACCAAGCTCAGCGACGAGTGGGAACTGGCGGTCGAGGCGGCGCTCGAGGAAGCGCCCGCCTGGGCCGACTCGGCCCAGCTCGGCAAGGCGCGCCGGCTCAATGACGCGCCCGGGCGCTACACCGAATTCTGCAAGAGCACCTTCGCCTACGACCTCACGCTGCGTGGCCTGAAGCTGGTGGTCGACGGCGCCCATGGCGCTGCCTACCAGGTGGCGCCACAGGTGTTCCATGAACTGGGCGCTGACGTGGTCAGCATCGGCTGCGCGCCCGACGGGCTCAACATCAACAAGGGCTTCGGCGCCACCCACCCGCAGGCACTGATCGATGCGGTGCGGGCGCAGGGTGCGCACTACGGCATCGCGCTCGATGGCGATGCCGATCGGCTGCAGCTGGTGGATGCCAGCGGGCGCCTCTTCAACGGCGACGAGCTGCTCTACCTGATGGTGAGGGAGCGCATCGCGCGCGGCGAGAAACCTGCGGGCGTGGTCGGTACGCTGATGACCAACAAGGCGATCGAGGTGGCACTGAAGGAGCAGGGCATCGAGTTCGTGCGGGCCAAGGTGGGCGACCGCTATGTGCTCGAAGAGCTCGAGAAGCGTCGCTGGCTGCTCGGTGGCGAGGGCTCGGGTCACCTGCTCGCGCTCGACCGCCACACGACCGGCGACGGCATCGTGAGCGCGCTCCAGGTGCTGCAGGCCTGCGTGCGCAGCGGCCGGCGCGTGGATGAGCTGCTGGCCGGCGTCACCCTGTTTCCGCAGACCCTCATCAATGTCCGTCTGGCCGAGGGGCAGGACTGGAAGGCCAACGCCGCGCTGGCGGCCGAGAGTGAACGCGCGGAGGCCGCCCTCGGCGACACCGGCCGTGTGTTGATCCGCGCCAGCGGCACCGAGCCGCTGTTGCGCGTGATGGTCGAAGCGCGCGATGCGGCGCAGGCCGAGGCCTGGGCCAGCCGTATCGCCGCCACCTTGAAGCCGGCCTGAGGCGCGAGTGGCATGAGCTCGAGCCCGAATCTCGCCCCTGCCATCGACCTGGTGCTGGCCGACTACCGGGACCCCGCGCATGCGCACGCGGTGGTCTCCCTGCTGGACGCCTATGCACGCGACCCGGCCGGCGGCGGCGCGGCGCTGGCGCCGGAAGTACTGGCCGGCCTGCCCGAGGCCCTGGCGGCACGACCCCAGGCTTTCAGCGTGCTGGCCTACGACGGCGAGCGGCCGGTCGGGCTGGTCAACTGCATCGAGGGCTTCTCGACCTTCGCCTGCCGGCCGCTGGTCAATGTGCACGACGTGGTTGTGCTGGCCAGCCACCGCGGCCGAAGGGTGGCGCAACGCATGCTGGCGCGCGTCGAGGCCGAGGCCCGCGCCCGCGGCGCCTGCAAGCTCACGCTCGAGGTGCTGTCGGGCAACCGCAGCGCGCTGCGGGCCTACGAGCGCGAGGGTTTTGCCAGCTACCAGCTGGATCCGGCCTTCGGCTCGGCGATGTTCCTGCAGAAAAAGCTGTAAAAAAGCCGCCGACACCCGTGGGTGCGGCGGCTCGATTCAGTGCAGCCCGATCAGAACCGGGTGACAGGCATGGCTTCGTCGCCTGCCTTGGCCGGCGCGTACTTGCCCAGCTCCCACTTGGCGATCGCATTGCGGTGCACCTCGTCCGGGCCGTCGGCGAAGCGCAGCGTGCGGGCGCCCGCGTAGGCGTAGGCGAGCGGGAAGTCGTCGCACATGCCGCCGCCGCCATGCACCTGCATCGCCCAGTCGATCACCTGGCAGGCCATGTTCGGAGCCACTACCTTGATCATCGCGATCTCGGTCTTGGCGACCTTGTTGCCCGCCACGTCCATCAGCCAGGCGGCCTTGAGCGTGAGCAGGCGCGCCATGTCGATCTTGCAGCGCGCTTCGGCGATGCGTTCCTGCGTCACGGTCTGCGAGGCGACGGTCTTGCCGAAGGCCACGCGCGAGGAGGCGCGCTTGCACATCAGCTCGAGCGCGCGCTCGGCCAGGCCGATCAGGCGCATGCAGTGGTGGATGCGTCCCGGGCCGAGGCGGCCCTGGGCTATTTCGAAGCCGCGGCCCTCGCCGAGCAGGATGTTGCCGACCGGCACGCGGACGTTCTCGAACACCATCTCGACGTGGCCGTGCGGCGCGTCGTCATAGCCCATCACGTTGAGCGGGCGGATGATCTTGATGCCCTTGGCGTCGGCCGGCACGATCACCATGCTCTGCTGTGAATGCTTGGGCGCGTCGGGTTCCGACTTGCCCATCGTGATGAAGACCTTGCAGCGCGGGTCGGCGGCGCCGGAGATCCACCATTTGCGGCCGTTGATGACGTACTCGTCGCCCTGGCGCTCGATGCGGGTCGAGATGTTGGTCGCGTCGCTGGAGGCCACGTCGGGTTCGGTCATGGCGAAGGCCGAGCGGATCTCGCCCTCGAGCAGCGGCTTGAGCCAGCGCGCCTTGATCTCTTCCGAGCCGTAGCGTGCGATGGTTTCCATGTTGCCGGTGTCCGGCGCCGAGCAGTTGAACGCCTCGCTGGCCCATGGCACGCGGCCCATGATCTCGGCCAGCGGCGCGTATTCCTGGTTGGTCAGGCCGGCACCCTCGTAGCCCGAGGCGGCGGCGCTGTCGACCGGCAGGAACAGGTTCCACAGACCCTGCGCCTTGGCCTTGGCCTTGACCTTCTCGACCGTGTCGAGCGCGGTCCAGCGCTTGCCGGCCGCGGTGTTGGCCGCCAGCTCGGCCGCGTACGCGGCCTCCGCGGGGTAGATGTGGTCGTCCATGAAAGCGCTGACGCGCTTTTGCAGCTCTTTGGTTTTGGCCGAGTAGTCGAAGTCCATGTCGTCTCCAGGTGGGTAATTGGGTTGGGGGGCGCCGCCGCGCGGGTCACGCTTTCTGGGCGAACTGCCAGGCCATCTCGGCCATCGGCCGCGCCCCGCGGCCCGAGGCCACGGCTTGCTCGCTCGATGCGGTACCGGCCTCGACCCGCTTGGCGATGCCCTGCAGGATCGCGGCGATGCGAAACAGGTTGTAGGCCAGGTAGAAATTCCAGTCGGGCGCCAGCGCCTCGGGGGTCGTGAGGCCCGTGCGGTCGCAGTAGCGCCGGATGTACTCGCTCTCGGTCGGGATGCCGAGGCTCTTCAGGTCGACGCCGCCGATGCCGCGGAAGGTGCCCTGCGGGATGTGCCACGACATGCAGTGGTAGCTGAAGTCGGCCAGCGGATGGCCCAGCGTCGACAGCTCCCAGTCCAGCACCGCGATGGCGCGCGGCTCGGTGGCGTGGAACATCAGGTTGTCGAGGCGGAAGTCGCCGTGCACGATCGAGCTCATCGTCTCGTCGCGGGCGCTGGCCGGAATATTCGCCGGCAGCCATTCCATCAGTCGGTCCATCTCGGGGATCGGCTGCGTCACAGAGGCGACGAACTGCTTGCTCCAGCGGCCGATCTGGCGCTCGAAATAGTTGCCGGGCTTGCCGTAGTCGGCCAGGCCGCGCTCGGCGAACTTCACGCTGTGCAGCGCCGCGATGACGCGGTTCATCTCGTCGTAGATGGCCGCGCGGGTGGCATTGTCCATGCCGGGCAGGGATTGGTCCCAGAGCACGCGGCCGGCCATGAATTCCATCACGTAGAAGGCGCGGCCGATGATGCTCTCGTCCTCGCACAGGCAGTACATCCGCGGCACCGGCACATCGGTGCCGGCCAGGCCGCGCATGACCTTGAACTCGCGCTCGACCGCATGCGCCGAAGGCAGCAGCTTGGCGACCGGGCCCGGCTTGGCGCGCATCACGTAGCTTTGCGAAGGCGTGACGAGCTTGTAGGTCGGATTGGACTGGCCGCCCTTGAACATCTCGACCGTGAGCGGGCCCTTGAACCCGTCCAGGTTCTTCTCAAGCCAGGCGGTGAGGGCCTCGACGTCGACGAGGTGTTGTTGCGAGACGGCACGCGTGCCGACGAAATTGTCGAAGTCCTGGGTCATGGCTCGAGATCTATTGTTGTTCGTCGGCTTCGGAAATACGCATCAGGGCGACACGGTCCAGCACCACCAGTCCGGCCGGTTCGATGCGGATCGCTTCCTCGCGCTCCATGGCCTTGAGTTCCTGGTTCACGCGCTGGCGCGAGGCGCCCAGCAACTGGGCCAGTTCCTCCTGCGCCAGGTGCAGCCCGATGCGCATCTGGCTGCCGTCCGCCAGGTTCGGCACGCCGTAGCTGCGAACCAGGTGGATCAGTTGCTTGGCCAGCCGCGCGCGCAGGGGCAGGGTGTTGAGATCCTCGACCAGGCCGAACAGCTGCCGGATGCGCCGCGCCTGCAGCCGCATCAGCGCCTCGTAGAGCTCGACGTGGTTCGACAGGATCTTCTGGAAATCGGCACGCGCCACGCACAGGATCGTGGAATCGCCATGCGCGTACGCATCGTGCGTGCGCCGGTCGCCGTCGAACATCGCCACGTCGCCGAACCAGATGCCCGGCTCCACGTAGGTCAGCGTCACCTGCTTGCCCGACACCGCGGTCGAGCTCACGCGCACCGCGCCCTTCGCGCAGGCGATCCACTGTTCGGGCGGATCTCCGCGAGCGGCGATCAGCTCGCCGTCCTTGAAGCGTTTGACGAATGCACATCGGAGGATGTCGTGGCGCAGTGAGGGTGAGAGGGAAGAAAACCAGCGACCACTGTTGATCGCTTCACGTTCTTCGATGGTAAGAATGGGGTCGTCCATGGGCTGTCCTGTCGGTGACTGAAAGGCGAGGGGGTGTCACGAGAGCGACGCGGGGTCATTCGTAGCGCGGCGTCTCCTTGGCAAGGAAGGCCGCGATGCCGATGCCCGCGTTGGCGTGATGGAGGTTGCGCACGAAGTGGTCGCGCTCCTGGGACAGTTGGGAAACCAGCGTCGCGCCGCGCGCGTCGCTCAGCAATTCCTTGATGCTGGCCAGCGCGTTCGGTGCCCGCGCGTTGAGCTTCTCGGCCAGTGCCAGCGCGGCGGCCAGCGCCTGGCCGTTCTCGGTGAGCTGGTTGACCACGCCCAGCGCATGCAGGCGCGCCGGCTCCAGCCGCTCGCCCAGCATCAGCCATTCGCTCGCGAGCTGGCGCGGCAGCGCCCGCGCCAGGTGCCAGCTCATTCCGCCGTCCGGCGAGAGCCCCACGTTGCTGTAGGAGGCGGCAAACACCGCATCGCGCGCGGACACCACGAAGTCGCAGGCCAGCGCCAGCGAGAAGCCGGCGCCGGCGGCGGCGCCCTCGACCGCCGCGATGACCGGCTTCGGAAAGGCGCGGATCGAGTCGATCCAGGCGTGGAGCGCTTCGATGTTCTCGGCCTGCACCGAGGGTTCGCGATCGCGGTTCGCCGACAGCCGCTGCAGCGAGCCGCCGGCACAGAACCACTTGCCTTCGCCGACGATGACGACGCTCTTGATCTCCTGGCTGCTCTCGGCGCCGTTGAGCGCCTCGACGCCGGCGGCGTAGATCTCGGGGCCCAGCGCATTGCGCTGCGCGGGATTGGAGATCGTGAGCACCATGGTGCCCCCTTCGCTGGTGCTTTTCAGTTCTGCGCTCATGGTGTGCTTACTCTTCCTGGTGGGTGAGGCTCAGTCCGAGGGCGCCACGGCGGCGCAGCCACGGGCTCGGGCGATAGCGCGGATCGCCGTAGACGGTCTGCAGGTTGAACAGGACCTCCAGCATGTTGGTCGGACCATACAGGTCCCCCATGGCCAGCGGACCTTGCGGGTAGCCGAGGCCGAGCCGGACCGCGAGCTCGAGGTCGGCCGGCGAGCAGACGCCCTGCTGGCACATGTCGGAGGCGATGTTCACGATGGTCGCCACCACGCGCTGGGTGACGAAGCCGCCGCTGTCGCGGATCACGCTGACGGCCTTGCCGTCGCTGGCGAAGAGGGCATGCGCCGCGTCGCGCATGTCGCGCCGGGTCGCCGGGTTGGTGGCCAGCACGCGGCGCTTGGTGGCTGCGTCGTCCACCATCAGGTCGATGCCGACCGTGCGGGTGGCGTCGAGCCGTTCCACTGCGGCCACCGTGGTGACGTCGAAGCCGAGCGGCGCGACCAGGATCAGCGCGGCGTCCGATGGCGTGGCGCCGCTCTCGAGCTGCGCGCCCAGCGCGTGCACCAGCCGCAGCAGTTCGGGGCGCCGGGCCGCGCGCGGCGAGACCCAGACCGGCGGCATCGTCCCGACCACCGGAACCGGCGGCTCGGGCGGCTTCTGCATCTCGCCATCGGGATAGCGATAAAAGCCCTCGCCCGACTTGCGGCCCAGCGCACCCGCGGCCAGCCGCTGCGCCGTGATGACGCTGGGCCGGAAGCGCGGCTCCTCGTAGTACTGGCGGTAGATCGATTCCATCACCGGATGCGAGACGTCGAGCGCGGTCAGGTCCAGCAGTTCGAAGGGGCCGAGCCTGAAGCCGGCCTGGTCGCGCAGGATGCGGTCGATGGTCGCGAAGTCGGCCACGCCTTCGCCGGCGATGCGCAGCGCCTCGGTGCCATAGCCGCGCCCCGCGTGGTTGACGATGAATCCGGGCGTGTCCTTGGCCTGCACGGCGCTGTGACCCATCTGCGTGGCATAGCCGGCCAGTTGCCGGCAGACCTCGGGCTCGGTCTTGAAGCCGGCCACCACCTCGACCACCTTCATCAGCGGCACCGGATTGAAGAAGTGAAAACCGGCCATCCGCCCCGGCAGCTTCAGGGCCGTCGCGATCGCGGTGACCGACAGCGAGGAGGTGTTGGTGGCCAGCGTCGCCGCGGGCGAGACCACGGCTTCGAGTTCGCGGAACAGCTGGCGCTTGACTTCCAGGTCCTCGACCACGGCTTCGATGACCAGGTCGCAGGCGGCGAGCGCCTGCACCGATTCGACCGCCTGCACGCGGGCGGCGAGGGCGTCGCGGCCGGCGGCATCGAGCTTGCCTTTCTCGTGCTGCTTCTGCCACTGGGCGAGGATGGCGTCGCGTCCGCGGGCCGCGGCACCTTCGAAGCTGTCGAGCAGCAGGACCCGGCTTCCGGCCTGCGCCGCAATCTGGGCGATGCCTCGGCCCATGGCGCCGGCGCCGATGACGCCAACATTGGAATAGTTCACAGTAATCATTTGATAATTGTCTCTTGATGAATGATCCGCCCTGACCCTCGTGTCAGAATGTGTCAACTTTCGATTGCCATTCCCAGCTCATTTTGCAATTCCCACGCCGTGCGGCGAGCCTGCTCATTTTGAGCCTCGCTCTTGAATCCTCCGCCTTGACGATCGGTCGCCCTCAAGGGGCTGTCTGGATCGGCAAGCCGATGGACGTGGTGATTCCGCTTTCGCTCGATGCCGCGGAAGCCGGCGGCTCCCTGTGTCTCGAGGCCGAGATGCTGCAGGGCGACGCCGCGATCCCGGACCGGCGTGTGACTGTATCGCTCGAGCCGGGTTCGGCCGCTGCCGGCGCCAGAATGCGTGTTCGCTCCACCGGTCCGATCGAGGAACCCGTGGTCACGGTGAACGTGCGGGCCGGCTGCGATGTGAAGTCCACGCGCAACTACGTGCTGCTGGCCGATGTGCCGGTCGGGGCCGTGACGCCAGCGGTGGTGTCGCGCAGTCCGCAGAGCTTTTCCGATGCCGCTCCCGCGCCCACGCAGCCGGCGCCACGGGCCCCCGCGCGCCGTGCCGCGGGGGAAGGCGGGTTGCCGGGATCCGACGGCGTCGGAGCGCCTGCCGTGCGGCGCAGCAGCCCATCGGCGCCGCGCGCGCAGTCCGCCGCCGCCGATGCGGCGCCGGCGCCGCGTCGTGCGCCTGCCACGGATGCCGTTCCCCCGCCGAGGCGAACCGCGGTGGTGCCGGTGGCCGCGGCTCCCGCGACCCCGCGCGCCGCACCCCCGGTGGCCGTCCCCGAGCCCAAGCGGCAGGCCGCTACAGGCGGGTCCCGGCTGCAGGTGGACGCCCTGGAGCCTGCGCCCGCGCCGAGCGGCAGCCTCAAGGCGACGCCCGAACTGAGCCTGCCCGATGCCCCCGATCCGGTGCGCCGCGCGGCCGCGGCTGCGCTCTGGAGCGCGCTCGATCCCGCTGCCGCCGAGGAAGCGCAACGCGAGGCCAAGCGCACAAAGGACATGGATGCCACGCTGGCCGCGCTGCGCGAGCAGGCCGCACAAAACCAGCGAGCCCTGCTTGAACTGCGCGGCGAACTCGCCCAGGCGCGCGAGAGCCGCTACGCCAATCCGCTGGTCTATGCCCTGGTTGCCCTGCTGCTGCTGGCGCTGATCGGCATGTTCATGCTGTGGCGCCTGGCCCGCCGGGCCACGGCGCCGGCCTGGTGGGGCGATGCCGCGGCGGGAGCCGCCGATGCCGCGCGGCGACCGCAACCGCACGGCGGGCTGCTCGACGAAGACATGGACCTGGATTCGGACCCGCCACGGTCCCGACGCGGGGCCCCTCCCAGGACCTTCGGCCCGACGCCTTTCGCGCCGCTCGAGAACGACGACCTCGACAGCGGCCCGCACGCGCCGCTGCCCCATCCGGCACAACTGGCGGAGGGTGCGCCGGTGCGACCGGTGAACACCGAAGAACTGTTCGACGTCCAGCAGCAGTCGGACTTCTTTCTCTCGCTGGGCCAGCACGACCAGGCCGTCGCCGTGCTGCGCGAGCACATTGCCGCCAATCCCGGCACCAGCGCGCTCGCCTATCTCGATCTGCTGCGGATCTTCCATTCGCTCGATCGCAAGGAGGACTACGCACGGCTGGCCGACGAATTCGAGCACGCCTTCAATGCCGATGTCCCGTCGTTCGAGCATTTCACCGAAGCCGGCAAGGGGCTGGAGCACTACCGCGGCACGCTGGCGCGCATCGAGGCCCTGTGGCCTGCGCCGGGCACGCTGGCCTTGATCGAGGAACTGGTGTTCCGCAAGCCCGGCAGCCACGATGACGGCGCCTTTGATCTCACGGCTTACCAGGAATTGCTGCTTCTGTATTCGGTGGCCAAGGAGGTGATCGACCCCGACAGCGCCTCGCCTGCCGCATTCGAGCCCCATGCCTCTGCCGACGCCATCGAGCGCGATGGAGCGCCGACCGTGACGGCCCCGATCGAAGTCGAGGCCCCCCCGGCGGCCGTGGGAAGTGCGGTGCCGCCGCCCTCGATCTATGGTTCGATCGACCACGTCATGCACGACGACACCGTGCTGGATCCGGGTGTGCAGGTGCCGTCCGCGGCCCCTGCCGAGTCAGCCCCGCCGTACCTCCGGCCCGATCTCGAGATGGACCTCGACGCCTTCGACAAGACCGCCTACGAGACCATGCCGGCGCCGATCGAGCCGCCGAAGCCGCCGGTGCCCTCCAGCGATCCTCACGTGATCGATTTCGACCTGTTCGATCCGAGCACCGAGGCGGAGATCGCTCCACGGCCGATCATCAAGCGCTGAAAGCCGGCGTGCGGCGCTGCGCACGGTCCACCGCCACGCTCAGCGCGAGGGCGAGCAGCACGGTCGCGAGGCCGACCCAGTTCATCCAGGCGACGGCGTCGCGGGCCAGCAGCCAGCCGCCGGCAGCCGCGCCGACCGCCTGGCCGATGTAGATTCCGGAGCTGTTCAGCGCCACCGAGCCTGGCGCGAGCGCCGGCGACAGCGAGACCAGCCGCGCCTGCTGGGCCGAATTGGTGGCGAAGCAACCCAGGCCCCAAGGCATCAGGACCAGCGCCAGCGTCGCGAAGGTGATCGCCAGCGGCCACAGCAGCAGGCTCAACGCGATCAGCACGGTCGTGACCAGAACCATGCGCGGCGCACCGATCCGGTCGATGTAGCGGCTCACGACCATGTTGCCCACGAGCCCGCAGACGCCGAACCAGGCCCAAATGAGTCCCATCTGGGTCGCGCTGGCGCCCAGGCTCTGCCGAACGACCGGCGCAAAGTAGCTGAACAGCACGAACTGGCCCGCTCCCTGCAACGCGGTCACCGAGACCACGCCCATCAGCAGCGGGCTCCTGAAGACGCGCCCCCAAGCTTCGCGTGACAGGGCGGCAGGGCGGATGCCCGAAGGCAACTTGAGCCAGACCCAGGCCGCACTGGCGATCGAAAGCACCGCGATCAGGCCGAACGCGGCTCGCCAGCCGAAATGGCCACCCACCAGCGCACCGATCGGAAGCCCCAGCACCGAGGCCATCGACCAGCCGAGAAAGACGAAAGTGACGGCGCGGCCACGTTGTTCGGGTGGCACCAGCAAGCCGGCGCAGGCGGCCGCCTGCGCGGTGAACACCGCGGGCGCGACGACGGTCAGCATGCGCACCAGCAGCAGCCCGCCGAAGCTCGGCATCAGCGTCGCCAGCAGGTGGCCGGCGGCATACCACAGCATGGTGCAGGCCAGCAGCAGGCGGCGGTCCCAGCCCGCAACCACGGCCGCCAGCAGCGGGGCGCCCAGGCACATCACGATCGCACCCGCGGTGATCAACTGACCCGCCGTGGCCGCGCTGACCTGCAGGGACTGGCTCAGTTCGTTGAGCGTGCCGGGCACCACCATCACGCCGGTGCCGATCACGAAATTGCCCGCCAGCAGGGCCCACAGGGCAGCCGGCAGGGCAGGCCGCTTCAACGGCGGACCTGCAGCGCGCCGGGGTTGACGATGTTGGTGGGGTTGCCCTTGATGAAGCTGACGACGTTGTCGAAAGCCTGGCCGAAGTACATCTCGTAGCTGTCCTGCTCGACGTAGCCGATGTGCGGCGTGCAGATGCAGTTCTCGAGACGCAGCAGCGCATGGCCCTGCAGCGGCGGCTCGCTCTCGAAGACGTCGATCGCCGCCAGCCCGGGGCGGCCGCGGTTCAGTGCCGCCAGCAGCGCATCCTGCTCGACCAGTTCGGCGCGCGAGGTGTTGACGAACAATGCGGTCGGCTTCATGCGCGAGAGATCCTCGAGCGTGACCAGGCCCCGCGTCTCGTCGGTCAGCCGCAGATGCACCGACAGCACGTCGGCCGCGGCAAAGAAGGTCTCGCGGTCGGACGCCACCTGGAAGCCGTCGGAGCGTGCCTTGGCACAACTCTGTTCGCGGCCCCAGATCACGACCTGCATGCCGAATGCCTGGCCGTAGCGCGCCACCAACTGGCCGATGCGCCCATAGCCCCAGATGCACAGCGTCTTGCCCTTGAGCACCGAGCCGAGACCGAAATTCGGTGGCATCGAGGCCGATTTGAGGCCCGCCTGCTGCCAGGCGCCATGTTTCAGGTTGCTGATGTACTGCGGCAGCCGGCGCATCGCGGCCATGATCAGGGCCCAGGTCAGTTCGGCCGGTGCAAGTGGCGAGCCCGAGCCCTCGGCCACGGCGATGCCCTGCTCGGTGCAGGCGTTGACGTCGACATGGCTGCCGACCCGGCCGGTCTGCGAGATCAGCTTGAGCTTGGGCAGCTTCTCGATCAGTTGCCTGGAGATCTGGGTGCGCTCGCGGATCAACACGATCACATCGGCGTCCTTCAGGCGCACCGAGAGTTGGCCAATGCCCTTGACCGTGTTGGTGTAGACCTTGGCCGCATAGGCGTCGAGCTTGGAGGCGCAGCTCAGCTTGCGCACCGCATCCTGATAGTCGTCGAGGATCACAATGTTCATGGCGTGCCATTGTGCCTCGCACGACCGGGATGCTGTGTCGGCGTATCTCGACTTGTCTGCTGCGTCGGCCCGGATTGCCGGCGCCTGCTCGACGCCGGCGTCCGCCTCGCGGGCGGGCTCAGTGCATGTGGGCTGGCCGGGGCGTGGCCTCGGCGGCCTCCAGCGCCACCAGGCGGTCGAGCTCCGCACACACATCCGCCATGCGGCCCGAGATCACCACACGACCGGCGGCCCGGCCCGGCTGTTGCGCATCGACCGTCCGGACGACGCGCAGGGGGCGTGCCGGCGCACCTGCAGCTGCCGGAGCGCCCTGGCGAAGCCCGCAGCTGGGACGAACGCCGACGTAGCGCAGGCCCGATGACATCGTGCGGCCCGGACGGCGCCGTGGCATCCAGCGGTTGGCCAGCGACTGCAGCGGCGTCAGAAGATCAGCAATGCTGAGGAGAGCGATTCCCATGTGAACTCCAGAAAAATCAGAGGTTGAACACAGGCAGGATTGCTTTCATCGGCCTCGACAGGGTGATGGCTCTTCGCGCCATACGCCCGCCACCTGTTGCGGCCGGATCGGGTGCGCATGCGTGACCGCAGGCGCGGAACTGGCCCTTACATCAGCATCGTGTTGCGGATCAGGCCGACCGCCAGGCCTTCGATTTCGAAGGGCTCGCCGGGCTGGACCACGATCGTGGGGTAGTCGGGGTTCTCGGCGTGCAGCTCGATGACCTGCTTGTTGCGCTTGAGGCGCTTGACCGTGACTTCGTCTCCCAGCCGCGCCACGACGATCTGGCCGTTGCGGGCTTCCTTGGTGGCCTGGACCGCCAGCAGGTCGCCGTCCATGATTCCGGCGTCGCGCATGGACATGCCGCGCACCTTGAGCAGGTAGTCGGGTTGGCGCTGGAAGAGGGTGTTCTCGACGTAGTAGGTCTTGTCGACGTGTTCCTGGGCGAGGATCGGCGATCCGGCGGCGACGCGGCCGATCAGCGGCAATGCCAGCTGTGCCATGCCCGGCAGGGAGAGCGAGAACTGGTTGTTGCGGGATTCGTTGAGGGAGCGCAGTGCGTCGCCCTTGAGCCGGATGCCACGCGAGGTGCCGCTCACGAGCTCGATGACACCCTTGCGCGCCAGCGCCTGGAGATGCTCTTCGGCTGCGTTGGCCGACTTGAACCCCAGTTCGGCGGCGATCTCGGCCCGCGTGGGGGGCGCACCGGTGCGTGCGATGGCGCTCTGGATCAGATCCAGAATCTGCTGCTGGCGGGCTGTAAGCTTGACTGCGAACTGCATGGTGACTCCTGACGGGGTACTGGCTAAACGTCCAGTACCTGTATTTTTAACCAGTTTTGAAAAGTTGGCAAGCCATGGACCCCATCTCCGTGAACCGTGAGCGCCGCGTGATCGTCCTGGGCACCGGCGGCACCATCGCCGGACGTGCCGGCACTGCGAGCGACAACATCGGCTACACCGCCGGCGAGGTCGGCGTCGCCGATCTGCTGCACGGCATCGACGCTCCTGCTGGCATCGGGCTGGAGGCCGAGCAGGTGTCGCAGGTCGACAGCAAGGACATGGGCGTCGCCATCTGGCGGGCGCTGGCGCAGCGCTGCGCCCACTGGCTCGCAGAGCGAGATGTGGCGGGCATCGTCATCACGCACGGGACCGACACGCTGGAAGAAACCGCGTTCTTCCTCCAGTCGGTGCTGGCGCCTTCGAAGCCGGTGGTCCTGACCTGCGCGATGCGGCCGGCCAGCGCCCTTGCACCCGACGGACCACAGAACCTGCGCGATGCCATCGTCGTCGCCGCGACGCCGCACGCATGCGGCGTGGTCGCCGTCTGCGCGGGGACCGTTCACGGCGCCCTCGAGGTCCGGAAGGTCCATACCTACAGGCTCGATGCCTTCGATTCGGGCGATGCCGGCCCGCTGGCCTATGTCGAGGAAGGCACGGTGCGCCTGCTCAGGTGCTGGCCGGCAGGCGACCCGGCCGCTCGAGCCGTCTTCGATCGCATGGCGGGCGCGGCGACCTGGCCCCGCGTGGAGATCCTCGCGAGCCACGCCGAAGCGCGCGGCACCCTCGTCGATGCGCTGCTCGAGGAGCGCCGGCGCGGCGCCGTCGAGCCGGTGCAGGGGATCGTGCTGGCCGCGACCGGCAACGGCACGCTGCACCACGCGCTGGAAGCCGCGGCGCTTCGGGCGCAGGCCGAGGGCGTGGCGGTGGTGCGCGCGACGCGCTGCGCCGAAGGGCGGATCCTGCCGAGACCCGACCAGCGCCTGCGCGACGCCGGGGCGCTGAGTCCGGTCAAGGCGCGGATCGCGCTGATGCTCGAACTGCTGGCGAGCGGCCCGGCCGCCTGACCCCATGCTCGACGCGCTGCGCACGATTCCTTGGGCCTATCCGGCGCTCGAGGTCGCGCACATCGTCGGCATCGCGCTGCTCCTGGGCAATCTGGTGGCGCTCGAGGTTCGGGTGTTCGGCCGTGTGGCCGCCTTGCCGATCATGGGGCTGGCCAGGCTGTCGCTGACCATCGCGCTGACAGGCTTCGCGCTCGCGGCAGCCAGCGGATCTCTGATGTTCGCCACCCAGCCCGCAGAGCTGCTCGCCAACCGCGTGTTTCTGGTGAAGATGGGGCTGTTGCTCGTGGCCGGCTGCAACGCGCTGTGGTTCCACGGCCGCCGCTCGCTGGCGAAACTTGACTGGCTGGCGCGGATACAGATGTTGTCGTCCACTGCGATCTGGCTGGCCGTCGTGTTCTGCGGCCGCTGGATCGCCTACTGAGCGAAAGGAGCCCCCTGCATGAAACGTCGCAGCCTGATGTTCGCCGTTGCAGCGCTGCCCGCAGCGATGCCGTTCGCCTGGGCCCACCACGGATGGAGCAGTTTCGACCAGGACCGGCCGCTCTACCTGGAAGGCAAGGTGGTGAGCGCGCGCTGGCAGAACCCGCACGCCGAGCTGGTGATCGAAGTACCGCCCGACCTCAAGACGCCCGGCGACCTGTCGAAACGCGAATTGCCGGCGCAAAGCGCCCCGGTCGACGGCCCCGGCCTGCTGGCGAAGGCCACGGTGCCGCGCCGCAAGGACCGTCAGTGGGAGCTCGAGCTGGCGCCGCTGACGCGGATGGAGGCCTGGAAGGTGCGCGAGATCCAGCCGGGGACCACCGTCTCGGCCGTCGGTTTCGGCACCAAGGACGAGAAGGGCGACGCCGTGATGCGGGTCGAGTACCTGTTCGTCGACGGCAAGGCCTACGGGCTGCGCTCCAGCCCGGCCTGATCAGCTGATCAGGGCGGCGAGCGCGCGCTGGGTGATGTCGTCGACGCTGCCGACGCCGCTGATCGCGCGGTATTTGGGCGCCGCAGTCGGGTCGGCCTTGGCCCAGTCGGAGTAGTAGTCGACCAGCGGACGCGTCTGCTGGCTGTAGACCTCGAGCCGCTTGCGCACGGTCTCTTCCTTGTCGTCCTCGCGCTGGATCAGGTCCTCGCCCGTGAGGTCGTCCTTGCCCGCGGTCTTCGGCGGATTGAACTTCAGGTGGTAGGTGCGTCCCGACGCCGGATGTGAACGGCGCCCGCTCATGCGTTCGATGATGTCGGAGAAGGGCACGTCGATCTCGAGCACGTAGTCGAGCTTGACGCCACGCC